>JBCDCW010000001.1:0-49780 GCA_039180995.1 Pseudomonadota bacterium
ATCAGGGTGAACCGATCCTCCCCTTGCCGCAGCAGAGTCATCTCGGTCACCACGCGTCCCTTGTCGTCCGGGAAGTAGGCCAGGCCGATCCGCCCGACCTTGGGCAGCCGCCCGGCGATCCGAGCCGAAAGCCACTCCGCCGCGCCCTCGCCCGACAGGCTCATCCGGGTGAAGCCGGGCAGATCCAGCACGCCGACGCCATCGCGCACGGCCTCGCATTCGGCGCGCACCCGGTCGTGCCACGGCCCCTGCCGCTCCCAGGTATGGGTGGCCTCATCGGAGATATCATCGCCCGCCTGCGCGAACCACGCCGCCCGCTCCCAGCCATTGGCGGCGACAGTCTGCGCCCCCAATTCCAACAGACGATCATGGGACGGCGACACCTTCGCGTCCCGACCCGCAGGGAACCGGCGCCAGGGGAAATGCATGGCGTATTCATGGCCGTAGGTCTGCATGCCCTGGGCCTTCGCGATCTCCCGATCCACATGGCCGGTGAAGCGGCGCGGGTCACACGACCACATGTCCCATTCCGGCGCGCCTTCGGTGATCCATTCCGACAGGACCTTCCCGGCGCCCCCCGCTTGGGCGATGCCGAAGGTGAAGGCGCAGGCCTCGAACGCGTTCGGCACGCCCGGCATGGGCCCGATCAGCGGCAGGCCGTCGGGCGCATAGGGGATCGGGCCGTTTATCACCTTAGAAATCCCCGCCCGGCCCAGCAGCGGCACGCGGGCGCAGGCGTCTTCGATATGCCACTCGATCCGGTCCAGATCGTCCTCGAACAACTGGAACGAGAAATCCTCGGGCACGTCGCTGTCTGTCCAATAGGCCCGGCAGGTCGCCTCATAAGGTCCGAGATTGAAGCCGTTCCGGTCCTGACGCAGGTAGTAGGAGCTGTCGACGTCGCGCAGAATCGGGATTTTGCCGCCATGTTCGGCCGACCAGGCGGCGATCTCCTCGGTGTCCTCGGACAACAGGTATTGGTGTCCCATCACCACCATCGGCAGATCGCGCCCGCCGAAGGGGCGGAACCATTCGGCGACGCGGCGGGCGTAATAGCCCGCGGCATTCACCACGATCTCGGCGTGGATGTCGCCCTTTGCCGTCTTCACAATCCATTCGTCCCCATCTCGATCCACGCCGGTCACCGGCGTATGCCGCGCGATCCGGGCGCCCATGGCCCGGGCGCCGCGCGCGAAAGCTTGGGTCAGCTGAGCCGGGTCGATGTCCCCGTCCCACGGATCCCAAAGTCCCCCAGCCAGGTCATGGATCTCCATGAACGGATGGCGGTCCTGCATCTCCTTCGCGGTGACCACCTCCATCTCCATGCCATGGCTGCGGCCCATGGCGGCGACATGCTCGAATTCCTGCATCCGCTCGCGCGTATGGGCCAGGCGGACAGCGCCGGAGACGTGGTAGTTGATGGGATAATCCACCGTTTCGCCCAAAGTCCGGTAGAGCGACGTCGAATACCCCTGCATCGCCATCACACCCGCATCGGCGGCGAAGTTCGGGCAATTACCCGCAGCGTGCCAGGTGGATCCGGCGGTCAGTTCGTCCCGTTCCAGTAACAGCGTGTCGGTCCAACCGGCCAGAGCCAGATGATACTGCACCGAGGTGCCGACGGCACCGCCTCCGATGATGACCACGCGCGCGGTGGTCGGCAGGTCGTTCGTCGCCATGATCGCTCCCCTGTGACCGACGCAGATTGGGGGGAAATAGGGCGCGCGACAAGGGACGAAGCGTCGCTTATGGGTCGGCTTTCACCTTCACCGCGCCCGCATGCACGGCCAGGTCGCGCGCGATGGAGAAGGCGCCTTTGATGCGGTCGGCTTCCTTCGCGAAATCCTGGACCAGGACCAGCTTGTCGCCCTTGATCTTCGCGGCGCCGTTCTTGGCCTTGATGTAGTCGACCAGCCCCTCGGGTTTGGCGAATTTGTTGAGGTGGAATTCCACCGTGGCGCCCCTGGCGCCCACGTTCAGCTTGGCGATCCCGGCCGCTTTGCAGAGCGACTTGATGCGCACCACGCGCAGCAGGACATTCACCTCGCGCGGGAGTGGTCCGAAGCGGTCGATGAGTTCGGCGGCGAAGCCTTCCAGTTCGACCTTGCGGTCGAGGCCCGATAGGCGGCGGTAGAGGCCCAGGCGGGTGTCCAGGTCGGGGACGTAGTCTTCGGGGATGAGGACGGGGACGCCGAGGGCGATCTGGGGCGACCAATCGTCGGACAAAGCGTCGGGCAGGTCGGCGGTGCCGGCTTTCAGCTTGGCGATCGTTTCTTCCAGCATGCTCTGGTAGAGTTCGAACCCGACCTCCCTCATGTGGCCCGATTGCTCCTCGCCGATGATGTTGCCGCCGCCGCGGATGTCGAGGTCCTGGCTGGCGATGTTGAAGCCCGCGCCGAGCGCGTCGATGGAGCCGAGCGCCTTGAGGCGTCGCTCGGCCGAGACGGTCAGCTTCGCCTTTGGCTTGGTGGTCAGGTAGGCATAGGCGCGGGTCTTGGAGCGGCCGACGCGGCCCCGGATCTGGTAGAGCTGGCTGAGCCCGAACATGTCGGCGCGCCAGATGACCATGGTGTTGGCGGTGGGAATGTCGATGCCGCTCTCAATGATCGTGGTGCTGAGGAGGACGTCGTACTTGCCATCGTAGAAGGCGTTCATCCGCTCGTCCAGATCGCCGGCCGCGAGTTGGCCGTGGGCGATGACGTAGGTGAGTTCGGGGAGCTGTTCGCGCAGGAACGCCTCCATCTCGGGCAGGTCGGCGATGCGGGGGACGACCATGAAGCTTTGGCCCGCCCGGTAATGTTCGCGCAGCAGGGCCTCGCGGATGGTGACCGCGTCGAATTCGGAGACGTAGGTGCGGATCGCCAGGCGGTCGACCGGGGGCGTGCCGATGATGGAGAGGTCGCGGACGCCGGTGAGCGACATCTGGAGCGTGCGGGGGATGGGCGTGGCGGACAGGGTCAAGACGTGGACGTCGGAGCGCATCTCTTTCAGGCGCTCTTTATGGGTGACGCCGAAATGCTGTTCCTCGTCGATGACCAGCAGGCCGAGGTTCTGAAACTTCACCTGTTTCGCCAGCAGGGCATGGGTGCCGATGGCGATGTCGACGGTGCCCTCGGCGATGCCCTTGCGGGTGTCGGCGGCGTCCTTCGAGGACACGAAACGGCTGAGTTGGCGGACCTTGATTGGGAAGCCACGGAAGCGGTCTTGGAAGCTTTTGGCGTGCTGGCGGGCCAGCAGCGTGGTGGGTGCGATGACGGCCACTTGCTTGCCGGTGGTGGCGGCGACGAAGGCGGCGCGCATGGCGACTTCGGTCTTGCCGAAGCCCACATCGCCGACCACGAGGCGGTCCATGGGATGGCCGGAATTCAGGTCGGCGGCGACGTCTTCGATGGCCTGGAGTTGGTCGTCGGTTTCCTCGTAGGGGAAGCGCGCGGCGAAGGTTTCGGCCATATCATGCGGGGGCTCCAGCATCGGCGCTTTGCGCAACGCACGTTCGGCGGCGATGCGCATCAGGCGCTCGGCGATCTGGCGGATGCGTTCTTTCAGACGGGCCTTGCGGGCCTGCCAGGCACCGCCGCCGAGTTTGTCCAGGAGGCCTTCTTCGGACCCATAGCGGCTGAGCAGTTCGACGTTCTCGACCGGCAGAAACAGACGGTCGCCGCCGGCATATTCCAGGGCGAGGCATTCGTGGGGGGCGCCCGCCGCGGTCACGGTTTCCATCCCGATGAAGCGGCCGACGCCGTGATCCACGTGGACGACCAAGTCGCCGACGGACAAGGCCTGCGCCTCGGTCAGGAAGTTCTCGGCCCGGCGTTTCTTCTTCTTGGCGCGGATCAGGCGTTCGCCCAACACGTCCTGTTCCGAGATCACCGTCAGGCGGTGATTCCCAAACGGGCCCTCGAACCCGCGATCCAAAGCCCAGACGGCGAGGCCGACCTCGCCCTTGGACACCTCTTCCAGGCGTTTGACGGCTTTCAGCCGCTCCACGCCATGGTCTGTCAGCAACCCTTCGAGCCGCTCCCGCGCGCCACCGGAATAGGAGGCGATCACCACCCCACCATCGTTGCGCTTGTCTGCGATATACCCCGCAAGGGTATCGAACAGGTTAACGTTCTCCATTTTTCGCTCGGGCGCGAAGCTGCGCCCGATGCGGCCGCCTGCGTCGATGACGTTCGGGCCCGGCGCGGCGGCGAAGGGCGACAGGTGCAAGGTGCGGCGGCCGACCAGGGCCGCGTCGAACGCGTCGGGCGAAAGATACAGGCCATCGGGCGGGGCGGGTTTGTAGACCGAGTCGACCCGGCCCTTGGCGTTCATCGCCTCGCGCCGGTTGTCGTACATGTCGACTATCTGATCCCAGCGCTCGGCGTGGCGCGCGGGGGTGCCGTCATCCATGACAAAGCTGGCGCCGGGCAGGTAGTCGGGTAGCGTCTCCAACGTTTCGTGGAAAAACGACAGCCAGTGTTCCGCGCCCTGGGCCTTCCGGCCCGCCGTCACCGCTTCATAGAGCGGGTCGTCGGTGCCGGCGGCGCCGAATTCGATCCGGTAGGTCTGGCGGAAGCGGGTGATGGCGGGGCCGTCCAGGATGACTTCGGAGACGGGGGCGAGTTCGATCATCTCCAGCGTGTCGGTGGTGCGCTGGCTGACGGGGTCGAAGCGGCGCAGGCCGTCCAGCGTGTCACCGAAGAGGTCGAGCCGGATGGGCGCGGGCTGGCCCGGGGGCCAGATGTCGATGATGCCGCCGCGGGGGGACCAATCGCCGGGCTCCATCACGGTGGGGGTCTGGGTGAAGCCCATGCGGACCAGGAAGTCGCGGAGCGCCTTTTCGTCGATGCGCTGGTCGATGCGGGCGGCGAAACCGGCGCTTTTGAGCGTGGCACGGGCTGGGATGCGCTGGGTGATTGCGGCGAGCGTGGTCAGGAGGACGAACTTGCCGGTCAGGCCGTGGGCCAAGGCGGTGAGGGTGGCCATCCGAGTCGCGCTGATCTCGGCCGCGGGGGAGATGCGGTCGTAGGGCAGCACGTCCCAAGCCGGGAAGCGCAGCACTTGGATGCCTGCGCGGTGGGCGCGGAGGGCGGCGGCCATGGCCTCCATCCGCTTGTCGTCGCGGGCGACATGGACGACCGGCTGGCCCTTTTCCAACTCGCGCAGCAGCACGGCGGCGTCGAACCCTTCGGGCGCGCCGCCCACGCGGAGATGGCCTGCTTGCAGGGGGCGGGTCGCGGTATCGGATGCGGCGCTGTCGGGCATCGCCGTCAGGTAACGGCTGGCCCTATGGTGTCAACCGCCAAGCACGCTCTGATTGAGGTTCACCCACATGCCCCACATGGACGTGGCGAAGATGGACACGACCCCCACCATCTGCACCGACCGTCGATGCCGGGCCAGCAGGTTGCCCAGGTCGTAGGCGTCCAGCCCCTCGACCTTGCGCGCCGTGCGGAAAGACAGGCTGGCCACGATCATCATGGGCAGGAACAAGAAGAGGATCGCCTGGGCGAATTCAATGTCATAGAGGAAACCCAGAAGTACCAGGACCGTGACCGTGAAGAAGGTGAAGACGGTCGAAACCGTGCCCGTCGCGTCACCGATATAGAGCAGCCGCCGGGCCTGGATATTGGCTAGGGCATGCATGTCCTGAAGCGCGACCTCGTTCCCGCGGGCGGCCCGCCGGACCATATCGAACGGGACCCCGATCACCCAATGGGAGGCCGAGGACCACATCACCGCCAGCGCGATCCAGAACCACAGGTTCGAGAACGAGCGAAGGTCGATCACTTCGAGGGCGGTCTGCAGGAAGAAGAAGTCCAAGGGGTGGGTCCGAGGTCAGATCGTCTGGGCCGCCATGTCGCCCAGGCGCATGGGGAATGGCAAGCGGCAGGGCGGTTGATCAGGCGGCAAGGGCGTGGAAGGGATGGGAAAATGTCACAAAGGTCCCGTCCGATGCCTGCCGTCCCCCCCGCTTTCCCCCGCGCCCGCACCCGCCGCCTGCGCCGGACGCCCGCCTTGCGGGCCCTGGTGCGCGAGGAGCGGCTGTCGGCGGACGACCTGATCTGGCCGGTCTTCGTCTGCGACGGCGAGGGCGTCACGCAGGAGGTGGCGTCGATGCCGGGCGTCATCCGGCGGTCGGTGGACCTCACCGTCGAGGCGGCCGAGGCGGCCGCTGCCGAAGGGATCCGAACGATCTGTTTGTTCCCGTATACGGACGAAAGGTTAAAGACCGATTTATGCGAAGAGGCCTGGAACCCCGATAACCTGTCGAATCGCGCGATCCGGGCGATCAAAGCGGCGGTGCCGGAGATCTCGGTGATGACCGACGTGGCGCTCGACCCCTATAACGCGCAGGGGCATGACGGGATCGTGCGAGACGGCGTGATCGTCAACGACGAGAGCGTCGAGGCGCTGGTGAAGATGGCGCTGGCCCAGGCCAAGGCAGGGGCCGACATTCTGGGGCCGTCCGACATGATGGATCACCGGATCGGGGCGATGCGGGATGCGTTGGAGGATGCGGGGCATCAGGATGTGACGATCATGTCTTACGCAGCCAAGTATGCCTCTGCTTTCTATGGGCCTTTCCGGGATGCCGTCGGTGCGTCGGGGGCGCTGAAAGGGGATAAGAAGACGTATCAGCTGGACCCGCTGAATGGCGATGAGGCGCTGCGGACGGTGGCGCGGGACATCGCCGAGGGGGCCGACATGGTCATGGTGAAGCCGGGGATGCCTTACTTGGACATCTGCCGGCGCGTGAAGGGCGCCTTTGCCGTGCCCACCTTCGCCTACCAGGTGTCGGGCGAATACGCGATGATCAAGGCGGCGGCCGCAAATGGTTGGATCGACGGGGAAAAAGCCATGATGGAAAGCCTGATGGCCTTTCGCCGGGCGGGCTGCGATGGCGTGCTGACCTACTTCGCGCCCGAGGCCGCGGGGCGGATCCGGGCGGGATGGGACTGACCAGGGACCGAAGTTCCGGCCCGCCGGTCGGGAAAAGTTGCGACATCAAAGGGTTGTGGGGCTGTCGACGCGCCGGCGCGGGGGCGTTAATCTCTGTCAACTTTCGCAGCGTCAGCGAAAGAATGTCGTGCATTTCGAGACCAAGGGGCGTATGGGGCGCGTGCGACGGTATGAATATCGACGGCCCTGCTTCAGACCGGCTCTGTCTTTCGATGCTACACTGACCGAGCCACCCTGCCACATGTCGTGGGCAGCAAATCTAGGAGACAGACGATGGCCACAGGCACCGTCAAATGGTTCAATTCCACCAAAGGCTTCGGCTTTATCGCACCCGAATCGGGCGGCAAGGATGTGTTCGTGCATATCTCGGCCGTCGAGCGGGCGGGCCTGACCGGCCTGGCCGATAATCAGAAGGTCCAGTTCGACATGGAAGCCGGACGCGACGGGCGCGAGAGCGCGACGAATATCCAGCTGCTCTGAACGCAGGTTTCGTCAAGATTTTTGAAGGCGTCCCGCTTGGGGCGCCTTTTTTCATGGGGTTTCCGGGGGGTGCCCCCCGTATACCGGGCATACACCCCCCGTACAGACGCGCGGCTGTACGGGTTTGGTGGCGGTTCGTTAACTGCTCCGCTCGATTGTGCCCTCCGGATTGTGGTGGAGGGGACGATGGGACAGGCGATGGGCCGCAGGCAGGCCGAGCATCAGGGCGACATGATTCGCGCCATGCGGGCGTTTGAATGGGACATGCATTCTGCGATCACGCGGGCGGGACGGCTGCCGACGGCTTGGCGCGAGATCTGGGAGGCGCGATCGGCGAAGAAGGAACGGGTGAACATCCGGGTGGATACGGATGTGCTGCGGTTCTTCAAATCCATGGGCGACGGCTATGGCCCGCGGATGAACGCGGTGCTGCGGTCGTTCATGCAGGCGCGGCTGGCGGGGCTGATCGAAGGGGAGGATCTGGCGGAGATCTACCGCGAGCGCTGGATGGGCGTGGCCCGACCGTCGCCGGCCACGGCGGCGGAGCAGGCGCGGGAGGCCGAGGCGGACGTGGCGGAGCGGCAGGCGCTCTTGGACAAGTGGCTCGGCATGTCCGACCCGCAGGCGTTCCCGCCGGCGGACCTCAGGCGGTTGGAATATCTCGCGCAGAAGATCGGGGATTTGAATCGGGCTGAGGCGGCGTCGGCGGCGGATGTGGAGGAGTGAAGGGGGGAGTGAGAAGGGAAGGGTCCGCCGGGCTGCCCACCGGTGCCTGACCAAGAGATGAGGATCCCACAACCGGCGATTGACCTTCAAAAACGACCGCCCCGGACCGGGCGGGAGCAGATGTGCCGACAGAGATGTTCCGAAAAGGGCCGCGCGGCGATTTTAAGGCAGCAGCGATCCCAAAGTGTCGATCACGAACTGGCGCGGTGTCTTCCCGGAGTCACGCCGAAGGTCTCTCTAAAGGCTGTCGTGAGGTGGGACTGGCTGCTGAACCCCGTCTCGTGAGCGATTCCCGCAATGGACATCATCGTCGTCTCCAGCATCTGCTTGGCGAGTTTCAACCGCTCGGCCCGAACGAAAGCATATGGGCTTATCCCCTTCGATGCCTTGAACAACTCGGCGAAATGGTGCGGCGATATGTTTGCCTGGGCGGCCATATCGGCGACCTTTAGGTCAGGATCGGAGAGGTTTGTCATCGCGTAGTCGAGACCATGGGCCAACCTGCGGTCGGCGGTGCTGCGATCCTTGGTTCGCCAATCCCTATTGGAAGAGCCGTTGGATAGGGAGGACATCAATCGCGAGGAGATGCCGAGGACGATGGCCTCCATCATCATCACGTCGGCTGGCGTGTCCGAAGCTCGCTTGCCGGAAAGTAAGCTGCCCGCCAAGCGGCCCATTGTCCCGATGATCCGATCTTCGCGGTAGCCGCCAAAGGGTAGAACGGCGTCGTCTTTTACGTCTGCCGTTTCAGACCAATCGGCCAGGACATCGTCGCCGATTTCTAGCAGAATGCACGGAACGGCGTTTTTGGACGTGAGGTGAAGGTCCGTCCCCGCGGTCACGAAACCGAAAGTGTTTTCCGGGACGACGGCTGATGTCCTCTGATCGGAATTGATTCCGTAGAGCGTGGGCGATGGGCCGAGATTGATGTCGACAAAGGCCGAGGGGACGACAAACTTGGCGTCGGTAGGGCCAGGCGGCAGGATGCTGAGACATATTTCGTCCTTCGGCACCGCGTCCTGTGGGTTTGCCGTCGTGCGTTCATCGGGCCGCCATTTCGACAGGCCGCCTGGGGCATAGCGAAACTCCGAAACGATATAGCCGCTCATTGGCGGGAAGCCCGGATCAGGGAGATTTGAAAGACATGAGCTTTTGTCCTTGTTCGCCGTCTCACGCGTCACGATCCCCACGATTACTCGGTAATCCGACCTCGACGCCTCTGTCTCTCGTGGTCGAATTGTCTAGATTTCTTAACGTTGAGAATGTCTAGTATAATATACAATCAGATCGATTGTTTTTCTTTTATAAATTTCGCGGATTCTGCTGGCGCGGTTCTTCAACGTGCCGTTTTCAACGTCCTGACGCATGTGGGGAAAGCCGACGTTCCGCACCATGGATCGAGCTGACGGAGACACCTTCCAGCAATGGGGCCTTTGGCGGCTGCTTTGCGCCCGTCGGCCTATCCGGGCCGTCTGAGACCCGGACAGACGCGCCGCATTGGTTTTCTACGCCCCCACCCCCACCGGACACGTCACTCCCGTCCCCCCAAGCCCGCAATAGCCGCCGGGGTTCTTGGACAGGTATTGCTGGTGGTAATCCTCGGCGTGGTAAAAGGCCGGGGCGGGGAGGATTTCGGTGGTGATCTCGCCGTAGCCGGCAGCCTCCAGTCGGGGTTGCATGGCGGCGAGGGTGGTCTCGGCGGTCTCTTTCTGGGCGGCGGAGTAGGTGTAGATGCCGGAGCGGTATTGGGTGCCGCGGTCGTTGCCCTGGCGCATGCCCTGGGTCGGGTTGTGGCCTTCCCAGAAGACTTTCAGAAGGTCGGCATAGGTCACTTGGGCAGGGTCGTAGATGATGCGGACGACCTCGTTATGGCCGGTGCGGCCGGAGCAGACTTCCTCGTAGGTCGGGTTGGGCGTGTAGCCGCCCGCATAGCCGACCAAGGTCATGTGGATTCCGGGGATCTGCCAGAACATGCGTTCCACGCCCCAGAAGCAGCCCATGCCGACCATGGCTTCCTCCATCCCCGGGGGGACGGTGTTGGTCAGCGGGGTGCCGTAGACGTGGTGGGTGGTGGCGGTGGGGATCGGGTCGAGGCGGCCGGGAAGGGCGTCGGCCTCGGAGATCATTTCGGGGGTTTTGGCGAAGAGTTGGAACATGGGCGCATCTCCTTTGCGCCCAATGTAGGGGTCTTACTCGGCCACGGCGAGGGGGCGCGACAGCGTGGTCTCGTGGCCCGGGATCGGATGGCGGGGGACCAGGGTGGAGAGCGCGAGGGAGCCCGCGGCCATGCAGGCGGCCAGGAGGTAGACGGAGATCGGCGAGGTGAGCCAGAGGTAGCCGAGCGCGGCGGGCAGGAAGACGGCGGCGATGTGGTTGATGGTGAAGGCGACGGCCGCCGTGGGGGCGATGTCGGCGGGGTCGGCGATCTTCTGGAAGTAGGTTTTGATGGCGAGCGCCAGGCTGAAGAAGATGTGGTTGGCGACATAGAGGAGGCAGGCCACGGCGACGCCCCAGTCGAAGAGGTAGAGGCCGGCATAGAGGAGGAAGATCGTGGTGAGGCCGGCATATTCGAGGATCAACGCGCGGCGTTCGCCGAAATGGGCGACGGCGCGGCCGACGAGGGTGGCGGTGGCCATGTTGATCGCCAGCGTGCCCATGAAGAGCGCGGTGATCTGGGCGACGTCGAGGCCGTAGCGTTCGACCATCATGAAGGCGGCGAAAACGACGAAGATCTGGCGGCGGGCGCCGGACATGAATTGCAGCAGGTAGTAGAGCCAGTAGCGACGGCGCAGGATCATCTTCTTGGTCTGGGGATGGGGGCTTTCAAAGTGCGGGAAGATGAGGCGCGCGGCGAGGGCGAGGGCCACGGTCGTGCCGCCCGCGATCCAATAGACCAGGTCGTAGCTGAGGTCGAAGGTGCGCCAGGTGAGGACCAGGGCGCCATAGGCCAGGAGCGTGGCGCCCGAGCCGATGGCCAGCAGGGTGCCGAGCATTCTTGGCGCTTCGGTTTTGGGGAGCCATTGGAGTTGGAGGCTTTGGTTGACGGTCTCGTAATAGTGGAAGCCGATGGAACTGAGCAGGGTGATGGTGAGGAGGCCGGTGAGCGACGGGAATTGGGCGGTGAGCGCGGTGGCCACGCCCAGGATGGCGAGGGAGACGAGGGCCAGTGTCTGTTCGCGCACGAAGAGGATGATGGCGATGACGCCGATGGCAAGGAAGCCGGGGATCTCGCGGATTGTGTGGAGCCAGCCGATATCGGCGCCGTCGAAGCCCGCGACCTGGATGGTGAAGTTGTTGAGGAGCGCCGACCAGGTGGCGAAGGCGATGGGCATGGCCACGGCCATCAGCATCAGCAGCGCTGGGGGGCGGCGCCAGGCCGGCAGCGTGTGGGCGTCGGAGAGGGAGAGGGTGGCCATGGGGGTGGGCTACGCCCAGAGGGCGGGGCTGTCCATTGGGCATTTGGTCGAGGTGTCCGCGCGGCCGTCCGTAGGGATCGACAGTCTGGGGACGGGCGCTTAAGGCCCTAGGATGATTGTTTCGATGGGTGCGCCCGATCCGAAGCTGTTTCAGCGGGCGATGGCAGACTTCAACGCGCGGTCGGTCTCGGCTTTGGGAAAGATCGCGCCTTTTGTTTTGACCCTTCTGCTTTTGGGCACGGCGATTTTCGTGGGACGCGTGCTAGGTTTGTTCTGGCTCTCGTTCCTCATTTTCCTGACCTTCCCCCTGCCCCAGCTGCTGCACCCGCAGGCATATGTCCGTGCCGTTGCGCGAAAGATGGCGGCAGCGTCCTTCTTTCGAGGCGCGCATGAGGCTGTTTTGACGGGACGGGGTTTTTCGGTTGAGACGCCAGACGTGCTCCGCCGCGGACCATGGTCGGCGGTTCGGGCGGTTCACTTGGCCGGGGATCTCGCCGTGCTTGACCATGGTCGGACTGAGTTCACCGTCTTACCCAACGGTCGCGAGCGGTTTGCCGAAATCCAGGCGCTATGGCGTGGCACGGGCGAGGCGGAGACGACAGTCCGATTGGCCGGAACGGTCTCGGGTAAGGACCTCGGCCTCGCCCTTGGCGCGCTGTCGAAACGGAAATGGTGGGGACGGGCGATCGTGGCCTATTGTACGTTGGGATCAATCCTCCTGGTAATCTTAGGGTTAAACCACTTCGGCCTTGGCAACGGGGCCGAACTTCTGGTGCTCGCGCTCGTCTTGGTGGGTTCTTTCGCGGCATTCCGCAGGTTTGGGACATGGTCAGCCGCCGAGTTGAAGGTGACCGATCAGACGGCGCGTTTGGAGGCCCAGGGATACGAAATCAAAAAGGACGGCGTCATTATGAAGGGGCATTGGACGGGTGAAGAAGGCGCGCGACGCGTCCAGGACGCACTGGAACTGCAGATCGGCCCGGGATGGCTGGAATTGATCCCCATGGAACCGGCGCGCCTTGAGGCGGCGGTTGCGGATGTCACAGGGTGGATCGTGGCTGCAAAGGGCTGAGCCTGTCCGCATCGTGGACGTGGAGGTTCCCAGGGCTGGCGCGACGTCCGGAGATGGAGGTGAGCATAGCAGCCGGGCTGTGGCGCATGTCGGTCTTGCGGAGAGGATCGCTTAAGGGATGCGCGGACGGGATGCGCTAATGGCCCAAGGGTCGTTCGTCTTGGCAACGCCCTTGGCGAGGCCGGGCCTCTTGCGGTCCGGCCCCGGGGATCTGTCAGGTCAGCGGCAGAGCGCGCCGAGGGCGCCGCCGCCCAGGGAGGCGATGCGGAGTTGTTGGATGGGTGTGAGGGTTTCGTCGCGGATTTGCGCATAGGCGCGCCAGGCGGCTTCGCCCGCCGCGTTGGCGGCGGCTTGGGTGCCGAGGCTGACGCGGACCTGGTCGGTGATGTCGCGGCAGGCGGTGTGCAGGGTGCGGGTCGTGGCGCGAGGCAGATCGGCGATTTCGGCGTCTTCGTCGATCTCGATGGCGCAGCCATCGGGTGCCGCCAGGGCCAGGCCCAGGGCGGCTTCGACCGAGGCACCGTCGGCCCAGGCGGCGGGCAGGCCCAGTTGCAGATAGGCCAGCGCGCGATTGTGGCTGGCGAAGGGACCGTCGGGGTTCGGGATGGTCCAGACATGGACCATGACCTGGCGTTCGGGAATGACGGCGGGATCGGCCAAGGGGGCGGGTGCCCAGACCAGATCGACCAGGCGCTGCCAGGGGCTGCGGTCTTGCGGCGCGGTTTGCGGCGGTTCCAGCCCGTGGACGTGCCAGATATCGTCGTCGCCCTGGAAACCGTCGGGCACCACATCGCGATCCGACAGGCGGTAATTGAAGGCCAGGGCGACCAGGACTTCCTCGCCGCCGATATCGGCATAGAGCAGGTTGCTGGCTTGGTTGAGGTTCAGCGCTTCGTCCGCGCGGTAATCGGGTCGATCGGGATTGGCATAGTGCTGACCCAGCAGCGCGGCCGGTGTGCCAAAGCGGGTCCAGCCGTTCAGGCGCGCAATCTCGATGTCCTGATACGGGGTCGCGGCGGCGCGGACGGCGATGACCTCGACCGGCAGATCCTCGGACGCCAGTGCGCCTGTCGGCAACAGAGCTAAAGCGGCGGCACAAAGAGGGCGAACGGGCATGGCGGATCCGTTGGCAATGGGCACATGAACGGGGCGACTCGGTTACGGACTAGGCGACTTGGCTATCGATTCAGTAAACCAGTCGATCGTGGCACGAGTGCGGCGGGGCAGCCCGGCGCGGCTGGGGTAGAGCAGCCAGAGCGCGGTGTCGAAGCCTTGCAGCGCGCCGTGCCAGCCGGGCAGAATATCGCTCAAATGCCCTTGGGTCAGGTCGTCCTCGATCAGCCAATCCGCCAGCAGCGCGGGGCCGAGGCCCTGGATTGCGGCTTCGCGCAAGGCCAGCGGAGAGGTCATGCGCAGGCGGCCGGTGACGGGGATCTGGTGCTGGGTGTCGTGTTGGCGGAATTGCCAGACGGGTTGCAGACCCGGGTGGTCGTGGATGAGGCATTGGGTGTTGTGGAGCGCCGCGGGGTCCGGCAGCGGCGGCGTGCCGGGGGCCGCGACCAGGTGGTAACGGATCGGGGCGAGACGGCGGGAGATGAGGTCGCCCTTGGGCGCGGGCGTCAGGCGCAGGGCCAGGTCGATGCCGTCGCCGATCAGATCGCGGGGGGCGTCGTCCAGGATCAGGTCCAGGTTGAGTTCGGGGTGGCGGGTCAGAAGGTTCGGCAGGCGCGGCATCAGGGCGCGGGTGCCGTAGGCGACCGAGGTCGACAGGCGGATCGTGCCGGCGATGCGCCCGTCCTGGGCGCGGGCCGTGTCCCGGGCGTCGTCCAGGGCTTGGAGCGGGGTCTCGATCGCGGCGAGGTAGCGGCGCCCGGCCTCGGTCGGGGTGAGGTTGCGGGTGTCGCGCTGGAACAGGCGGAGGCCCAAGCGGGCCTCGGCCTGGGCGACGGTGCGGGAGACGGTGGAGGGGTCGATATTCTCGGCCCGGGCGGTGGCGGCGAGGCTGCCATGGCGGGCGACGGCGAGGAGGAGGCGGAGGGCGTTGGTGTCCATTCGTGCAGAATGCGCATGGGTATGATGGGGGAACAACGGTTTTTCGCATGGGTATCGTGGGTGATCTGCATGGGTGTTCAGGTGAAGGAGCGGAGCCATGGAGATCGACGGGAAAGTGTTTTTGGTCACCGGGGCCAGCCGCGGGATCGGGGCGGAGACGGCGCGGGCCCTGGCCGCTGCGGGCGCGCGCGTGGTGTTGGTGGCGCGGTCGGGGGCCGCAGATTTGGCCGCCGAGATCGGTGGACTGTCGGTGGCTTGCGACGTGGCCGATTGGGGGCAGGTCGCCGGGGCGGTGCGAGCGGCGGAGGACCGGTTCGGCTCCGTGGATGGGTTGGTGAACAATGCGGGGCTGATCGAGCCCATCGCGCGCCTGGAAGACAGCGACCCGGCGGCCTGGGGCCACATGGTCGATGTGAACCTGACGGGGGCCTATCACGGGCTGCGCGCGGTGGTGCCGGGGATGGTGGCCCGCGGGTCGGGTGTCGTCGTGAACCTGTCATCGGGGGCGGCGACCTCGGCCTTGGAGGGCTGGTCCCATTATTGCGCGACCAAGGCCGCGCTGCTGTCATTGACGCGGGTGGCGGATAAGGAATTCCGCGAGAAGGGAATTTCCGTGGTCGGGTTATCGCCGGGGACGGTGGCGACGGGAATGCAGAAGGTCATCCGGGGATCCGGGATCAACCCGGTGTCGCGCCTCGATTGGTCGGCGCATATCCCGGCGGCGGATGTGGCGCGGGCGATCCTGTGGTTGATCCGCGAAGGGGCCGCGCGGCATGCGGGGACGGATTTTTCGCTGAAGTCGCCCGAGGGGCGGGCGGAGGCGGGGTTGGCGCCAGTGGAATGAGGGCGTTCGGGTCTTGCCTGACCTGAGCTGGACCAAGTGCAAGCCTGTCCGTCGACGGGCCGGGGGCGGCCCGACGATGAACCGGCGCCCCGCGGGCTTGAACCCGGTCCAGGTCTGACGTCAGTGCCCGCCTTGTCATTGGTCGCCCCCGCCCCCATCCTTCCTGCAAAGGGGGATCGCCATGTCGAGGGATACCAAGGGCCTGCGCCATGCGCGCGAGGTGGAGGGGCATCTGGCGTGGCTGGATAGCTTCACCTCGGCTGCGCTGGGCGTGCTGGCGGTGGCGTCGGGGATTTATACCTATCTGGGCGTGCGAGGCCTGCTGGACGATGGCGGAGCGTTGTCGCTGTTTGCTGCCGTGGCGTACTCGGCGGCCGTCTCGACGGGTATCTTCGTCTTCTGGTCGTACCTCATGCGACTTTTGCCCGCCATGCGGAGCGCGGCGACGCGGCTGTGGTTGGTGGCGGCGATGGTGCTGGGATCGGCCGCCATCGTGGCGATGTCGTCCTGGCTGAACGCCGCGGCCTTGGCCGGATCGGCGGCGGTGGAGCAGCATCTGGCGCGGACGGTTCAGGAATACCAGGTCTCGTTGGAGCGGGCCCATGAGATCACGGTGCAGGCCCAGGCGCTGGGGCTGGATGTGGGGCGGACGCGGCAGGGATTCGAGGACCTGTCGGAACAGGAAGCCGGGGGCGGGTTGTCCGGTTTGGCCGGACGCGGCGCGGTCTTCCGGGTGCTGACCCAGAAATCGGATGAATTGGCGGCGTTGGAAGCCTTGATCGCGGCACAGGAGGCGCCGGTGGAGGCGGCCTTTGCCGAGGGCAACGCGATCCTGAGCCGGATGCGCGCGCTGACTGTGGCGCCCGGCGCGGTGCAGGACCGGTCGGTGGAGTTTTCGGAAGAAGCGGTGCGGCTGGCGGGCGTGATCACGACGCTGCGGCAATTGTCTGTGGCGCCCTTGGTGGATCGGGCGGCGCAGGATCTGGCGGAATCGGTGGTCTTGCCGACCCTGGATGCCAGCGATGCGGGCGGGCAGGCGGCGCAGCAGGCGACGATCACGTCGCTGCTGGGCGTGTTGGGGCAACGGGCCGAGACGTTGCAGGGCGCGGCGGCCGAGGTGCTGGCCTTGGAGCCGCCGGGGGAGGTGATCTATACCCCGATTTCGACCGCCGATGCGGTGATCCGCTATGCCAGGGACTTTGCGCCGTCCTGGGCCGGGGCGATTGCCATCGACCTGTTGCCGGCCGTGCTGGTCCTGATCGTGACCGTGGCGCAGGCGGCGATCCGCGCCGGGCGCGACCCGGCCGAGCCGGAGGATGCGATGACCGTGGCGGAGTTGCGCGCCGCCGTCCTGGCCCTGCGCGAGGTCGAGGCGGCCGAGGGGTTGGGGCCGGCGGCGAAGGTCTTGGTGGAGCCGCCGGAGCGGCCCGGCCCACGGGAGGCAGCGGAATGAGCGAACTGCCGGAATCGGGCGCCCCGCCCGAGCGGCGGACGCTGCGCTGGCTGCTGGGCGGGCAGATTTTCTTGGCGGTGGCGTTGATCGTGATCGACCTGGCGCCGAGCGTGCCTCGGTTGCTGTCGCCCTCGACGGCGCCAGGATTGGACCGGCCCACGCGGCCCGGTGACCAGACCCGGCAATACCGGCCACGTCGCCCGGCCAGCCCGGTGCCGGGGCTGGATCCGGACATGCCGCGCCGCTTGCTGGCCGAGGGTGTCGAGTTGGACGGGCGCGCGGGGTTGCGCTTGCGCGGCGGGATCTCGGCCGGGGATGGCGCGCGGATCGTGGATGAATTGACGGCGGCGGCACCCGAGGTGGTGCTGCTGGATAGTCAGGGCGGCAGCGTGTCGGACGCGCTAGAGATCGGGCGGACGATGCGTGCGCTGGGCGTCGAGGCCCGGCTGGAGGATGGCGCGGTCTGCATGTCGGCCTGTCCGTATATGTTCGCGGGCGGCGTGGTGCGACAGGTGGCGGAAGGGGCGCGGCTGGGCGTGCATCAGCACAGTTTTGGGGAATCCTCGATGCTGCCGGCGTTCTTGGCGGTGGAAGACGTGCAGCGTGGGCAGGCCGAGGTGTTGGCGCATTTGGACGCGATGGGGATTGATCTTGGGATCATGGGCCCGGCGATGGCGACTCCGGCGGATGAGATTTACATCCTGACGGCGGAGGAATTGCTGGATTGGGATGTTGTCACGGAATGAGAGCGGGAAAGCCTGATCTTAAGGCTTTCCCGGACACTCTTCCTGTAAGAGTTTCCGGTCCGGTCAGTTTTCGATGGGCGCCAGCAGATCGGGATTGACCACCAGATTGCGAACGCCGTGGGCCCCCGTCTCGTCGAACGGATTGTCGGCCAGCCAGGCGCCGACCGAAGCGATGTCGATCTTGGTCGCGCGCGGTCGGACGGACCAGGTCACGTGGAAGGGCGAGGCGGCCCGGTTATAGGACGGGCCCGTGGTGGAACCTGCATAGACGACCGGCGGACCAAGATCGCCCGGTAGGGCGGACACCTGGGCGCGGCCGTCGACGGTCCGGATGGCGGCCATCTGGGTGAAGTCCCTGGCGGCGGGATCGTTGACCAAGACGGCCACGACGGTCTCGACCCGCAATTGCGGGTTGGCGATGGCCTCGGTGAGGCAGGCGCCCAGGGTGGGGCCGGGCGCGACTTGGGCGGAGCTGTAGACGAAGTGGATCTCGATCGTATCGCCGGGGGTCAGATCGCCATGTTGGCCCGCGCCGATGGGGGTTTCGAGCGGGGCCAATTCGGTCTGGCTCAGGGTGCCGTCATAAACGAAGCCCGTTCCGGTGCCTTCGCCGTCGCCGGGCCCCGCATAGGTGGTGAAATCGCCGCCCCTGTGTTCCGCGCTTTCGTGGAAATGGATATTGCAGAGGCTGAGCGCCGTATGGGGCGGTGCAAGGCCCTTGGCGCGGTCATTGTTGCCTGTCAGAACGTCGATGTCGCGGGGGGATTGCGGGCCGAAGCCTGCGCCGTCGGTCGCGGCGGCGAGGGCTGCGCGCTGTGCCGCGATATCGGCATCCGTTGCTTGGTCGGCCTCGTTGGACAAGGCCAATGTCGCGCTGACGAGGGAAAGGGCGAGTGCTGCGGCAATCGTCTTGGAGGCGGTGACCATAGTCGGATTCATCCCGGTATATCTCTCCGATCTGTCATAGCTGTCGTTCCGCATTGGGCTTTCAATGGAGAATGCCCTTCGCGCGGCCCAAATCTCCGCGAGCGATGCCCCAGTCTAGCTGGCCAAGACGTTTCGGAACAGCCAGGGATCGCGGTCGTCGATGTCTTCGGGGAAATGCTGCCAACGGTCTTGCAGGGGGGTCCAGTCGGTATAGTGGGCTTCGACCGGGCCCAGATACGGGGTCTGGATGTCCAGACAGCGGGCGTGGTCCATCTCGTCGGTTTCGACGATGCCCGAATTGGGGTTTTCCAGGGCCCAGACCATACCCGCCAAGACGGCCGACGTGACTTGAAGGCCAGTGGCGTTCTGGTCTGGCGCCAGGCGCTTGGTTTCCGCATTCGACAGGCGCGAGCCGTACCAGAGGGCGTTCTTGGCATGACCGAAGAGCAGGACGCCGAGTTCGTCGATGCCCTCGACGATCTCGTCTTCCGACAGAATATGATGGACCTGCTGCTGGCGGCCCGAGCCGAACATTTCGTGCAAGGACAGCACCGCGTCGTCGCACGGATGGTAGGCATAGTGGCAGGTCGGGCGATAGTCGGGCGAGGAGCCGCGGCCCACGGTAAAGTAATCGGCGATGCTGATCGCTTCGTTATGGGTGACGAGGAAGCCGAATTGCGGGCCCGGCGTGGGGCACCAGGAATGGACGCGGGTGATGGCGCCGGGACGGTTCAGCCAGATCGCCGCTTCGCAGCCGCGCCCGTGGCGGCGGGCGATGTCGGGGAACCAGGTTTCGTGGGTGCCCCAGCCCAGTTCGGCGGGTTGGAAGCCTTCGGCGATGAAGCCCTCGACCGACCAGGTGTTGACGAAGACGTCGCGGGGGCGCGGCAGGCGGCGGGCCTGGGTGTCGCGTTCGGCGATGTGGATGCCTTTGACGCCGAGCGATTGCATCAACTTGGCCCAGCTCGCCCGGTCCTTGGGCGCGTCCGGCGCCGCGCCGGTATCTTCGGCCAGGCGCAGCAAGGCGGCTTTGACGAACCACGACACCATGCCGGGATTGGCGCCACAGCAGGACACCGCCGTGGTGCCGCCGGGATTGGCGGCCTTTTCGTCCCGGACGGCTTGGCGCAGGGCGTAATTGGTGCGGTCTGCATTGTTGAGGTCGTCGAAATAGAAGCCTGCCCAGGGTTCCACGACGGTGTCGATATACGGCACGCCCCGCGCCCGGCAGTGCTTCATCAGGTCCAGCGAGGAGGTGTCGACCGATAAATTGACCACGAAGCCCTGGCCGGGGGTGATGACCTCGTCCAGGATCTGGCGATAATTGTCGGGCGTCAGAGCGACTTGGCGGTGGGCGATGCCCCGTGCGCGCAGCTCGGCGCAGCCTGCGTCGGCGGGCTCGATGACCAAGAACTGGTCGCGGTCGTAGTGGAAGTGGCGTTCTAGCAGAGGGAGCGTTCCGCGCCCGATGGACCCAAAGCCGATCATCACAACGGCGCCGTCGATGCGGGCGTGGACGGGATGATCTGTCATGCAGGGCTCCGCGATCAAGGCGCTGCGCGGGGACCTGTCATATTGTCCTGGGGGGGTCAAATCTAGGTCGGTCCCGATTTCGTTACCTAGGATGAGCTTTGGCTGACTTCAGGTCTCATCCTTTGGGGGGCGGTGTCGTTTGTCTGTCGGGACTTTTAATCCGCGTCAAATGCCACGGGCGTGCGCAAGAGCCCGATTTTCTTCGGCCCGGTCTCGTGACCCAGTGGCTTGGAGTGGAGCTTCCCGCGGTCCCCTGGACCGGGATCACGCTCGCAGGACGCCGGTCTATTGCGGGGCCGTTCCCGGGGCTCGGCGATCTGGTTGATGTTGGCGCGAAGTGCAGAGTTCATGCGAACGCGGCGACCATGAAGTGCTGCCGAACGGAGGGCAGATCGCCAAACCGTGGCCCGTCGATGGATCGGTTCGCGCGCAGACGGCCAGCGTTCCCTGCGGGCCACTTGCTGGGTCGGCCGCACGCCCAACGGGGCGCGCCATGGCCGGGTGGGGGCACCCACCCGGTTGCCGAGCGACGGGGCCTCAGAGCAAGCCGCGTTGCCAGGGGCCCTTGATGGCGAAGGTGATACCGGGGGTCTGGATGTTGACGAACAGGATTTCGCCCGTCGGGTCGAATGTCGCCCCGGCCCATTCGTTGTCGCGGTGGTCTTCGGCCTCGATGAAGGTCTCGGACTTGCCCGCCTCGCGGATGGTGGAGGGGTCGAGTTGGATGTTGTTCTTTGCGAAGATGTAAGTCTCGCCCTGGGGCGTCAGGCCCAGCAGACGCTCGCCTTGGCCGAAGGCGTCGGCAACGCCGCCGCCATCTTCGCACATCAGCACGCCGCCGCGCGGGCTGACGCAGATGTTGTCCGGGTTGTTGCCGGCGAGCGGGTTGTCGGACTTCCACAGGCAGGTCAGGGTTTCGGTGTTGGCGTCGTAGGTCCAGACCGCGCCTTCGCCCCGGCCGATGACGCCCTGTACGCCGTCATGTTCGCCTTTGCCGACGGAGGTGTCGGTGATGTAAAAGATGTCTTCGGTCGTTGAATGCCAGATACCTTCCAGACGGCTGAACCGCAGGGCCCCGCCATCGCGGCCTTGGACGAAGGGGCCCGAGGCCAGGTTGTCCTCGTCATGGGGGAATTCGGTGAAGGGTTGCGGGGCCAGATCGGGGTCGGCGATCTCGACCCATTCGATCTGATGGGTTTCGTCTATGGCGGGGTCCAGCAGGTCGGCCCGATCCTCGCCCGCGACCTTGGCCATATAGAGCGTGCCGCCTTGGGCGAGGGAGCCGGGGCGGCCGGATGTATCGGTGGGGATATAGCGGTAGAGGCCCGCCTGATTGCGGTCGTCTTCGGTGAGATAAACGGTGCCGGAGGCGGGGTCGACGGCCACGGCTTCGTGGTCGAAGCGACCCATGGCGATGATGGGCTCGCCGGTGGTCTGGCTGTCGTCTGGGGAAACCTCAAAGACGTAGCCATGGGTCAGGCCGCCTTCGGCGGTGTAGTCGGCCAAGTCTTCTTCGCAGGTCAGCCAGGTGCCCCAGGGCGTCGCACCGCCCGCGCAATTGTCGATGGTGCCCGCCAGCGAGGGGCGGGCCGAGGTCCAGGCATCGCCGCGATAGATTATGGTCGAGGTGCCGCCCGACAGCTTGCCGGTGATGTCGTCTTCGGTGACATCGGCCGTGTCATAGGCGGCCGGCGCGCCGATCAGGCCGACTTCGGGTAGGACCTTGGATTCATGGTTGCGGATCAAGGTGATCTCCGCCTCGCCATTCACGATGCGGGACGACACGACGGCCATGCCGTCATGTTCCATGGGCGTGGGCTGGCCATTGTCCATCGGGTCCCCGGCCCAGCCGAAGGATTGGTAGGTGAACCCCTCGGGCAATTGCAGCAGCGGCAGCCCGGTGGTCCGGTCGGCGACCGGTGCCAGCGGACCATAGGGCGACGCGATGGGCTCGATCCGGCCATTGGCCATGGCTTGGCGGGTGTAGAGGCTGGCGAACGGCGCGGCGAGCAGGGCGGCGGAGGTGCCGCGCAGGAACGTGCGACGGGTGGCTGTCAGGTTGGTCATCTGGTCTCTCCCGATGGCTGGAGCGGCCAGGGTGCGAGCGACGGGTGACGGCTGGGTAAAGGTCGGATGAAGGTCGGGTGGCGGTTTTGTGACGGGCGCGTTGGCAGTTAGGGTCGGCGGAGAAGGTGAGACAGAAGGTGGGCATAGCCTGTTGCGTCGTCGACCGCCCGGTGGGTGTGCGGCTGGCCGCCCAGCCAGCGGAGATCGTAGTTTTCCGGCGCGCATTGCCGCAGCGGCCATCCCAGCCGCCCCGCGGCGAAGGATCTGAGACACAGGCACCCGTCGTGGAAAAGCCGCTCACCCCGCCAAGGCCCCTTGAGAAGGCGGATTCCCGTGAACCGACGCAGATAATAGTCGAGCCACGGCCCATCCATCGCCAACGGATGCGCCGTGAAAACCGGTTCGGCTTGGAACGCCCGAACCCAGGCGACGTAATCCCGCAAGACGGTGGCCGGGTCCCGCGCGCCGTCCGTGACCGATTGCCAAACGGCCGGTTGCCCGCGCAGCCAGGCCAAGGTGAGTGGGTCTGCTATGGCCTCGGGCAGCGGAGTCAGGGTGGCGTTAAAGTGGTCTACGACGGTCCCATCGGGGTCCACGGCAACCGAGGCGAAGGACAGCATCGAGTTCTCGCCGGGGATTGGGCCGTCGCATTCGATATCGGTGACGATGAACATGCGGGCAACGATAGGATGGGGCGCCTTGCAAGGCAAAGAGCTGCGTCGGCGGGCGGTGCCCATAGCCGTGACAAGCTGGTGTTCGACTGATTGCCGATGGTGGCCTCGGATCAGAGAAAGCCGCCATCGTCGCCCGCGCCGATCCGATGCAACCCGACGGCCAGCGTGGACATCAGAAGCTGGCGGCTGGCGCGGGCCTGCGGCGGTTCGGGCTTGGAGCTGGGCGTGTGGGAGACCAGGACGACCAGCGTGCGGTTGTCGGAGTCGGGCCGCGCGAAGGTCATGGCGTCGAATTGGTGGTAGCCGATATCGGCCAGCGCATCGTTCATAGCCTGGCCCTTCAGGTTCTCGGCCGCCGCGGGCCAGAGCGGGCCTGTCTGCAATCGCATTTCGCGCTGGCCCGCGATGGCGCCCAGCAGCAGCGGGTCGACGGCGTGAAACCCTTCGGTCGCGTAGGTGTAGAGCCAGGTTTCGTACATCGAGCTTTTCGCCCAGAGCGGGCCATAGCGCGGCGAGATTTCCGCCAGGCTGAGCGCGGCGTAGCCCGCCGTCTCGACCAGAGAGATCGCGGCGGGCCAAAGGGCTTCGAGGCAGTCGGCCTCGACCAAGTGGGTCATGGGACCGGTCAGGTCACGGCGGAACATGGGGCGCGTCCTTGGGCGGCGGGGTGTCAGCCGTCAGGGTAGGGCGCAAGTGCTAAGAAACGGAAAACGGCCACCGCCCTGGGGGCGATGGCCGTTCAAGTCGTCCGAGGAAAGGGCCTTAGTTCTGGGCGTAATATTCGATGACCAGGTTCGGCTCCATCATCACCGGATAGGGCACGTCGCCCAGGCCCGGGGTGCGCACGAAGCTGGCGGTCATCTTGGAATGGTCGGCCTCGATGTAATCGGGCACGTCGCGTTCGGCCAATTGCACCGATTCCAGCACCACCGCCAATTGCTTGGACTTGTCGCGGACCGAGATCACGTCGCCTTCCTTCACGCGGTAGGATGGAATGTTCACGCGCTTGCCATTCACCTCGACATGGCCGTGGTTCACGAATTGCCGGGCGGCAAAGACGGTGGGCACGAACTTGGCGCGGTAGACGACGGCGTCCAGCCGACGCTCCAGCAGGCCGATGAGGTTCTCACCGGTGTCGCCCTTGACCCGCGCGGCTTCGGCATAGATGCGCTTGAACTGCTTTTCGGTCAGGTCGCCGTAATAGCCCTTCAGCTTCTGCTTGGCGCGCAGCTGGAGGCCGAAATCGGACATCTTGCCCTTTCGGCGCTGGCCGTGCTGGCCCGGGCCGTATTCGCGGCGGTTCACCGGGCTCTTGGCGCGGCCCCAGATGTTTTCGCCCATGCGGCGGTCGATCTTGTACTTGGCAGAGGTGCGTTTGGTCACCGTCTGATCTCCTTCGTCTTTCTTGGCCTCCTCAACTTTCCTCGCCGCCAAAGCGGCTTGGGTCGAGAAGCGCGATGAAGGGCGTTGTCCTCTGGTCCGAAAACCCGACAGGCTTCCCCTTGCGGGGGCCACCAACACCAATGGAAGCCGCGTGTTAGTCGCGGGCCGGGGGCCTGTCAAGCAAGGTAGCGGGGCGCCCCGTCATGGCGCAAGATCGCCAGCTCGGCCGGGCTGAGACACCGGCGGGCATGGGGGCCATAGGCGGCCTGTGGCGCGGCCTCGTGCAGCTCCTCCAATTCGACCGGATTCAGATGGGTCAGGTCGGCATCGTCTGGATGGAAGCTCTCGACCCAGACGCCGTTGGCCCGGATCACCTGGTGGCGGGACAGCAGGATGTGGATATAGGTCGTCTCTGTCGCGCGATGGTCGCGCATCACGCGGGTATCGTCGATTAGGTCGCGGGCGCGGATCAGGGCCTCGTCGGTGTCCCAGAGTGCGCGCAAACGCGGATCGGTCAGCAGCACCTGATGACCGGGCGATACCAGCAGATCGGGCTCGGGGCGGTCGCCGCCCAAGGCGCCCGCGCGAATGCGCACCGGGCGCAGGTCGGGTTGCGCGTAAAGCCGCGCGCCGGAGATGTGGCGCAGACCCATCCACAGGATTTCCTGCGCGCCGTCGTCGCGGGTTTCGACCCGGTCGCCGGGATAGAGGACGTCGATGGGATGCCGCCCATCGGGGGTGTCGATCATGGTTCCGGGCGTGAAGCAGATCGTCTGCTGGGAGTTGCGCGGCGGGGGCAGGAGAGGGGCTTGCTCGATGATCAACTCGCGATTGGCGGGCGGCAGGTCGGTATCGAATGCCAGGAGCATTTCGCCCGTCGCGGCCATCAGCGCGGTGGCGTGCCAGCGACCCGTGCCGTCGCTTAAGATCAGCGTGTCTGTGCGGTCGGCCTCGGCGGATTGGCGAAGTTCGGGCCGAACCGCCCGGGCGCGGCACAATTTGGCAACGCCATTCGGGGCGTGTCGGCGCAATTCGCTTAGCCCTATCGCGGGATCCAGCAGCAGCGCGTCCCGCGCGCCGTCCAACCGCAACGGGGTGCCGAACCACCGAAACATTGAGCCTTTGGAAAATGAAAGACGGGTGGACGGCATCTCCCCATCCACCCGTGTCTGGACCGCTGAGATTATGTGTGCAAATGCACCGTTCCCCAACATGCCTGCCCCGATCTTTGCCGGTTTTCTTATTGTTCCCCAGTCACTGCCCGACCGTTGCATATCTGTTAACAGACGACCGAATCACTCGTCAAACACTGATTCGCGTTTGAATCATCTTTTTTCAAATTCCCGATTTCGGTTGGATTTCGCTTACGGAGCGCTAAGCAATTGCGACGTGTCATAGCCGTTGAAGTCCAGAACGCTGCGCGCGGCCCGCAGGCGGTCGGCCGGGATCTCGGGCTCGCGGTTCAGGATCCAGCCCGCGCGCCCGTCCGGTTGGCCCACCACTGCGGTCCGGTAGCCCTCGTCCACCCAGAGAACCCAATAGGGGGCGACCAACGGCACGCCCTCCAACCGGACATCCAGACGTCCGGGGCCGGTCAGCGTACCGCTGCCGGTGATCTGGCGAATGGGCTGGTCGGCCTCGTCCAGGCAGATGTTCCTGATGCTGATCCGGCCGCGATCGGGCGCGCCGTATTCGGCGATGGCCCCCGCGCAATCGGCCTGGAACGGGACGGGAAAGCGAGCGATTTCATACCAGCGGCCGGCATAGCGGGCCGGGTCGAAATCGGCTTTCGACGCGATCGGGATCGTTTGATCTCGGTAGGATGGGAGTAGCGGCGCCACCACGGCGGTTGTGCAACCCACAAGGACCAGGGTGGCAAGCGGAGCCCATTTCATCGCGGCATCGGAATTTCGACCATGGGCTGACCGGCCAGGATGGCGCGGGCATCCGCCGCCATCAGCTGGGTCAACGCGGGGTCGTGGGATCGCAGGCCACCGGTATAGGTGCCATAGGCCGGCATGATGAGACGCCGCGCATCGCGCAGGAAACAGGGGCGCGAGATGCGGCGACCCTTCACCTGCAACGCGGCCTTGGGGTGGTAATGGCCCGAAACCTCGTCTTCGCCGTCATCGGAGGCGATGTGCCGGAATGTGATAGACTCGCAAGTTACGCTCTCGGCCGCGTGGCCGCCCAGACCCGTGGGCGCCGGGTCGTGGTTGCCGGTGATCCAGGTCCAGTCGCGGCCCCGCATCAGACGGCCGAGCCAGTCGCGCAACTCCGCCGGGATGGCGGCGGCGGCCGACATGTCATCGAAGCTATCGCCCAGCGAGATCACGATGGCCGGGTCGGTGGCGACCAGATCGGCCTCCAGCCGGGTCAGGGTGTCCTGCGTCTCGTAGGGCGGCAAAAGCGGGCCGCCGCGCCGCGCCAGACGCTCCGACTTGCCCAGATGCAGGTCGCTGACCACCAGCAGATCGGCCTCGGGCCAATGCAGCGCGCCCGAGGGCAAGGCGGTCAGGCATTCGCCTGCGAACGTGAAGGTCAAGGCGTTCCCCATGCGTTCGGGTGAATCACGGGCCGGGGTCAGAGGCAAGGGTGGATCTCGGGCCGATATCGGGCGGCGGGGCGAACCGGCGCGGGGCCGGTCATGCTAGGTTCAACCCGGCTTCGGCCATCAATTGCGCGGCCTCGTCCTGGATCAACCGGCCCTCGCCCGTGCCCTTGATCGGCACCTTGCCCAGTTCCAGGAACAGTGGTGCGGCCAGCGGTGTGACGCGGTCCAGGTTCACCTGGTCGATCCGGTCCTCGACGGTTTCCAGCAGCAATTCGACCCGACCGAAGTCGATATGGCCGCGCATGGCCTCCTCCTCGGTGATCTTCAGCATCAGGTGGTCGGGGTCGTACCGGTGGAGCGTGTCATACAGGATGTCGCTGGAAAACGTCGCCTGTCGCCCGCTGGTCCGCTTGCCCGGGAAGTTGCGGTCGATGAGCCCCGAGATGATGGCCGCGGCCCGGAAGGTCCGCTTCATCACCGCATTGCCCTTCAGCCAGGTGTCCAGCGCGGCATGGATCCCGTCATGGGCCAGGAACGGCGCCACATCCAGCGCCGGCTTCAGCCCCCAGATCAGGCAGGCGTAATCCGTCGCCACGAAGCCCAGCGGGTCCAGCCCGGCCTCTTCCATCCCCTTGGTCAAGAGCAGGGCCAGCGTCTGTTGGGCATTGCGGCCGCAGAAGCCGTAGACGCAGACATGGTGACGGCCGTCGCGGGGGAAGGTCTCGATCAGCAGGCGGCCGGGCTGGGGCATTCGGGAATATTCGTCCTGCAATTCCAGCCAATGGCGCGTGTGGTCGGGCAGATCGTCGAAGCGGCGTTCGTGCAGCATGGTCTGGATACGCTCGGCCAAGTGCACCGAGGTGGCCCATTTGTAGCCCATGAAGGTGGCGATCCGCGGCTCCTTGTTGGGACGAGGCGAGACCTCGACCGTCATCTCGCGCATGTTCTCGAAGCGCACGACCTGGCCACCCATCAGAAACGTATCGCCAGGCGACAGGGTGGCCGCGAACCCCTCCTCGATCTCGCCCAGGGGCTGGCCGCCGCGACCCTTGAAGCGGACCTTGAGCGTGTCGGTGTCGATGATCGTGCCCAGGTTCATGCGGATCTGGCGGGCCGCCCGCGGGTCCCGCAGGCCCCAGATACCCGGCGCGCGCTCCATCAATCGCTGGTACCGGTCATAGGCCCGCAGGGCATAGCCGCCGGTGGCCACGAAGGTCAGGCATTCGTCGAATTCGGCGCGGCTGAGCGCGGAATAGGGGCCAACCGACGTCACCTCTCGATAGAGCGTGTCGGCCTCGAAATCCCCTGCGCAAGCAATGCAGGCAATGTGCTGGCACAGCACGTCGCGCGGCCCGTCCAGCCGCAGATCGCCATCCAGCTGCCCGTCGCGAACCGCGTCCAACGCGGCATGGCATTCCAGCACTTCGAACCGGTTGGCGGGCACAAGGCGCGCCTTGGACGGGGCGTTGTAGCGGTGATTGGCCCGCCCGATGCGCTGGACCAGGTTCTTGACCTTCTTCGGCGCGCCGATCTGGATGACTAGGTCCACGTCCCCCCAGTCAATGCCGAGGTCGAGCGAGCCGGTGGCCACGATGGCCTTGAGTTGCCCCGCGACCATGGCCTGTTCGACCTTGATGCGGGCTTCCTTCGACAGGGCGCCGTGGTGGATGCCGATGGGCAGGTCGTCTTCATTGGCGAGCCAGAGATGGTGAAAGAAGATCTCCGCTTGGGCGCGGGTGTTGTGGAAGATCAGTGTGGTGTTGTGCCGGCGCACCTGCGCCAGCACGTCGGGAATGGCATAGCGCCCGCCGGCCCCGGCCCAGGGGGGCGCGTCGGTCGTGTCCAGAATGGCGATATCGGGGGCGGGTCCGGGATCCGCATGGAGGATTGGGCAGGGATCGGGATGACGCGCGATGTAATGGGCGATCACCCCAGGGTCGTCGACCGTGGCTGACAGCCCCACCCGCCGCAGGCCCGGCGCGATCGTCTGCAGCCGGGACAGAGCGAGCATCAGCTGATCGCCGCGCTTGCTGTCGGCCAGGGCATGGATTTCGTCCAGGACGACCCGCTGCAGCCCGGCAAAGGTCCGATGGGCATCCGGGTAGGATACCATCAGAGCCAGGGATTCCGGCGTGGTCAGCAGGATATGGGGCGGATCGGCCCGCTGCCGTTTGCGCTGGGTCTGGGAGGTGTCGCCGGTGCGGTCCTCGACCCGGATGGGCAGGTCCGCCTCCTCGATCGGGGTCGATAGATTGCGGCGGATATCGTTGGCCAGCGCCTTGAGGGGGGAGACGTAGAGGGTGTGCAGGCCCTGGTGCTGTCCGTCGGCCAGTTCCGTCAGCGTCGGCAGAAACCCCGCCAATGTCTTGCCGCCCCCGGTGGGCGCGATGAGCAGCAACGAAGGCTCGCCTTTGCGGGCCAGCATCTCGGCTTGGTGGGGGTGCAGGGACCAACTACGGGTGGCGAAAAAATTGGTGATGGGGGCGGGCAAGTCCATATCGCGCAGGGTAGCCCAGGGTTCGGAAAGAGAAAGGGCGAGCCGCGCGGCCCGCCCTTCGAGATCGGTTTGGACGGCCTTACTCGAACGCGTCGGTTCCGTTCCAGGTCATGCCACGCTGCGCTCCCTCATCAGCGAGGAGAGCGGCGCGTTGAACTTCCGCCGTGTTGTCGGTCACAGCTTGAGTGAAGGCTGCCTCGCTGTTGAACGTTTGGGCCGCGATCGTACCGTCGGCGGCCGTGACGTTTGCTGTCACACCGGCCCCCCAGTTAATTGGGTTCGGGTTGCCATCGGCGTCAGTACCTGCTGCGGTCTGGGCCGCAGAAAGCGCAGTTCCGAGTTCACCTAGGTTACCTGCGGCTGCCGTGGCTCCGAGCACGGATGTACCGTCGCCATCCAGGGCGGCAACGTACTCGGTTGCAAGTTCATCGTTCTGAAGTGCGCGAGCGTCGTTCCGCATGCGCTCCACATCTAGCCCAACGGCAGCGAGCGCATCGGTCGCAGAAGTCGCAAATGCGGTCAAGATGATGTTATCGTTGCGCAGGCTTTCGTCAATGTCGTTCGAGACGTCCTGAACACCGCCGCGTACGACGGTCATGACGGCCAGGCCCAGGCCGACCAGAGCGGCGGTGAGCACGACCCAGTCGACGGTCACGGCACCGGATTCGTCAGAGAAGAAGGTGGTTTGATCGGTCATTGGTAACAATCCTAGTTGTATCATCGAGCGCCCGTGGCTCGTTCCGCCTTTAGATTTGACCGTAGATCTGGGCGGGGATGTGGCGGCGTCGGGACAGTTTTCGAGCAGTGATCCGACCAGTTTGCGGTTAATCCGCCACATTAGCCGGCATCAGTCCGCAGACGGGCCCATCGCAGTCGGAGCCGCCCTGGCAAACGTCTGTTTTCAAATGGGTATCGCTTTCTGGCTCGACCCGACCTGATCAGCCGTCGCCGCGCGGATCGGTTACGATTCCGCCGGATATGTCCGCCCGGCTGTCGGTACGAAACGGCGTTCCAGGGCTGGTGTCCGCAGTCTTGGGGGGTTGGCCGAGAAAGGTGATCTTCCCGAAATCGGCGTCGCTCAGGGCCGCGTGCTGAAGAGCCGGGGCCTGGCGCAGGTCTTCCGCCATCATCAGGAAGCTGGCGGTCATGCCGAGACCCGCAGCCATCGGAACCGTCAAGGCGACCGATTTGATCAGATGGGTCGCGCGGGAGGTGGCGGTCGGCATGGCGTTATCCCTGGTGCATGGCTGGTCGTTAACCATTGTTGACCAAGTCTTAACCATCCATCGGGGCCGGATTGGGGCGGGGCCTGGGCCGGCCGGTGACGTCGGCGGGGCGTTTCCCCGGCCTTGTCGCCCTAGTGAACGATCTCGGTCTCTTCCACGAACAGGTTAGCCCAAGCGCGGTCCACCAGATCCGGCGTCATGCGATAGGGTGCGCCCTCGAAATCGCAGGTGGCGATCATTTGATCGACCAGGAACGGAGCGTGGTAATTGGCGTAGATATTTTCGATCTCGGGATATTTGTTCTTCAACAGATGGATCAGCGCCCCTTCATCCAGGGCGAACTTCTTTTTCTTGGCGACCATGGCGAGGATTTTCAGGAAATCCGCCTGGGTCGGCCCGTCGATCAGGACCTTGAAGAAGATCCGGCGCAAGGCCGCGACGTCGAAGATCTTGTTGGGGTGGAAGTTGGTCGAAAACACCACCAGCGTGTCGAACGGCACCTCGAACTTCTCGCCCGATTGGAGTGCCAGGATGTCGTAGCCGACCTCCATCGGGACAATCCAGCGGTTGATGATCTTCTGGGGCGGTTCGGCCTGACGGCCAAGGTCGTCCACGATGAAGACGCCGCCCGAGGATTTCAGCTGCAGCGAGGCTTGATAGGTCCGTGCCACGGCGTTGTAGTTCAGGTCGAGCATGTCCAGCGACAGTTCGCCACCCGTCATCACCGTGGGCCGCTTGCACAGCAGGTAGCGGCGATCGACGCGCAGGTTGGTCTTGCGCAGGCTGCCGCTCTCCTCCTCCTCCATCTTGACCGGTGTGTGTACGATGGGATCGAACAGCGTGATCACCTGGCCAGCATATTCGATGGCGTGGGGGATCCAGATATTGTCGCCCAAAGCGGCGCGGATGCCTTCGGCGATGGACGACTTGCCGTTGCCCGGCGGGCCGTACATCAGGACCGACCGGCCCGATCCCACGGCGGGGCCCAACTGGTCGATCAAGTTGTCCGGCAGGATCAGGTGGCCCATCGAGGCCATCAACCGGTCCCGCGTGATGCGGATATTCTTCACCGATTGTGCGGTGACCTGCTTTTTGTAGACTTCCAGCGGCACCGGCATCGGCCCGTAATATTCCGACTGGGTCAGCGCATCCATGGCGCGGGCTTTGCCCGCATCGGTCAACTGAAAGCCCATCTCGGAGGAGGACCCGGCATGCATCGTGCCCGTGGCCTGCATCAGGCTGGCCTCGCGGGCTTGGTCGATCAGCTGCTGGGTCAAACCGGTGGTCAGACAGATCGCCTCGGAAATCTCGCGCGTGGTCTCGACCGACTTGCGGAACACCGTCTTCAGAAGCACGTCGCGCAGCATCACGGCAGTCAATCCGGTTTCCGCCAGCGTCTTCGGGACCGCGGGGGCGGGCACGCCGAGCGCGGCGGGATCCACTTGCATGTTCATGGGCGTGCCTCCTGTCTGTGTCGTCCCTATGGCAGGGCGGGCTTACGATTTGCTTTACACAAACCCTATCCGGCAGCCGCGAGGCCCAAATACGCCATCAATGTGGTCGTCAGGGTCAAACCCATGGGAAAATTCTTCTTCTCTTCCCAGCTCTTCCAATCGGGTGCCAAGTTGCGGATGGCACTGATGTTCCGGGCGATCCTGTGCAGAAACCAACTGAGCAAGAGCAGCGCTGCGAACAGCGCGAACACTTCGACCACATCGGGCAGAGCGATGAACGGGGCCATGGCCCCGGCGAACTTCGCGTCGCCTGCGCCCAGCATGCCGAACATGTTCATCACGAAGCCGATCCCGATCACAACGACCAGGTGGGACCAGCGCCAGGCATAATCCGCGAATGGCATCACAAAGAAGCCGGCGACCGCGAAGACGGCGATCAAGGCCAGAACCGCCTGGTTCCGGATGATCATCTCGCTCAGATCCGTATAGGCGACCCAGAGGCAGATCGGCAGGGCCAGCAGACCTAGGACCAGACCCTGCATCGGTGTCGTGGCCAACGCCGCCACGGCCGCATGTGTCTCCATGATCTAGGCCTCAAGCGCCTCGAGCGCGCGCACCGCGGGCTCGAAATGACGGGGATGGGTCGAAATGGCGTCTTCCAGAAGGTTGCGGCCGATATCCACATCGCCCTGCTTGATCGCCGCCAGACCGGCGGTGTGCAGCAGTTGCGCCCGCTCTTCGGTGGTCATGGGCACGATGGGCAGGGCATAGGTGCGCCGCGCAGCGCGGGCCAGAACCAGGTTGTTCTTGGCGGTATAGAGCTCCGAATCGTAGGTGATCGCCTCGGTGAACAGGCGCTCGGCCGCGTCCGTGTCGCCCCTGGTCAACTTCGAGAAGCCCCAATTGTTCAGCACGCTCGCCGGCGTTGTCGTCAGATCGACGGCGGTTTCATAGAAGCTGTCTGCACGCGACCATTGCCGGTTCGCGTCGGCGACCATGGCTTCCAGGCGATAGCGGTCGAATGTTTCGTGCGTGGGCGGGATCGCGTCCAGGACCTGCTTCGCCTCGGCCCAATCGGACGTCCGGATCAGGGCGTCGGCCAACTCGACGCTGTCGGCGTCGTCGGCCCTGTCATGTTCGGTCACGCGCCGCCAAGCCAACACGGCCTCGGCATGGCGTCCGCCGCGCACAAGGCTGTTGGCCAAGCCGCGCTGGTGGTCGATCTTACCCGGCTCTTCCTGAACCTTGCCCTTGAAATAGGTGATGGCCTCGTCCGGTTCGGCCACGGTCAGCATGATGTCCCGGATACTGTCGGCTTCGGCGGCGGCGACACCGCTGACGGCGCGGGTCACATCGGTCTGCCCGCAAGCCGACAGCAGCAACGCCCCTCCGGCCAGGAGGGCAAACAAGCTAGGGTGGCGCATGTCGCGTCCTTTTCTGCTCGATGCCTTCGGTTTCTTTATAGCGATCCGGGCCCGTAGAGACCGAAGGTCCCATCCGCGCGCCGGGTCAATGTGAAGGCGTTATTTTCGTCCACATCATCATAGGATGGTTTTTCAAATTTTGCAGCCGCCACGCGAAGGTTGTCGCGAATTTCCGGCGAGGGTTGCAAAGCGAACGCAGTCCGGAACAGGCGGTGCGCTTCACCGGTCTCACCCAGTTCCAGCAGCACGACCGCCAGGTTGTTCATCGCGCGGGCATTTTGGGGCTGCGCCTCGACCACGTCGCGCAGCAGGCGTTCCGCCTGATAGAGGCGGCCCAGTTCGATATTGGCATTCGCCATGGCCAGTTTCACGTCGGGTGTCATGCCGTCGCGCGCGGCGGCCCGCAGATAGCTGTCGAGCGCCAGCTCCGCCTCCCCCGCGGCCAGCAGGCGGTCACCCACGATGAAAGGGTCGACGATGTCGGCGGCGCGCGCGGCGGGGCCGGGCGCGGCAAGGGGGTCGTTGGTCGTGGCGTCGCGGCCGACGATATCGCTGACGCACCCCGCCAGCATGGTGATCGACAGAAGGGGGAAGATCGCGGCCCGCATCAGAAGGCCAGCGCCCCGCCGCCCAGCGTCTCGGCGATGCCGAATAGCGACGGCCCGATCAGGATGATCAGAAGGGGTGGCACACAGAACATCATCGTGCCGACGGTCAGCTTGGTGGGAAGCACGTTCGCTTTCTCCTCTGCTCGCATGACGCGCTTGTCGCGCATCTCCGAAGCATAGACACGCAGCGCGTCCGCGATAGAGGTACCGAAGCTTTGCGACTGGATCAGAACGGTTACGAAGCTGGTGATGTCGTTGATGTCACACCGCTCGGACATGGCGCGCAGCACGTCTGGCTTGTCCTTACCGGCCTTCATCTCCTGCGCCACCATCAGGAATTCGGAGGCGAGCGCCGGATAGGACGGCTCGATCTCGGTGGCCACCCGGATGATCGACTGGTCGAGCGACTGACCCGCCTCGACACAGACCAACAGCAGGTCCAGCGCATCCGGGAAGCCTTCCTGGATCTCTTCCTGCCGCTTGGCGACGCGCTTTTGGATCCAGTATTTCGGGGCATAATATCCGACGACGCCGGGGCCGACCGCATACATGAACTGCGACATGGGCGACATCTCGGCGCCCAGGATCAAGATGTAGAGCACGCCGAGGAACAACAGACCAAGGCCCAGCACGAATTGCGCGGCCGTCAGAGTGCGGACAGCGTCCTTATGGGCATAACCGGCGCGGATCAGCAGGGTCCGCGTCTTGCTCATCTCCTCCTCGTCCTGCGGGTCGAGGAGTTGCGCGTATTTGGCCAGATGCTCGTTCCGGGCACCGTGGCGCGTCAGCTTGGCGGCACCGCCGCCTTCGCTGTGCTCGTTCTTGCGCTGGGCCGCGATGCGATCCAACGGTTCGACCTTCTTGTGCAGGATCAGGGGCAGGGTCAGCAGCACCAGCATGACACCCGCACCACCGGCCAGGTAGATCATCCCGTTGGGCCCCATCAGCCCCTCGATCACCGAGTTGAACATGTCCATGGCGGACGCCCCTTACACCTTGATATTGACCATCATCTTCATGAACACGATGTTCACGAGGAGGAAGACACCGACCACGGCCGCCGCGGGAATGAAGTAGGCACTTTCCTTCACGTCGGCATAGTAGTCGGGTTTCATGACATTGATCGCGACCAGCGCGATGATCGGGAAGGCCGACAGGAACACGCCGGACCAGCGGGCTTCAGCCGTGATCGCCTTCACCTTGCGGAACAGCTTGAAGCGGGCGCGCACGACCATGGCCAGGCCTTCCAGGATCTCGGCCAGATTGCCGCCCGATTTCTGCTGGATCGCCACGGCCACGGCCAGGAAGCGCAGATCCTGCAATTCCACCCGTTCGGCCAAAGCACGCAGCGCTTCGGGGATGTCGCGGCCATAGGCGGCCTCGTCGGCGATGAAGCCCATTTCGGAGCCCAGCGGGTCCGCGATCTCTTTGGCGACGATGCCGATGGCCGAATTCAGCGGATGGCCCACCCGCAAGCTGCGCACGATCAGTTCGATCGCGTCGGGCAACTGCTCTTCCATCAACGACAGGCGCTTCTTGGCCTGCTTGTTGACCCAGAAATAGACGCCACCGATCCCGAAGGCGAGCGACAGCAGGATCTGCAAGGGCAGGGCGGCGCTGGTCAGGATGTTCATCAGCAGGAAGCTGACGACCACAAGGCCGGCCATGATCCCCATCAGCATCCCCGGCGTGAAGGCCAGATTCGCCTTCTGCGCCTTCTCGGCCAACAGCGAATAGAGCGGGATGCTTTTCGCGCTGTCATGCTGCGACATCTCCTTACGGAGTTGCGCCATGACCTCGTCGCGGGTCGCACCCTTTTCCATCAGCGACAGGCGCCGGTTCACTCGGTTGTTCAGCTTGATCGAGTTGCCGAAGATCAGCAGGTAGACGCCGCCGATGATCAGGACGTTGGCCCCGAAGATCGCCAGATAGAGAAGCGGTTCGATCGACAGTTCCATGTCAGCGGCTCCCAGCCGGTTCGTAGATGGAGGAGGGCAGGTCGTAGCCCCAGGCCTTGAAGCGGTCGGCGTAGTGGCTGCGGATGCCGGTCGCCGTGAAGCGGCCGATGATGGTGCCGTCAGGTTCCAGCCCCAGGCGCTCGTAGCGGAAGATTTCCTGCAAGGTGATCACCTCGCCTTCCATGCCGGTCACCTCGGTGATCGACACCATCCGGCGCGATCCGTCCTGCAGACGCGACGCCTGCACGATCAAGTTCACAGCGGACGAAATCTGGGCGCGCACGGCCTTCAGCGGCATCTCGATGCCGGCCATGGCGATCATGTTTTCCAGACGCGAGATCGCGTCGCGTGAGTTGTTGGCGTGGATCGTGGTCATCGACCCGTCGTGGCCGGTATTCATGGCCTGGAGCATGTCGATGACTTCCTCGCCCCGCGTCTCACCCACGATGATGCGGTCAGGACGCATCCGCAGCGCGTTCCGCAGACAATCGCGTTGGGTGACGGCACCCTTGCCCTCTACGTTGGGCGGACGGCTTTCCATCCGGCCCACATGGTCCTGCTGCAACTGAAGTTCGGCCGTGTCCTCGATGGTCAGCACGCGCTCGGCATGGCCGATGAACGACGACAAAGCGTTCAGCGTCGTGGTCTTACCCGAGCCCGTTCCGCCCGAGACGATCACGTTCAACCGGCAGGCACAGGCCGCCTGGAGGTACATCGCCATCTCTTCGGTGAAGGCGCCGAACTTGACCAGGTCGTCGACCGCCAGCTTTTCCTTCTTGAACTTACGGATGGAGACCAGCGAGCCGTCGACCGCCACCGGCGGCACCATGGCGTTGAAACGCGAGCCGTCCTTCAGTCGGGCGTCCACGTAAGGATTGGATTCATCGACGCGGCGGCCCACGGCCGACACGATTTTGTCGATGATCCGTAGCAGATGGCGTTCATCCTTGAACCGGATCAGCGACTTTTCCAGCTTGCCCGCGCGTTCGATATAGATGTTGTGCGGCCCGTTCACGAGAATATCGTTCACGGTATCGTCTTTCAGAAGCGGCTCAAGCGGGCCCAGGCCCGTCACTTCGTCGAACAGCTCGCCATTCAGGATGTCCCGGTCTTCGCGACCCAGGACCACGCCCATATCGGCCAGTTCCTCGGTCGTGATCGAGACGATCTCGGCGCGGAGCGCATTGGCATCCGCGCTTTCCAGGGCCGATAGATTCAGGTTGTCGAGCAACCTGTGATGCATCTCCGTCTTGAGCTCTTCGATCCGCTCCCGCCGTTTCAACTCCTTGTCGGACATCCCGGGCGCGGCGGCCTTCTTCGGTGCGGCCTTTTTGACCTCTTCCAGGGCCGCCGCCTCGGCGGCCGCGACCTCGGAGATCTCGGAAACCTCGGGGCTCCCGTCCTGGGCGGCGCCGATGGGTTTGGCGCCCTGGATTTGGGGCTTCTTGTAGCGGGAGAACATGGCGCTTCCTTCCTGTCCGCGTCAGCCGAAGCTGAGGCCGAAAAGAGACTTCTTTTTGGCGGGCTTCAGCGATTCCCCGGCTTCGATCCGGGTGCGGGCATCGTTGATGTCCTGGGCGAACTTGGTGACTTCCTTGGTCAGCGGTGCGCGCGGCAGGCTTTCGCGCAGCGTCAACGCCTGGTCATTGGCATCCGTTACGGGCCGCCCGCCATCGGGGAAGACGGCACGGAACTTGATGTCCAGGCTGTCTGCCATCTTGTCGACGCGCGACCGGCCGGTCATGTCCATCTTCCCGGGCGCCTTGTTCAGAATGTAGGCCAGGCTGTTCGACGGGATCCCCTCGGCCTGGAGCAGCTTCTGGAAGCGCAGGGCGTTCTGCGCCGACCGCACCTCCAACTCACAGACCAGATAATACAGATCCGTTTCCGTCAGAACCGTATCCGTCCAACCGGTCAGGGTGTTCGGCATATCCACGATCACGATGTCGAAGGTTGCGCGGGCCAGCTTCAAAAGCGCCATCACCTCGTCCGGGCCGATCAGGTCCAGCGGCAGCACGTCGGCCGGCGCGGTGAAGACCGACAGCTTGTCCTTATAGGTCGACAGCGCCTGCCGGAACGCCTGTTCGTCCATCGACGACACGTCCGTCAGCAGGTCGTAGATCATCGGCTTGCGCGGCAAGTCCAGATAGGTCGCGACCGATCCGAATTGCAGCCCCAGGTCGATCAGCAAAACCTTCGGCGACTGCGCCCCGGCGATGTTGCTCAGTTCCCAGGCCAAGTTGACGGCCAGGGTCGTCGCCCCGCCGCCGCCCGATGCGCTCTGGAAGGCGAACAGCCCGGCTTCGCCCGTGCCGATCCGACCGCCGCCCGTGGGCACCGGGGCACCAGCCACGATCGTGGCGGCCCCTTCGATCGTGTCGGCGCCCGCACGACGCATCATGTCGGCGCTGTCGGCCAGGCCCGGCGCGCGGATCCGCGCGATCGCGTCGGCCAGCGCCTTTTCCGGCAGCGGGTAGGGGGCGAAGTCGTCGGCCCCCGCCCGCAGCAATTCGTGCATCGCCATGGGGCCCAGCCCCTCGGCCACCAGCACGACCCGCAGGCCAGCGCGCTTGGCATGGTTGATCACGGTTCCCACCGTCGACAGGCGAGGTTCGTCGTCTTGGTCGACCGCGACGACGATGAATTCCAGGCTCTTGGCGTCGTCCTGCTGTAGGAAGGCCGTGGCCTCCGTGAAATCCAGGTCTCCCCACGCTTCCCCGAGTTCCGCCTCCATGTCCTCGATCAGCAGATCGAATTCCTGGACATCGCGGGAGACCGTGACCGCGCGAAGCGGCTCCGGTTCGGGAAGGACGGCGAGGTTGCCTGACATGTTCTTACCACTCCAGCTGCGGCGATCGGGTGCGTCGACCCGGGCCGCCTTCAAACGCTCCGGCGATTCCTTTTTGCCGGACGGGGGGGTGCCCGCAGGTCGTTCCTGACGTGGAATTCGGGCGACAATTGGACCGGGATCGTGAAATTGATGGGTCAACGGCACCCAACACGCCTCAATCTCAGGCACCTTCCTGAAAAAAGAATGAAGGCCCCGCGCGACCAATCCAGGTCATGCGGGGCCTTCCGAGAGGCTGTGCGGTGCGGGGTCTTGGGCGCCTTAAGCGCCTGTGGCCACGTAAGTGCGGTACACGATCTGCGCGTATTTGCCGTCCAGCACCATCGGATGCCCCGGCACGAAGCCTTCCACCGCGGTGACGGTGCGGCGGTTGGCCCGCTCGCGCGTCTGGGTGGGGATCAGCGGGCGCTGTTCGCCGAAGCTGACCAGAACATCCAGGCGCGACAAGTCCACGCCCCGGCCGGTCAGGTAGTTGACCGCAGCGCGGGCCCGGCGCCGGCCCAGGTCTTCGTTATAGGCGGGCGACCCGACCAGGTCGGTATGACCGAAGACGCTGAACCGAACTTCCGGGAATTGCCGCATGAAGTCCGCCTGCTGATCCAGAACGCCACGGGCGGTCCGGTCCAGATGGTCGCTGTTGAAGGCGAAATTGATCGTCGTCGGCACGGCCGCGGCGAACCGGGCGCCCAGATGGCTGGCGGCGGCGGAGCCGTTCAGAACCAGCATGTTCTGCATCGTCGGATCCCCGAAGGCGCCTTCGTCGATCGTGGATCCGGCGGGGCGATAGAAATCGCAGGCGCCGAGACCCGTGAGGGCGAGGCCGGAGAGGACGTTGCGGCGGGAGAGGAGGAGCTTTTTCATGATCTCAATCCAACACGTAGCCGTAGTTTCCGGTGAAGTCCTGCTGGGCCGCCGCGCCACCGCGGGTGGATGCGGATGTCCGACCCGACGGGCGACCCACGACCTGACCGAACAGGAACAGTTCGTTTTCGGTCGGAGGCCGGATGCGATCCGTCGGCAGGGCAAAGGCCTCGCCGCGCGTCGGCGACACCAGGTGGGCCGTCACGATGATCACCAGCTCTGTCTGATCCCGCTCGAACGCGGCCGACCGGAACAGGGCGCCCAAGACGGGCAGTTCACCCAGGAACGGCACCTGCGAGATGGTATCGGCGAAGTTGTCCTCCAGGATGCCGGCAATCGCGAAGCTCTCGCCGTCCCGCAATTCGACCGAGGTCGCCGTGGTCTTGGTCGAGAAGCCGGTGACGAAGCCACCGTCGATGACCGTCCCTGCCGCGGCGTCCAAGGCCGATACCGATGCATTCATCTGAAGGTTGATGATGTCTTCGGCCACAACCGTCGGTTGGAACGTCAGATCGACACCGAAGGGACGATACTCGACCGAGACCTGGCCGCCATCTTCGCCGGCCTGGACCGGGATCGGAACTTCGCCGCCCGCCAGGAACGAGGCCGACTGACCGGACAGGGCCGTCAGGTTCGGCTCGGCCAAGGTCCGGACGACACCCTTGGACTCAAGCGCTTCCAGCATGATATCGAAATTCACGCTGCCGGCACCGAACCCGATGTTGAACGTCCCCGTGGGCGCGACCAGCGGCGTGCCGCCACCGGTGAAGTCGACCGCCGGGCTGCCACCGGCATCCAGGGCGAATTGCGCGCCCAATTCCTTGGTGACCGACCGCGACATCTCGGCGAAGCGCACCTTCAGCTGCACTTGCTGGACGCCGCCGACATTCATCAGGTTCAGAACAGCGTCGGGGGCGTAGCGGTTGGCCACTTCCAAGGCCTGGTCGATGACCTGACCGCTGGACACCGTGCCGGACAGGACGATCCCGTCATTTGCGGTGCGCACCTCAATCGGCTCGCCCGGCAACAGCTCGCCCAGGCGCTCCTTGAACTCGCCGATATCAGGCGTGACCTGAACCTCGACATTGGTGATCAGCCGCCCGTCCGGCCCCAGCAGCGTCAGCGTCGTGCGGCCGGGCGCCTTGCCCAGCACGTAGACCGTGCGCTCCGATAGGGTCGCGATATCCGCGATCAACGGGTTGGCCACCGACAGTTCCGCGAAGGGCACTTCGCTTTCCAGTACGATGGCGCGGTTAAGGGGGACGCGAAGCGCCGATTGCGCCCTGCCTTCCGACAGGCGCAGCGTCTGTGCATAGGCGTCGGCGACGGGGGTGCCCGACACCAACACCCCGAGCATTGCCGCCCGGAGAATCGTATTCATCTTCATTGTGACCTGCCTCTCTGATCACTCTGCTCTGGTCCGCGGATCTCACGCCCGCGTCGCGATAACCATGACAGACGCGCCGATTTTATCAACAATGCCGCGCGTCAAGGGCGGATTGCCCATGCGATGGTGCCACACAGCGTCACGTTTCGGACACATTGCCCGTCCGTGCACATGGCAAAGCCCCCGCCGATGGCGAGGGCTTTCCAAGCGTCCAACCTTGGGGCGGCGATCAGCCGCCGTCGGTCGGTTGGATGTTGTCGGGGCAGGGCACCGGGATCATCACCGCTTCGGCCCCGCGGCGGGTCCGAACGGTGCAAACCCGGCGGGTCTGCTGCGCCTCCGGCGCGCCCAGCACTTCGCGCAAGGTCGCGGTCACGCCGTCCGATTCCGTGTCGTCGCGCACCCCGACCAGGGCCAGCGACAAGCTGCCCGTGGCTTGGGCCTGGGCCAGTTTGGCGACGACATCCGGCGTGGCCTCGACGGTCACGTTTCGCGCGATGGTCGGGTTGTTGCGCTCTTCGTCGGTCTGCTGGTCGATGGCGATCAGCGGCAGGTTGGAATGGATCAGGCGGGTCATACCGCCTTCGCCGCCGCCACCGGTCCAGTAGACGTCGACCCGGTCGCCGGGGCGCAGGAAGCCCGAAACGCCGGAATTCACGTCGACCGACAGGGTGAAGGCGCGCATGCCCTTGGTCAGCGCGGCGGCCAGCCCGGCCTCTTCGCCGGGCTCGGTCACCTTCACCAGCGACAGCGGCTCATCGCGCTCCATCACCCGCAAGACGGTGCGGATGCCCTCATTGTCGGGTGGGAAGACGTCGTCGATGCTCATGAACGCGCCCGACGGGATCGCGTTTGCGGGCCAGGGGATCGTCCGGATATCCGTCTTGCGCAGCGCGTCGCCATAGCGAAGCTGCCGGCGCACGACGACGACATCCTTTACGGGCACGATCTGCTGCTGGGTGGCCGACAGCGCATTTTGGTAGCTGGCGAAGCGCTGTTGGGCCGTATGGACGGCAAAACCGGCAAGGCCGAGGCCGGCGATAAGGACGAGGCCGAAAATCAGGCGCATGTCTCGAATTCCTCAGGTTGAACACAGTTGCGGCAAACCCGCTTGACCTCATGTCCTAGCCGTCGAATGGGGCAAGAGAATGGTTGTCTGGTGCCAGGAGCGAGACGATCTCGTCGAGATGTGCGGATCGTCGGGCTCCCGACTCTAACGCCCATCCGGCAGCGGCAACGCTTCGATCCGCATCGGCGCCCCGGCCAAACCCGCGGTCTGGCTGGCCGACATGGCGACGAAGCTGACGGCGACCATGATTGCCACGACCGCGACGATTCCGACGGCGCCATCGGCGATGATGATCTGCATTTGGGGTTTGGGCGTGTCGGTTTGATCTTGGGGGTGGGGCATCGTATCGGTCCGTGGCGTCAGGTCGTGATCCTTAGAAGGCACCGAGATGTGCCGATGCCATCGGGCCGTGCTCGTCTGACACGCGGTCCTTTGGCGGTTGTGACCGTCGTAGGGGTCAAATTGGGCAGAATTGGGCCCAACCCGGGTTGCCGTCATGTCACACTTACGCCGTCGTGGGACCAATGGGCCGTCCCGAAACGCATAAGCCCCGCGCCGTCTGGCACGGGGCTTTCCCTGACATCGAGCTAAGCCTTACCGGCAATGCTCGAACTGGCTGGTATCGACCCGCGTAAAAGTGGTTTCGATCACCGTCCCGCAATTCCGCTGGGCGACTTCGGTGGTCGTGTTCTGGATCCCGTCGCGCACGGTGGCGGCGTAGCTCAGCCCCAACCCGACGACGGCCGCGGCCAGTACCACGAACTCCACGGTCACGGCGCCGGTTTCGTCTCGGACGAAGGTCGTAAGTGCATTGATCATTAATTTGTCCCCCAAACTGACTAAAATCCGAAGTGGCCTTCGAAAGGCAGTAATGGGGGAAGAATGGGGCAGAATTATGCGAGAATAGGGCAGCCTAGCAGGGACGGTTTCGTCAATTTATCCCTATTGTATCCTGTAATAAGAAGGACCCCGCACCGGAGAGATGCAGGGCCCCAACTTCGATTTGATTCGGTGGATCAGCCGCCGGTGCCGTTCGGGTCGCAGTTCGCGCTCGCCTGGTTGGCCGTGGTTCCGCCGAAGGTCGTGCCGATGTCGATCCCGCAGAGGTTCTGGTTGATCTCGTCCGACAGGTCTTGGACACCACCGCGAACAACGGTCATGACGGCCAGGCCGAGGCCCACCAGGGCGGCGGTCAGCACGACCCAGTCAACGGTAACGGCGCCGGATTCGTCAGCGGCGAAGGAAGTGAAAGCGTTCAGCATTTGATTGATCCTTGATCTTTATGTGCAGGGCTCATTGCCCGTTCGATGAAGACGGTATGATTCCGGATCGGGGCACGAATGGGGCGAAGACGGGACCTTACAGAGGTAAGTCGGCGCGCTTCTTGGGGCCTTCCTGACGGATCGGGGGTCGCGCCTGCCAGCACGACCCCCTGTCCCTCGGACTGCTTCCGATGGAGATGTGACGTCGTTCCCATGTTTCCTCACCGCCTGCCAACGGATCGGGGGGGACTGCTCGACCGTCACGGTCCTTGCCCGGGTATCCCGGTGCATTGCCTTTGGTCGGCTCTCGGGGCGGCGGTCTGCCAACGCGGCCCCTCGCTTCGACAATTAATCATATGTCGGCGAAATGAGGCGAGATCGTGGCCGTCTTCGGACCAATTGGAGACGATGGGCGATTTACCTGATTTTAATGCGGGATTGGCAACAACACCGGGACAAGATCAGGGTGTGGACGGGTCGGTATGCGCGGAATTGGATCGAAGGCGGGGCGAATGTCACAGCCCGGCAACGGAATACGGGGCCCGGGATGACGGATCGGGCCGGCCCATGGCAATCTGCCTCCAACAATAACGGACCCGAGCAGGCCCAGACATGAAACCGCTTCTTATGGGCGCCCTCGTGGCCGCCCTGTCGCTACCCGTTTTCACCGCGCCCAGCCTGGCGGCGGATTTCACCTTCAAGCGGGTGCGCCCGCCTGCGCCCGGCACCACGCAGCGAATCGATATCCAGATCACCGCCCCCCGGCCCAGCCAGCCCGTCGCGCCCGACACGCCAGTGGCCCGTACCGCACCGGCGGAACCGGCGGATCGCTCGGACCACCAGGCTTGGTTCTGGGCCTCGGTCTCGCCCTCGATCGAGCCGGTCAATGGCCGATTCCAGAAGGCCGCCCAAATCGCGGCCCGCCCGCCCAGCGGCAGCGGCGTGGCCGCGCCCCCGCTGGATCACCTGCGCGGCATCGCCCGGGTGCACGGGCCCGAGATCCTGCGCCATTCCGTCGGCACCCGCGTCTCGCCGGCCCTGGTGCTGGCGCTTATCTCGGTCGAATCGAGCGGCCGGGTCGCCGCCGTGTCCAACAAGGGCGCCACCGGCCTGATGCAATTAATCCCGGCCACAGCCGAGCGATTCGGCGTCACCGACATGCGGGACCCGTCACAGAACATCGCCGGCGGCGTGGCCTATCTCAACTGGCTCATGGGAGAGTTCGAGAACGATCCCGTCCTCGCCCTCGCGGGCTACAACGCGGGCGAGGGCGCGGTGCGGCGCCATGACGGCGTGCCGCCTTACGGCGAAACCCGGGCCTATGTCCCCAAAGTCCTGGCGGCCTGGAACGTTGCACGCCTGATGTGCAGCACGCCGCCGGTCATGCCCGGCGACGGCTGCGTCTTCGACACGTCCCTGACGGACAGCTAACGCGCCGGACGATTAAGGTGACCCGCAAAAGCCCTGTCGCGCTTCGCGCTCTCGGGCCTTTGCGGGGAAGCTTGCGTCGACAATATCGGCCGACGATGTAAGCGGGCGCGGCGCTGGAGGGCGAGGAGGGACCGCGGACCGAGGGGCCCGCGCGCCCGACGCGCCCACTATTCGATCACGTCCGCCCAGGCCGGATGCTTGCGCGCCTGCGCTTTCACGAACGGGCAGAGCGCGATCACCCCAAGCCCCTCGGCCCGCATGTCGGCCACCATCCGCTCTGCCAGGGCCAGGCCCGCACCGGTGCCGCGCAGCGCCTCCGGCACGCCGGTATGATCCACGATGATCTTGCTGGTTCCCATCTTGGAATAGGTCATCTCGGCCTCATGCCCGTCCGACCGCAGGACCCAGCGCCCCCCGGTCTCCCCGTCTTCGCGCGAGATGTCGAAGGCCGTCATCAGTTCACGAGCGTCGCTTCGGTCAGGTCCCGCAGCTCCTGCTCGGACACGCCATCGGCCAGCTCCACCAGCTTCAGCCCGCCCTCGACCACATCCAGCACGCCCAGATTGGTGATGATCCGATCCACCACGGCCTTACCGGTCAGCGGCAGGGTGCATTCCTTCAACAGCTTCGAATCTCCATGCTTGTTGGCATGGTCCATAACCACGATCACCCGGCCGACCCCGGCGACCAGATCCATGGCGCCGCCCATCCCCTTCACCAGCTTGCCGGGAATCATCCAGTTCGCCAGGTCGCCGTTCTCGGCCACCTCCATCGCGCCCAACACGGCGGCGGCGATCTTGCCGCCGCGGATCATCCCGAAACTCGTGGCCGAATCGAAATACGACGTCCGGCGCAGTTCCGTGATCGTCTGCTTGCCCGCATTGATCAGGTCGGGGTCCTCTTCCCCCTCGATTGGGAACGGCCCCATGCCCAACATCCCGTTCTCGGATTGCAGGGTGATGTCCTTATCGCCCACGTAATTCGCCACCAGGGTCGGAATCCCGATCCCCAGGTTCACGTACCATCCGTCCTGCAACTCGGCGGCGGCCCGTTCGGCCATCTGATTGCGATCCCAGGGCATCGACCCCTCCTGTTCCTAGACGTCCGCGATGCCCACGGGCACGTCGATCATCACCACCGTTCCCGCCGCGCCGCGCACCGGCGTGATCGTGGCGTCCAAACCCCGCGTCAGCGTGTCGATCAGCCGCCCGCCGACCGAATCGGGGTCCGGGAAGGGCCGGTTCGACGGCAGCCCGACGCCATCGTCGGTCACCACCAGCCGCAGCCCACCGGCGGCCAGCCGCGACAGGCGCAGCTCGACGAAGCCTTCATCCATCCGCTCGAACGCGTGGCAGAAGGCGTTGTCCAGCACCTCCGATAGCAGCAGCGAGATTCGCACCGCTGCATCCGGGTTCACCTCCATCGCCTCAATCGCCTGCACATACCGGATCCCCGGCCGGCTTTCCTCATGGGCGATGGCCGTCGCCACGCGGCTGATCAGCGACCCCAGGTCGATGCCATGATCGCCGTCCATCCGCTGGTCCGACAGCTTCATTGATTCGTAGACCAGTTGCAGGCATTCCAGCCGCCGCGCGATGGCGTCGAACGGCGCGAAATCCTCCGGGTCGACCTCGGCGGCCTCGGCGATGGTGGCCAGCACCATCGACAGATCGGCCCGCACCCGCGATTGGATGTTGAACAGCAGCTCCGCCGCCTCGGCCTCCTCGCGCTCGGTGTCGTAGACCTCTTTCTGGATCCCAAGGAAATAGATCACCTCGTCGTCGGCATCGGTGATCGGCGCGATGATCAGCCGGTTCAGGAACGGCTTGCCGTCGGCGCGGTAATTCTGGATGTCGACCGTGACATCTCGGCCCCCGGCAATCGCCGCGCGCAGACGGTCCACGTCTTCCTTGTCCGTGTTCTCGCCCTGCAAGAACCGGCAATTCCGCCCCACCACCGCAGACCGCGCGTAACCTGTCGTCCGCTCGAACGCCGCGTTCACATAGACGATGGGATTATCCTCGGCCCTTGGGTCGGTCAGCACCATGGCCACGCGCACGCGGCTGAACCCGGCCAGCGCCGTATCGTCGCCCACCACGCTGGCCAGCTTGCGCCGCGCGAACGCGCCGGGGCGGCTGGGCAGGTTGCCGCCCTTCAGACCGGTCTCGGTCCGCTTATCTTCCAGATCACGGGTCACGGGGCCGCGTCGTCCGCTGTTCGATCCGCTTCTCATGTTCGCCCTGGATCAGGCGATGCACATAGATGCCGGGCAGGTGGATATGGTCGGGGTCCAGCGACCCCAGCGGCACGATCTCCTCCACCTCGGCCACGCAGAGCCGTCCGCACATGGCCGCCGGCGGGTTGAAGTTCCGCGCCGTCTTGCGAAAGATCATGTTCCCGGTTTCGTCGGCCTTCCAGCCTTTGACGATGGACAGGTCGGCGAAGATCCCCCGCTCCATCACATAGGTGTCGGTCTCGCCATTGGGGCCGGGGAAGTCCTTATGCTCCTTCCCCTCGGCGATCACGGTACCCACACCGGTCTTGGTATAGAAGCCGGGAATGCCGCAGCCGCCCGCCCGCATTCGTTCGGCCAGGGTGCCCTGGGGGTTGAATTCCAATTCCAACTCGCCCGACAGGTATTGGCGCATGAATTCCGCGTTTTCCCCCACATAGGAGGAGATCATCTTCTTCACTTGCCGCGTCTGCAACAGGATGCCGATGCCGAAATCGTCCACGCCCGCATTGTTCGACGCGAAGGTCAGGTCCTTCGTACCGGCCGCCTTGATCGCACCCAGCAGAAGCTCGGGAATTCCGCACAGGCCGAAGCCCCCGGCCGCAATGAACATCCCGTCATGCAGAATCCCGTCGAGCGCCGCTTCGGCGGAAGGGTAGATCTTCTTCATGTCCGGTCGTCCTCAGGTCGGTCTGTGGTTGGAGACTTAACCCAACGGGCCCCCGCCTGACAATCGTGCACAATGGTACACGGTCACGATCCGTCCCGCGCCCGGGCCATCTCGCTCAATCGTGACTCCACGAAGCGATCGAAATCGGGCGTGGGCTGTCGTCGGCCGAAGGCCTCGGCGAAGGGGTCGGGGGCGTCGATGGAACTCCCGGACATCTCGGCGATGACGGCATGGCCGCAGAACGGGACATAGACCTCCGAATAGCCACCTTCATGGGCCATGACCAACCGTCCGCCGCAGATATCGTCCGCCAGGTCCATGACCTGCCGCGTCATCGCCCGGAACGTCTCGACCGTGGCCAGCATCCGGCCAAGCGGGTCGATCAACGCGGCGTCCAGACCGCAGGCGATGATCAGAACATCCGGCCGATGCGCCCGGATCGCGGGCAGGGCCAGCCTTTCCATAGCGTGCAGATAGGCGATATGCCCGGCGCCCGGCGGCAGGGGAATGTTCAAGTTTGCCAAAGCGTCGGTCTCGAACGCGCCGGTATCCAGCGGATAATTGTTCTCCTGATGGATCGACACGGTCAGCACGTCCGGGTCTGCGGCATAGATCGCTTCGGTCCCGTTGCCGTGATGCACGTCCCAATCCAGCACGGCGACGCGCTGGCACAGGCCAGCGGCGCGGGCCCGTTCCACCGCCAGGGGGATATTGGCCATCAGGCAAAACCCATTCGGCCGATCCGGCAGGCAATGATGCCCCGGCGGTCGGCTCAGCGCGTAGGCATTGATCAGGTCGCCTTGCAGAACCGCCTCAAGCGCCTCGGTCACGAGCCCGGCGGACAAAGCCGCGATCTCGTACCCGCCCGGCCCGAACGGGGCGCGGATCCCCAATTCGCCGCCGCCCGAGTCTGACGCGGCCTCGAACGCGTCCAGATACCCGGCCGGATGCACCCGCAGCAGATCTTCGCGGCCGAGCGGTGCGGCCGACCTCACGTCCAATTCAGCCATCAACCCGGTGACATTCATCAGGTTGACCATCCGCCGCTTGGTCTCCGGGTCCTCCGGCAGCCCGCCGCCGCCCGCGATGGGCTGGACCAGGCCGCCCACCGGCGCCATCTGCGCGTAATTGCCGCCACTATGCCACAGACAGCGTTCGTCGTGGAAAAACCCCGTCGTCATCGGATAACGCCGCCGGCCGATTTCTGCACAAATTGGGAAACGGCCCCTGCGAAATTACCCCAACTTGCGAATTTTCTCACAGATACGGGTAGATCGGGAACCGGTCGCACAGCGCTTGGACCTTTGCTCTCACCGCCGATTCCACGTCGCCATTCCCATCCACGCCATGGGCGGCCAAACCATCCACGACCTCGCAGATCAACTCGCCCACCTGCCGAAACTCCGGCTCCGCGAAGCCCCGCGTTGTGCCCGCGGGCGTGCCCAACCGGATGCCCGAGGTGATGGTCGGCTTCTCCTCGTCGAACGGTATCCCATTCTTATTACAGGTAATATGCGCCCGGCCCAATGCGTCCTCGGTCGCGTTGCCCTTCACGCCCTTGGGACGCAGGTCGACCAGCATCAGATGCGTGTCCGTTCCGCCAGTGACGATGTCCAGCCCGCCCTTCTGCAACTGATCCGCCAAAGCTTTCGCGTTCTCAATGACCTGCGCCTGGTAATCCTTGAACCCGGGCCGCAGGGCTTCGCCGAAAGCCACCGCCTTGCCTGCGATCACATGCATCAAGGGCCCGCCCTGGATGCCCGGAAAGATCGCCGAATTCACCTTCTTCGCGATGTCCCCATCGTCGGTCAGGATCATCCCGCCCCGCGGACCGCGCAGCGTCTTATGCGTCGTCGTCGTGGCCACATGGGCGTGGGGAAAGGGCGACGGATAATGGCCGGACGCGACCAGCCCAGCAAAATGCGCCATATCCACAAGCAGATAGGCGCCAACGCTGTCGGCGATCTCGCGCATCTTGGC
>JBCDCW010000002.1:0-49001 GCA_039180995.1 Pseudomonadota bacterium
GAACCCTATGCCGCGACAAAGGGTTCGCAAACGCCTTCATCGCCCGCGAACCCTATGCCGCGACAAAGGCCCTCGATGCGCATCTCTCTTACAGCAAGGTTCTGGTCGAGCAAGGAGGGGCCACGGATCACAGCTGTTTCAGGTACCCATTAGCGACTTCAACCATCAGCCTGCGATACTCTGACATCAGATCGTCCGTTAAGGAACAATCAATGGGCTTGCTGGCCTCGTAGATACGCTCCCCTCGTTTTGGGCCAGTATGCGAGCAAGTGACTGCAACTTTTCACCTCAGTTGAAGTGCCGCGGGTACTTTGTCCGAATACGACCCATAGATCATCAATTTGGCAACTCTGGGCCTAAGCGGGCGCAGCGCAACGGTCGTCCGAGCCCCTTCCTTGTGTCGGAGCACGCCAGCATCTATGAACATCGCGTCATGGTGGATGAACGGGTTGGCTCGGGTCGCAACATGACGAGAGTGGATATTCGACGTGCATCAGCCCGTTCCCTGCACGACACCTGGGGTGGTGAATACCGGATGGCGCCAGACCCTGACAAGACGGTTCACAAGCCCCGACTTCTATTCCGGCCCGACCCTGTTATCGGCTGGTCGTTGAGTCCAGATCATGCCGTGCAAGTGCGGTTCCGTCGCAACGTATTACAAACAATTGACGCCGATGGTTGGCGAACCCTTCCAAAAACGACGCAGCCGAGCGGACCGCGCATCGCGTTCTACGGTTGTTCTTTTACCTACGGAACAGGTCTCGCAGATGATGAAACCTATACCGCCCTCTTACAGAGCACGTATCCCAACCTGCGTATTCTCAACCGCGGAATTGGAGGCCACGGGACGACCCAAAACCTGATGCAGTTCCGGCGGGATGTCGCAGCAGGCGCGGTCGACGCCGCGGTTTTTGCGATGATCGGCGATCACCGCTTTCGCAACATCGCGCATCCTCGCCGGATGCGTCAGTATAAAGCCCGGATCTGGCACTTGCGGGGGATCGAACATGTTCCCGTCGTCCGGCTGGATCTTTCCGGCGCTGCGCGCATCATCTATCGACCGATCTGGCAACCGGTGATTGAGCAGGCAAACTTCGACATCTTTCTACCGGACGACTACATGACGATGAGGGCCATGTTCGCGGTCATAGACCTCGTTCAAAGCGTTGCGGCCGAAGCCGGCGTGCCCGTGCGTTTCGCGCTGCTGGATCAAGTCGATCCCAGGGTAAACGAAGCGATGATGGCCGAGATCCCGCAATTGATGGACGTTTCCACGCCGTACGACGAAATCCATTACTTCCTGCCCAACGACACCCACCCCAACGCCCGGTCTAACAGGCTGTTTGCCGAGCGGCTTAGCTCGGTGGTCGAGGCTCTGGCCGCTGGGGTAGGGGCATGACAGCACCAGGCTTTGTGCTGGGCATTTCGTCCCACTTCCACGACTCGGCTGCGGCTTTGGTCCAGGGCGACCGGATCATCGCGGCGGCCCAGGAAGAACGGTTCACACGTCGGAAAGGGGATTGGCATTTTCCCGACCACGCAGCCAAGTATTGCCTGGCGCAGTTGCCGCCGGGCGCCGAATTGGCTGGTTTGGCATATTATGAAGACCCGGCCATAAAAGCCCGCCGAATCGTAGAGACTGCGATTTGCGAAGCCCCCAGCGGAGCGCGATTGTGGCCACGTATGGTGAAAATCTTGCGAACGCTGTCGGACGATCTCCCCGACCAGCTGACAGCGTTGGCGGGCGATCCCGCAAAGGTCGTCTTCGTACCGCATCATCGAGCACATGCAGCGTCTGCCTTTTATCCTTCGCCCTTTGACAAGGCCGCAATCCTGATCATGGATGGGGTGGGTGAGGTTTCGACCACCACGATCTGGTCGGGCACAGCCAGTGGCCTGTCGGCCCAATCAGAGGTGCGGTTTCCGCATTCCCTCGGGCTTTTCTACAGTGCTTTCACGCAATATTGCGGCTTCAAGGTGAATTCGGGAGAGTACAAGCTGATGGGCCTTGCACCCTTCGGTGTGCCCACGTTCAGAAAGAAGATCCGGGACGAATTGATCGAGCTTCGGGCGGACGGATCTTTTGCCCTTAATATGCGGTACTTCGATTTCCACCGAGGTCTCAGCACCATCGCGCCAGAGTTTCAGACCCTGTTCGGGTTGCCGGTTCGCCAGCCTGACGATCCAGTGACGCCGTTTCATATGAACTTGGCGGCTTCCGCCCAATCCGTCTTGGAGGAGGCCGTTGTGGCGCTCGCAAAGGCCAGCCTCAATCAGACAGGCCACCGTCACCTATGCCTTGCCGGCGGGGTGGCTTTGAACTGCGTGGCGAATGCGCGGATCCGCCAGGATGTACCGGACCTGGATGGGCTCTGGATCCAGCCTGCGGCAGGAGATGCCGGTGGCGCCCTTGGCGCTGCGTTGGAGATGGCTCGGGCCGAAACGACCGCGCGGCCTCGGGCGGTGGCCAAGCCTGACGGTATGGCCCGCGCCTTGTTGGGCCCTGCGTTCGATGATGGGGTGATCCGGGCCGAGTTGGACGCGGCTGGCCTGATCTACGAGACCATCGGGGACCCAGCGAGCTATGCCCATGCCGTGGCAGATACATTGGCTGGCGGGCAGATCGTCGGGCATTTCGATGGGCGCATGGAATTTGGGCCGCGCGCGCTTGGCAACCGGTCTATCCTGGCCGATCCTCGCGGCGCCGCGACGCTTCGTAAAACCAATCGGAAGATCAAGTTCCGGGAGGATTGGCGGCCCTTCGCCCCGATGGTGCTGGCTGAGGAAGCGCCCCGCTACTTCGAGGACGCCGTCGACAGCCCCTACATGCTCTTCGTGGCATCGCTAAAGCCGGACTATCGTTTACCTGCAACATTGAGGCAGGCCCGGGCACGCGGCGTGTTTGCGCCGATGCAACTTCAGAATGCCGTTCAAAGCCAGTTTGATGCCATCACTCACGTGGATTTCACGGCCCGGCTTCAGACCATTCGGCCAGATTCGGGGCAGCGGGCCGGGGCCATTCTTTCGGCCTTCTACGATCAAACGGGTTGCCCCATGCTGCTCAACACGTCTTTCAACGTGCGGGGCGAACCGATCGTTTGCGGCCCCAAGGACGCAATCGACTGCTTTCTGAACACCCATCTCGATCTCTTGGCCATCGGTGGGTTCCTGGTGCGCCGGACAGCACAACCGGACTGGGTCAATCAGCGAATTGGGAGGAAGACCTTTGCCGCCGATTGACCATGGCGTGTTCTTGATGCGGATCGCACAGATGATGGACGAGGCAGCCAACGCAGCTGGGCACCTGCCTGATGGAGGCTTTCAAACGCCTATGTCCACACTGAACGGGCCGCCCCGGCCCTTCAGCGAGGTTTTCGAGCCCCGTGGCCGGTTGCTCGGCGCGGTGGCCCGCCAAGCCGAAGCTGAAGGGCAATCGGATTTGGCGGCATTCTGCCTGGCGCTGGACGCAGCGCTAGAGGACGGTTCGCTGGAATGGGACGAAGCCGGGGAGGACGGGGCAAGGGTGGCCGAGTACGTCTACCCAATCGTTTGAGCCGGTTCAGGACGTCACAACGGCCTGCAGATCGAAGATCGGGAGTAGAACCGCAAGGACGACGATCAGAACGAAAGCGCCGACAAGCAACATGAGCAGGGGCTCCAGCAACGCAGCGATCCGCTTCCGTTCATTGCTTAGTCCGTTTTCCAACAACACGGCACTCCGCTCAGTCATGCGAGCGAGGCGAACCGAAGCTTCTCCGGCGCTGATGAGTTGGCGGGCCACCGGCGGTACGATGGTCAAGTGTTCCAGGGCGTTCGACAGGCTCTCACCCTGACGGATCGCGGTCGAGACTCGACCCGCCTGGGCCTGAAATTCCATGATTGTCAGGACATCAGCCGCGTTTTCCACTGCCGACAGGACGGCGTGGCGACTGCCCAGTACGAGCGCGAGGGTACGGAGGTACTGCACGGCTTCGGACAAGCGCATGAAACGACCGACCAGCGGAAGGTGCAAACACATCGTATCGCGTCGAGCTTTCAGCGCAGGCAGAAGCGATGACGACACGGCTAAGACCACGAAGGCGACCAGACCACAGGTCAGAAGGATGACATTGCTTTGGATCCAATCGCTGACCGCCAAAACCATTTGGGTCAGCGCAGGCAGGGGACGACCCGACAGCTCGAACATGGCGACAATCTCCGGGGCGACGGTGACCATCAGGATCGCGCAAACCAGCAGCGACACCGCTGCGACGAAAGCCGGATAGATCAAGGCGCTCGCGATCTGCGCGCGATCGGTTCGGCGGGTCTCTAGATGTTCGGCCAGTTCGCCAAAGACCGAGGCGAGATCGCCAGCGGTTTCGCCTGCACGGACAGACGCCACATAGTAGGGAGGGAAGCCACCGCCCGCGCGGGCAATGGCTTCGGACAAGGCGGCCCCCTCCATCAGCGCGGCACGGGCATTGGCAGCGACGGTATCCAGCGCCGGGTCTCCCCCTTGGCGAACGGCTTCCAACGCAGATTCGACAGGCAATTCAGCGCTCAGCAGGACGGACATTTGACGCGTGAAGACGGCTTGGAGGTCAGGTGACAGTCGCACCCGTCTTGCACCGAGTCCCAGCGGCGCCCGACCGTCCCGATGATTCCGTTGTGTGAGTTCGGCGACGAAGAGGCCCTTCTGGCGCAGTTGGTCGGAAGCATGGCGCTCCGTCTCGGCAACAATCGTGCCGTTGCGGCGTTTTCCCGTCTCGGTAAAGGCGGTGTAGCCGTAAGCATTCACGCCACGTCCCCCACGACCCGCAGTACCTCCGTCAAGGTGGTGCGCCCCGCCGCCGCTTCGGCCAGCCCCTGACCAATCAGGGTCTCGCTCACATCGAGCGCCAGCGCCGCCAAATCCGATTCATTTGCCCCCCGGTCGATCGCAGCCCGCAGCGCCTCGCCGATTTCGATCATCTCGAAGATCCCGACCCGACCGGCATAGCCCGAGCCGCTGCAAGCCGAGCAGCCAACGGCATCAAAGAGTTGCGCAGGAACGGGTAGGCGATTGCGGATGAAATGCTCCCGGTCGGCAGAACTGGGTGTATGCGGAACGCGGCAATCCGGGCATAGGCGGCGGAGCAGACGCTGAGCGATTACACCGCGCAAAGTCGACGCGATCAAGAAGTCAGCGAGGTCCAAGTCGCGCAATCTAACGACGGCCCCCACCGATCCGTTGGCATGAAGGGAAGAAAACACCAGATGTCCAGTCAGCGCGGCTTGTGCGGCCACTCCGGCCGTCTCGCCATCCCGAATCTCGCCCACCAAGATCACGTCCGGATCCTGGCGCAACGTGGCGCGCAACCCGGTCGCAAAGGTCATCCCGATATCCGCATTGATCTGCGATTGGCTAATCCCAGGCAGATCGTATTCGATCGGGTCTTCGACAGTTACAATGTTGCGTTCGTCCCGGTTGGCGAGTTGCAAGAGCGAATAGAGCGTCGTCGTCTTTCCCGCCCCCGTCGGGCCGGTGGCCAGAATGATGCCGTTGGGCATGGCCGACATCCGCTCCAACAGGGTGATCTGATCGCGGGACAGCCCGAGCGCATCGAGCGGCATGAGCCCGGACGAGCGGTCCAGGATCCGCAACACGATCCGCTCCCCGTAATGCCCCGGCAGGGACGAAACGCGCGTGTCGATCATCCGGCCGCCCAGCGATAGCGGGATGCGCCCATCCTGCGGCAGGCGTGTCTCGGCGATGTCGAGCCCGGCCATGACCTTAACCCGCGACACGATGCGCTTTACAGGCACGTCGGCGCGAACCATGACGGGTTGCAGGAAACCATCCACCCGTTGGCGCACGCGCAGACCGCCCTCGAATGGTTCGATATGGAGGTCGGACGCACCAGACTGCACGGCCCGGCGCAGCAGTTGATTGACCAGTTGGATCACCGGCGCCTCGTCTACATTTTCCAGCAGGTCGCGCTGCCGGGCGGCGGTCGGGGCATCCTCCAACTCGAAGAGAACGCCGTCGGAGCCTGCTTCTCCCCCGATGTCCGACGATTGGTAGGCCCGCGCCAATGCCGCGTCGAAACCATCCTGACTTTCGTGGGTCAGACGAACGGCGGTGTCCGACCCGGCCCGACGCTGCGCCTCGCGCAAGCCCATGGCGGTGAAATCCGGCCCCAAGACAAAAGCGTCGCCGTCCCACAGAACCTGATGGTCGCGGGCAAAGGCGAAGGGCAATGATTCACTTTGCGCCGTCGAACCGAAGTCGGCTGGGGAGCGGCGGGAAGTTCCTTCGTTGGGCGACTTCATCGACGAACCCGGCATCGAATGGTTGGTTCAGATCGGCGCCGTCGAATGGCAGACCGACTTGTCTGGTACGAGGATAAGTCTGGTCCGACTCGGGCGTGATGGCAAGGCTGGCGGCCTTGGCCTCACGGGCCAAGGCCCGCGTCAGGTGCCGGGCCTCGCGCTCCGAATTAACGACCCGGGGGCGCAACATAATCAACAGCACACGCTGATTTTCCACCGCGTTTTTGCCTCGAAACAGATTGCCTAGAACGGGCAACCGGCTCAGCCCTGGAACGCGTTCCGACACGGCGCCCGAGCCATTCTCAAGAAGTCCGCCAAGCATGATAACGTTGCCGTCGCGCACCAGGACATTGGTAGACAAAGCGCGCCGCGCGGTAATTTCGCCGCCGTTCAGCGCGGTGGCGTTGGTCAGGCTAGACACTTCCTGCTCGATGGCCATCTTGACGGTTTGGTCGGCGTTGATCTGCGGCGTGACGGTCAGAGTCAGCCCCACATCCTGGCGCTCGATGGTCTGGAAAGGCGTGTCTGGCACAGCATCGTCGCCGACCGTTGCAAAGGAGCCCGTCAGAAACGGTACGTTCTGGGCGACGACAATCTCTGCCTCTTCATTGTTCAACGTCATGATCGACGGCGTGCTGAGCAGACGCGTCGACGTGTTGGATGCGATGGCGGTAACCAAACCCACGATCCCACGATCCGTCGATCCGGTCGCCACACCCAGCGCCCCACCCGAACCCGGCGAGGGGATGTCCCCATCTGCGACAGCTGAGACCAGGCTGGTCAGGCTCGGGCGACCTGGCAGCGAGAACTCAACGCCGCCCAAAAGCGCATCACCAAGAACGGCGCCGAACTGGGAGGAAAGATCCGAGAAGCCGTCGACCGACATCTCGAAGATGACCGCCTCCACCAAGACCTGCGACGGTCGCCGGTCCAAGAACTGCACCATTTCGGCAATATCGTCGATCCGATCCTCTGGCGCAGTGATCAGCAGGGCATTCGTCTGGGGTTCGGGGACGATGCGAATGCCATCACCCTGCCCCGGCGTGTCAGGTGTCTGATTGGTTATGGCGCGCAGCACGATGTCCGCCAAACTGGCCGCTTCGGCGTAGTTCAACTCGATCGCGGTCGAGACGGTGTTGTCACGCTGCGTATCGAGTTGTGCAGCAAGAGTGCGCACCTGGCTGCGCAGATCGTCTGGTCCGGTGACCAGCAACGCGTTGGATCGCCGGTCGATCGAGACGGCTGCACCAGGCGGTACGATCTCCATGGAGCCGATGACCTCTAGCACGTCAGCCGCATTGGCGTTGCGAAGCCGGATGATTTCGATCGGGCGCTCGGACGGCGTGTCCAACCGCGCGATTAGATCGGCGATCCGGGTATGGTTATTGCCGCGATCCGATAAGATCAGCAGGTTCGACCGCGGGACTGGCGTGATGACCGCCTCGGCCGGCAAAAGTGGCCGGAGCACCTCGATTATTTCATTCAGCGGAACGTTGCGGACCTCGATCACGCGAGTCTGGAAGTCACCCCGTCCCCCGCCTTGCCCACCCGCGGCCAATTCGCGCGCGATACCCATGGGAACGATGCGGTCCACCCCGCCGCCGGTCACCAAGGTCAAGCGATTTAATTCCAGAACGTTCAAGAAGACTTCGTATAGATCGGCAGGACTCAATTCCCGCGGCGCCAGCACGGTGACATTGCCCCGGACGTCCGGGTCGATCAGGAAGTTGCGCCCAGTGGCCTCCGAGACGATTTCCACAAAGCTGCGCAAATCGGCGTCCCGCAAGTCCAACTCGATCTGGGCATGTGCCGGGGTAGACAACGATGCCGCTAGAGCAAGGGATTGCACCAAAACCCAAGCCGCAGCGACCCAGGTCGCCCGGATATGGCCCAACACCGTCATAATCTGCCCTGCTCCCCAGCCGTTCTGATCGACATTTTCGGGTTATCAGGAGGAGCGTAGACGAGGTTCAGACAATTTACATCCCTCACCGGCGGGTTTGTGCGGAATGTGGTTTCGAGGATTCAATCGGGGAAGCCAAGAAGCTCGGGCTTGTCGGTGCCGGTTTCCACCCAGACGCCTGCGCCGTCGATCCGGGAGATGATCATACCTTCACCCATATCGTCGCCGACGCGCATCACCGTGTCGCCCGTCGGGTGCGAGACCAGCCCCCACACAGAGCCACCCGCGCGCACCACCCCCTTGAGCTGATAGCCCATCGAACTGAGCGGCGGACGGGGCGGAGTGGGCGGCTGGGGTTCAGCCGTTATGACGGGCGGCGCAGGCGGCAGTGGGGCGGCCGGGCGGGGCGGCTCAGGCTCGCCGAACAAGGCGGGCCAGACCAGTGCTTGGGTCGTCGTCTGAGCCTGCCCGTCCGCGGCGACGTCTCCCAAGGCCGGCGCCATATCGGTCCACTCAGCATTTGGGGCGGCGCCGACCAGCGTGTCGGTCAATTGAGCGCCAGCCAGGGCCGTAGCGGCCAGGCCCAACAGTGTGAAAAAAGACGCAATCAGTCGCATAAAGGTCTTCCGTGGCCCGAAAAACAGCCGATCCGTGGACGTTTCGGACCGTTCCATGTAATTTCTTGAAAAAATCAATAACAAGAAACGAGCTGAGGATGAAGGCAGAAACCTTTGGGCGGATCGCAATGTTCGGCCTGCTGTGCGGTCTTCTTATGAGCTGTGTGCAAACGGCGACACCAGGTGGGCCAAGCTTCAGGTCTCAATACGATTCAGCCCGCACTGCCCTGGAACGCGGCGACTATCCCAGGGCCGAACGGCTCTATGCCCGCGTAATGCCGAATGCCGGCCCGTTCGAGGATCGAGTTCGATTGGAACACGCCCATGTCGTTCTGCGCGCAGGCGAGTATGAACGAGCCGCTGAAACCGCCGGGGCCCTGGCCGACACCACCAGCGGGGTCACCCGCGGCGCCGCACTTGCGGTGCAAGGCACCGCAGATCACGAGACGGGCCTGCAACTGTTGGCCAACGGCGATCGGCCCAGCGGTAAAGCTCGCCTGATCCGGGCGCGCGATATCCTGGCAGAAGTCTTGCGTGACCATCCCGACCTGGACCCGCTGGGATCCATGGCTGGTCGGCGCGCCAGCATCGAAGCGCGGCTCAGCGCTTTGCGTTAAGCTCTATCTCAGCCGCCAATCGGCATCAGCGTCAGGGCGGCGGTAACGTTGCCCGATCGCTCGGCCGCTTCCATTCGGAACAAAGCGATATCATAGCCCCAAACTGGATCGGCCTCTGACAACCAATCGGCCAGCCGGGCGAAACCGACATCGTCGAATCGCAACGAGACCACGCCATCGCCGTCGCTGCTCAACTCGGTGACGGCTGCGCGTAGGCCCGCGTCGATCAATGCCTGCTCGATCCCGCTGGTACCGATGGGTACGAAAGCCCCGGTCCGAGGCAAACTGGCCAAGGTCTGCGCTTCGGCCGCCCGTTCCTGGACCCAGATGTTCAGCGCCAAAGCATCGGTGCGCGCATCCAGTGCCGAATCACGCGCGTCGCGCAGCGGCAGCAGACCGCCAAGGACGACCCCCAACGGAAGCACGACGATCACGAGCAGCCCCAGCAAGCGCCGTTCACGGGGGGCCAGTCGTAGAAGTCGATCAACCAACCAATCCGTCATTTCTGGGCCTCCGGGCCTGGCGACAACCGCAGTTCGCTCCGCACGCCGGGTTGACCTTCGCGGACACGGGTGTCCACCACCTCAACCCCCAGACCAGCCGCGACCAGCGCGGCCGACAATCGCTCAGCCGCCGCGAAGTCGTCCACGGTCACCACCAAAGAGAACCGGGCATCGCCGGCATAGTTAACCAGTTCCGTGCGCGCGCCAGCGGACGTGACCGCCAGCGCGGCACGGTTAAACAGAACCAGCGGCTCGACCCGGTCGCGCGTATTCGTGACCTCGGCCCGCAGACCGTCAAGCACCTGACTGACCTGTACCCGTGCATCCAAAATCGGACCGACGGGAACGAAATCGGCACGGACCAGAGCTTCGGTATCGGCATCAATCTGAGCCGTTTCTTGCCGAACCCTGTCGATGACCAACACCTGCGAGACGGCCCAGATCACCGCCGCCGTCAGCGCCAGAAGCGTCGGCCAGCGCCAGATCTGGATTGTTCGTGACAAGCGGGCGCGGGCCATCTGCGGATCGCGGCGCAAATCCATTTCGACCTCGCCGTGCCCCAAGACCTGGGGGACGGAAAGGCCGTACCGATCGGCTTCAAATGGATCGGTCAGCGTTGGAATGTCGCGCGCATCGGCCAAAGCGGCGACGGGGTCCAGATTTAGACCAAGCAGCAGCATCGCCTTTGGAACCTGTTGAGCATCCCGCAATTCTCGATCCAATTGAGCGATCGCGATGTTTTCAGGCCCACCGAACCCATCTGTTGGGCCGAGCCGAACGGCAAGGCCGTGGGGACCCCGTACCACCGTCCAGATCTCGTCCGACGTTGGCAATGCCAGGTAATCCGGCAACACCGCTCGCCCCTTCCCACCGGCCTCGCTGCGCCAGTAATCGACCAATGCCCGGTCGGCCACCAACACGCGGGACCAGGTGCCCTCGTCCCTATCGCAGGCGAAGGGCCGCATCTCGGTCCGGTCGGCCGCCGGACCCAATTGATCGCCAAGTTGGCGGCGGGCGACTTGTTCTCGCGTCTGGCCACGCAACCCGGCGGGCAACTCTAGAGGCAGCGCCGCCACGTCGCTACCAGGCACCAACAGAACTTGCCGGCCAGACAGCGCCTGGGTTCGGCCGACATGCACGAAATCCGCGCTGATATCCTGAAATGGATCGCGATCTGCCACGCGGTCGTCCTGCTACGGTAAGGTTAGAACGGGCCGCGCGACCATGCGGCCCAGCGCGGGCTTGTTCAATGGCACCCAAATCATGGCACCGGCTCAAAGCGCGAGACCCGCCATTCGACCTGGGTTCCCCTGACCGTGCCCTCGCGCCGCAACAGCACCTGACGTCGCGCCTCGCGGTCATCCAATCGGGCAACGATATCGGCTCGGAACCAGTTTGAACCGACCGAAAAGCGGCTGATGTCCACGGCGCCGGGTACCTGCGGATCAACCAAAAGACCTAGGTCGCGGAAAAAGGCTTCGGTCGATGGAAACCGCTCGGATCGACGCCGCATGAGCGCAGCGTCGATCCGAGCGGCGGACAATTGCGGCAACACCGCCGACAACAGGCCAGCATCGGCTGTGTTGACATTGACCGGACTACGTCCCGGCAACGCGGTCGTATGCTGTCTGAGCAAGGCAAAATCGCGCGGTTGCAGTTCGGGCAGCGCCGCCAATTGATCGAGCATCAGGAGACTGCCGCCAAGAGGAGATACCGGGGGGCGAAGGGCGGCATAGGTCGCCCGATTGCCCGGTCCCACAGGGGAGACATAAGCAATTATGGCATCGGCTTTCTGCGGGGAAAGACCAATGCGCTGGAACAGACGGCGCCCGCTCTCTAAGGCAAAGGTGTCCTCCGGGTCGGCGAGCCAGTTGATGTTGAACAGCGCCTGTTGGTCGGTGATCTGGCCCGAGACGCTGCCGTGGGCCAGCGGCGCGTCGGTGATCGGCTCCGCCCAGATGTCTCCGGGCCCGTCCAAACCACCGGCCAGAAGGTCTCGGTCCAAGACCGCGCGGGCCAACGCCTCGTAGGTGTCTAAGCCACCGATCAACATTTCAGCCTGCTGCATTGCAACCAGCCGGGTCTGCCCCCCTTCGGCTCGGGACAAGAGCAGGATGGCCGCCGCCGCCATCGCCGCAACCAGGATTAGCGCGTTGACCAAGACGAACCCATCGGTCTGGGATCGCACGGTCACCGGAGCCGCTCCACCAAGCGGATTTCGCCATAGCGCGCCGTCTGGAACGTCACCTCGATGGCCAGCGGCAGCGTGCTAAAATAGGCCGCTGGCGGCGGCCCCGCGGCATCGCCGTCGGCGGCGCGGGGAAGGGCTGCCACGGAAGCTCCGAGCGGCGGGGTCGCCCCCTCCACCCAGCCGATCGAGGGCCAGAACGTCCGGAGCCGCAGGTCGGTCACGTTCGCCAGAACAGGCATCGCCCGGCTAAGCTGGCCAGGTTCCGCGGGGATCAACGTCGGCCAGAATTGCCGAACCAAGCCGCCTGTCCCTGCATCAACGCGCCACACTGCGCGATGACGGTCGGTGTGGCGCGGGCTCAGCCCCGGCTGCCCGGCGAGCGACAGGCCAAGACGTCCATCGCCCGAAATCGCGACGGAAGATTGCGGCACCGATTGCGGCGGATAGAAGAGCATCGGCACGATTGACGCTAGATCGTTACGCATCAGAGCCAGGGCTTTACCCAATTCGGCAGTCTCGGTGTCCAACTCGGTAAGACGTTCAGATAGCCGCATCGTACCGCTCAGAGCCTGAAGTCCCATCACGGCGACCAACGCGAAGACGGCCATCGCGACGACCAACTCGATCATGGACAGACCCTCGGTACTCGATGTGCGACGGGGCCGGGTCACAGATCGCCCGGGCTCAGATAGACGATGACCCGAGCACCCGGACCGTTCTCTGACCGGGCAGTGATCGTAGCCTGGATTAAGCCGCCCGCCGTCGGCAGAGTTTCGGTGGCCAAAGTGAAAACCCGGCCGCCTAGCGTAACGGTGTTCGGCAAGGCCACATTCCCGCTTGGTAGACCGAGTAACTCGGCCCGGTTGCGTGCAGCCAGGCTGGCCAGAACGCGGTCCTGCGCCCCACCGATGGACAAGCGCGCCTGGTCTACGGCGCGCAGGGTTGCCAGGCTGCCCAACGACAGAACCACGATTGCGACCGCAAGCTCGATCAGCGTCAATCCTGCATCGCCTTTGGGTCGGGACGTCATCCGCGATTGCATGAAACCCCCGTCACGCCGTCGCTTTGGCATTGCGGGCCCCGCCCATCCGATGCGTCGAAGGACAGGGTGAAGGCAGTGGTTTCGCCGTTTGGCAGGAAGATGATATGGGGGCTGTCTGGTCCGCGGCGTTGCGTGCGCAATCGAAGCACCACCCCCCCGCGCCAGAGGATCGGCTTGCCGACCGCCCAGCCCTCCGTTGTCATCGCTGCACGACGTAAACCTTCGGACGTCACGAAGAGCCCGTGGGCTTGCCGCCCGCGAACCGCTTGGGCGGACAGCGTTTCAGCCATCCGCTCAAAAATCCGAAGATCGGCGTCCGGCCGGCCTGCTCCCGGGCGAGCGGCCATCAGGCCGACGCCCACGGCCAACACCGCGACAACGGCCACCACGGCGACGAGTTCGATAAGCGTGAATCCCGCATCGGTCGGGTCGGATCTCGGATGGCTCAATTCTCGTCCCATGATCCCAGATCGGCATCCGATCCCGTGCCCCCAGCCGCGCCGTCGGCACCATAGGTGAACACATCATAGGAACCGTGCACCCCTGGAGAAAGGTACTGATACGGCTGTCCCCAGGGATCGCGGGGCAGCCGATCGATATATCCATTTGCGGCGTAATTTGCGGGCACGGGATCCGTTACCGGGGGCGTCACCAAAGCCGCCAGTCCCTGCTCTGTGGTCGGGTACCGGAGGTTGTCGAGGCGGTACAGTTCCAGTGCGCTGGACACAGCCGCGATATCCGATTGAGCACGCGCAACGCGGGCTTGATCGGGGCGATCTATGACACGCGGCACGATGGCCAATGCGATGATCGACAAGATCACGACCACCACCATCAATTCAAGCAGCGAAAACCCCGCATCCCGTCTCGACACGGCGGCGTCGCGATCAAGGCGGACGGATCGGGTGACAAGTGTCGCAGGCATCGAATTGGTCCTTCAAGCACAGGCGATGATAAAGCCGCGGCAGCGATCTTGTCCATCACGCTCCGACCCGTCAGGAGCAAGCATGACTTCGCAGACGATCCTGGCCATCTTCCTGATCCTGATTGGTCCCGCAATCGGCTCGTTTCTGGGGGTGTTGGTGGATCGTTTGCCACGCGGGGAAGACATCGTCGCCCAACCGTCCCGCTGCCGTTCCTGCGGGACAAAGCTTTCCCCTGTGGACCTGATCCCCCTGATCTCGTTCGCGAAGAACCACGGTCGCTGCCGCCATTGTGCGGCGCCGATCCCCACCTTTACCTTCCAGACGGAGATCCTGGGCGCAGCAGCAGCCGTGCTCGCCGTGCTTGCCGGAGGCGGCCCGGTCGAGATGTTTCTGGCGGCGATCTGGTTATGGCTTTTGGTGGCTCTGGCGATGACAGACCTGATCTGGATGCGCCTGCCCGATCCACTGACGTTGTTGTTGTTCGCCACCGCCCTTGCCGTGGCCGCCCTACCATTTGGGCATGGGTGGCACACGGCGATCTGGGGGGCTTGTCTGGGCTGCGGCAGCTTTCTAGCGCTGCGATGGGGATATGCGGCGCTGCGCGGCCAGACGGGCCTTGGCCTGGGAGACGTCAAATTGATGGCTGGCCTGGGTGCGTTCGCCGGTCCACTTGCCCTGCCCCACCTCATTCTGATCGCCGCGCTGGCGGCCTTAGTTGCCGCGGTATTGACCCGGTCCACTGCGGTTGACGGTTTGAAGAGAGACCGCGCCTTGCCATTTGGAGCGGCGCTTTGCGCCGCGGCTGCGCTGCTTTGGCTGTGGCGTGCCGCGGGGATATCTTCGTCGGGACTTGTGGTATGAGAATTGGTTTGCGAATGGATGGTTGATGCTAAGCCAACGTGTCGCTCGACGGAAACCAGTCCGATGAATGTCAGACGCCTTTCGATTACGGCGGCCTTGGCCGTTGCTCTCGCCCTTCCGTCTTGGGCAGATCCCTTGCCTGCCGAGATCGAGGACATGTTGGCGCGGAACGATTTCGCGTCTGCCCGTGCCGCCCTTGCCCAACTTGCTACCGATGAGGGCGAGGCGGAAGTGCATTATCGCTACGGGGCACTGCTGCTACAAGGTCAGGGCGGCCCCCGAACGCCAGGCGAAGCGGCCACCCAGTTGGAGGCCGCCGTCGCGCAACAGCACGATGCCGCAACGCTGGTCTTGGCCCGGCTCTATCTAACCGGGGCGGCGGCCGGTGTCGCCCGCGATCCCGAGAGAGCGGTCGAGTTGCTTTCGGCGCTCGCGGATCGCGAGCACGCGGAAGGCCAGTATTATCTCGGCCTGCTGTATCAGGCTGGCACGGGTCTGCCGCAGGATGTTTCGCAGGCAGTCGCGTTGTTGACAGCCTCTGCCGAAGCCGGGTTTACCGAAGCTCAGTATGAGTTGAGCCGCGTCCTAGCCCGTGACGACAGCGCCGAGACGGACCCAGCCGCCGCTTTGAAATGGCTGCGGAGCGCCGCCGAAGGTGGCCATGCACAGGCGCAGACCTTCCTGGCCAATGCATTGGAAACCGGGCAAGGCGCGCCGCAAGATCGGATCGAAGCGCTGCGCTGGTTTCGGCGAGCGGCCGAAGGCGGCGTACCGCTCGCCCAGCGAGTTTTGGGCACAAAACATCTGCTCGGCGTCGACGGTGCCGAGCCCAATCCGGATGAGGCGCTGCGCTGGCTGACCCTGGCAGCCGAAGCGAACGAGATCGGGGCGATGCAGAATCTCGGGCTGGCTTATGGCGGCGACCATGGTGTGCCGCGCGACGACGACCGAGCCCTCATGTGGTATGGCCGCGCATCCGAGGCGGGGCTCGGCCGAGCGAGCTACGCTGTGGCTCAATATTACGAAGCCGGACGCGGCTTTCCCGTCGATCTGAAGACGGCGGCCCAATTCTACCGCCTGGCTCACGAACAAGGTGACCTGCGGGGGGCGTTGCGTTTGGGATATCTCACGGGTCAGGGGGCGCTCGACCGCTTCGTGCCCCCGCATTTCGCCGTCGATTGGACCCTTGCCGCGGCCCGCGAGGGGGATGACGGCGCGCGAGGCTGGCTTGAAAGCCAGGCTGATGAAGGATTGCGCGGGGCGCAAACCGCTTACGGCCAACTCCTGCTAGAGGAACCGGACCGCGCAGAAAGCGCCGTAATCTATCTGGGACGAGCCGCTCAGGCCGGTGACGCCGTTGCCCAGTTCGAACTCGGCACGCTTTACACGATCGGTCGTGGCGTGGCGCTCGATTATGTTTCAGGCCACACTTGGCTGAACATCGCCGCGACCAGCGGGCACCGGCAAGCCGCCGAAACGCGGGATGTGATTGCCAATCTGATGACGCCCGAGCAGGTCGCCGAGGCTCAGTCCGCGACGAGGGAGTTCTTCGCCGCTGTCGCCGGGCAGGATCCCGACGCGATCGCACCGAACGGAACCGATTGATGACCGTCCGGGCCTGCCGCACGTTTCTGACGTGCCTCGTGCTTTCCTGGATCGGGCCCGCGTCGGCCCAACATCTGACCGGGCCCTTACTTCAAGAAATCGAGCAGGCGGCCGAGGCCGGGTCAGTGCGGGCGCAGGCCGAATTGGCGCGCCGTTACCTGACCGGCGACGGCGTTTTGCAGCATTACGCGCGGGGGGCCGAGTGGCTGCTGCGCGCCGCCGAACAAGGAGATCCAGCGGCGCAAAATGAACTGGGCCGCCTCTACCACGAGGGTCTGGGCGTGACGCCGGATCAGGCGGTCGCCCTGCATTGGCTGGCCGAAGCGGCGGCAACTGGCACGGCTCAGCACGTCTTCGACTATGCGGCCGTTCTGGAAACCCAGTTGGATGGCGCAGCCGCGGCCGCGGAACTCTACCGGAAAGCCGCCGAGGCCGGACATTTGGATGCAATCGTCAGCCTTGGCGTGCTGTACCAGGATGGAACGGGTGTCACTCGGGATCCGGCGCAAGCTCGGGCGCTTTATGAACAGGGAGCGGAGGCCGGGCATTCTCGGGCGCTCAACAATCTCGGCCTGCTTTATGTTCGAGGCGATGGCGTGACCCAGGATTACGAACGGGCCGCACGGTTGTTCGCGAAGGCCGCGGAAACCGGGCTGCCATCGGCGCTGACCAACCTGGGCGTCATGTACGAAAACGGCTTCGGTGTGCCATTGGACGAAACCCGAGCTGCCGACCTTTATCGCCAAGGTGGCAGCGGCAGCGATCCCGGTGCCCCACCGGCCTGGATCCAAGACCCGCGCTTGCGCCCCATCGACTTGTCGCTGGAACGTCGGCGTGATCTGACGCGCGCGGCGGATGCCGGAGACCCGATTGGGCAGTTCCAACTCGCTCTGGTGCTGGTGTCAAATCAGGCGCCCACATTCCCCGACCTTCAGCGGGCCGCGCAACTGTTCCGATCGGCGGCAGACAAGGGCCATGGACCAGCCATGGCAAACCTGAGCCTGATGTATTTCCAGGGCCTTGCCGTCCCGCAAGACTATATGCTTGCGCAGATGTGGATGGCCTTGGCAGGCCATAGCGGCGTCGACACGAGCGCCCTGGCCATCGCCTTCGCCGGCAAGGCCACATCTGGTCAGATCAATCGTGCCCAAGACCAGGCCCAGGCTTGGATTGAGGCGCGTGACAAATAACGCGATCCGGTCGTATAATTTAATCAGCCTTCCGGTGATCGAAGTATGATATCTTCCACAGAGAGGCCGATGAATGCGCACGGCATCATAGCCAGAATCGACGGTAAAACCTATGTATAGAAGTATTTTGTCGGCTGCTCTGGTTGGAACTATTTGAGGCGCCGCCGTCTGGGCCGACTCGCCGCAACCGGTACAGCAGAGCAACTCCGACGCGGTCTGGTTCGAGAACTGGACCGGCCTGTCCAATGCAACGATGCAGATCTCCGCGCCTGACGGCGAGATCACGACGATCTATGCGGAAACCGGCGCCCCGGTCTTTCAGCTAAGCGGTCAGGAAATCGTAGACGGGATTTATCGCTACGAACTGACGGCGGCGACCGATGAAGAAGTCGAAATCAAGAACCCAATCGACAATGGGCGCGGTGACGCAGCCCGCGATACCGTCGCCGTCTCGTTTGCCACAAGCGGAACCTTTACGGTCTCGCGTGGCGTCATCGTTCAACCCGAAGAAATCATTGAAGAGTAACTTGAGAACGATTTGGGCCCGCAAGGGCAATACCGACATAAAACAGGGAGGCTAGACAGTGCCACACATTTCAAAGCGCGCAACATGCTCACTGGCGCTCGCAATCGGCGCATTTGGGCTGGGCAGCGGTATCGCGCACGCGCAGCAGGTTTTCACGTCCGACGTCATTGTCCAGGGCAGCCTCTGTGTCGGTGTAGACTGCGCGACCAGCGAGTCATTCGGCTTCGACACGCTTGTTTTGAAAGAGAATAACCTCCGCATGTTTTTCAACGACACGTCATCCAGCGGCTCTTTTCCGCAAAATGACTGGCGCTTAGTTGCAAATGAAAGCGACAACGGGGGCGCCAATCTATTCGCCGTCGAAGACGCGACAGCGGGACGGCAGCCGTTCATCGTGGAAGCCGGCGCCCGGGCCAATGCACTGGTCGTTAGCGACAATGATCGCATCGGCGTCGGGCTAGCCGACCCTGTGTTGAACGTGCATGTCAGAGACGGCAATTCGCCTGCCTTGCGGCTGGATCAGGACGGATCGGACGGCTTTGCCTCTCAGGCCTGGGACCTTGCGGGGAACGAAACGAATTTCTTCGTTCGCGATGTCACGAACGCCTCGAAGTTGCCGTTCAAGATTTTCCCCGATGCGGATACCAATTCACTGGTGGTCACCGACAGGGAAATCGGGATCAACATTCAAGACCCAGCAGAGACCCTGCACGTCCGAGACACCGACGGAACGACGCAACTCTACATCCAGGACACGGGTGGCTCTGGCCCCCAGCAGCTCCTCCGGCTTGAAAATGACGGGGCGGTCCAGCTTTATATGAACAACACATCGAAAGCCTCGGCTCAATGGATGTTCAGCGCAGGCCAAAACATGCTCCTGGTGCCCGGAACATCGCCCGGCAGTGCCGTTTTCGATCTGTCCAACACCGGCAATCTGGCCATCGACGGGACCCTGACCCAATCTTCCGATAAGAACCGCAAGATGGCCATCGAACCGGTGGACCCGCAGGAAATCTTGGCGAAGGTATCCAGCATTCCGGTGGCCGAATGGACCTACAAGCACGATGCCGAAACCGGCATCCGCCATATCGGCCCGATGGCGCAGGATTTCTACGCTGCGTTCGGAACCGGCGCCACTGAGACCGGCATCTCGGCCCTGGACGGCACCGGCGTCGCGCTGGCAGCGATCCAGGCACTCAGCGCCGAGAACGCCGCCCTCCGGGCACGCCTGGATGTGCTGGAAGCCAATCTCGGGGCGCAGTGATTCCGTAGTGGAAGATGGGCGGGGCCGAACCGGCTCCGCCCGCTACAAAACGGCCCGGCTGCCCTGCGGGCGCTGATGCCCTGCCGACCGATCCCTTCCACCAATCGTTCGGCATCTCGACCGGACCGACCCATCGGAAGACGACGCGATGGACAGCCTGATCCGAAAACCCTACGAAAAACGCTTCTTCCTGGCTGCCGGTTTGGTTGTTCTCTTGGCCTATCTGTTCTGGACCGGCTCGCGCTATCCGGCCCTTGACGAGAAGGCGATGATGTCCGGCGCCATCCAGCTGGAAGATCCGCTGAGTTTCGAAGCGCGGTTCGCCTTGACCGAAGCTATGTCCACGGTCGAGCGTATCTTCTGGTCCACGCTGAACTGGTTGGACACCAATAAAAAGGGCATGACATTCGGCATCCTCTTCGCTGCTGCCTTCCTGACGCTCGCCCCCTTCCTCACCCGCAAGAGCTTCCGCGGCGGCTTCTCCAATTCTTTCCTCGGATTGTTGATCGGCACGCCTCTGGGCGTGTGCGTCAACTGTGCCGCGCCCATCGCCCGGGGCATGTATTCCTCCGGCATGCGCGCCGAGACCACGCTAAGCGCGATGATCGCGTCGCCCACGTTGAACATCGTGGTGCTGACCATGGCGTTCAGCCTGTTGCCGTTCTACATGGCCGTCCTCAAGATCGCGCTCAGCCTGGCGGTCATTCTAGTCGCCGTGCCAGTCATTTGCCGTTTCCTGCCGCAAACCAGCCTGGCCGAGGCAGAGACGGTCTGCTCTCTGCCGCTCGCCCCCAGCGTGCCGGACGGCCCTCCTGCCTCCGAACATCTGGGTCAAGCGGCCTTGGGCGTGCTGGCCGCCTTCCTGTCCAACCTTTGGTACATCGTCCGGATGACCGTCCCGCTGATGCTGCTGGCGGGTTTCCTCGGTTCAACGGTGGCGACGCTGCTGCCGCAAGACCTGATCGTGGGGCTGGGCTTCACTCTGGCGGCCCTGCTGCTGATCGCGGTGGTCGGGTTGTTCTTGCCGGTCCCCATCGCCTTTGACGTCGTCGTGGCTGGCGCGCTCTTGGGCGCGGGATTGGCCCATGGCTACGTGATGACACTGGCCTTCGTGCTGGGCTCGTTTTCGGTTTATTCCTTCTTCATTGTCGCGCAATCCATCGGGCGGCAAGCGGCCTGGCTGGTCTCCGCCTGCATCCTTGTCGTTGGCATCTCGGCCGGATTGGGCGTGCAGACCTATCACAAGTGGCAGACAGATCGGGCGTTGAAGCTTCTCCTGGGCGAGGCCGGGGTGACAAACATAGCTTGGGGCGCTGCCCAAGCCGCCACGCAAAACGACGCCACCGTCACCATCGACGTCCGGCCGCTAGCGCCCCTTTCCCCGGCAGCCGAGACCGGGTTCGTGCGTGCCGAGGCCCGAACCATCGGCATCGACAAACCCCTGGAGTTTTCGTTTCGCGACATGTGGCCCCCCTTTTGGGAAGGGCGCAGCCTCGCCTCGGGCGATATCGACCGGGACGGGGATCTGGATTTGGTCATCGCGTCGACGGAAGAAGGGCTGTACCTCTATGAAAATGACGGCAAAGGGCAATTCCAGAGGATCGAGGCCGATCTTGGTCCCTTGGCCGATCTCTATCTGTTCAACGCCGTGCTGGCCGATCTGGACGATGACGGCTTTCCGGACCTGTTCCTGAGCAGCTATCTCGACGGCAACTTCGTTTGGCGGAACGTAGATGGCGCGTTCGGTCCGGCACCGCCGCAGCGCGTCGGCAGTCCCGAAGACGCGATGCTGGCGATGGCCATCTCCGTCGCTGACCCAGATCGGGACGGCGATCTGGACGTCGCCTTGGGGAACTGGGCCGCCGGGTGGTATCGACGAATTCCGGGCGAAGAATCCCGCAACCGCATTCTATGGAATGACGGCGGCCTGCTCGGGGCAACCAGCACCGACCTGCCCGGCCTGCCCGGCGAGACACTGTCGATCCTGTTCTCCGACATCGACGCGGACGGCGCGGCCGACCTTTTGATCGGCAATGATTTTGCCATTCCAGACTATCTCTATCGCGGCGATGGCGCTGGCGGATTCGAGATGATCGAAAACGAAAGCGGTCTGATCCCCCACACCACGACGACCACCATGGCAATAAAATCGGCCGATCTCCACAATCGAGGTCGGGCCGATCTCTACTTCGCGCAGATCTCCGGCCGCGCCTCGGGTGTGTCAGAGACGCTGAAAATGCAGCCACTCGAAGCCTATTGCGATGCGATCGAATACCCGGACGCCAGGGCGATCTGCGACCGCAACATGGCCATCAAGACCTGGTATAGGTCCGGCAACAATTTCGACCCCGTCTACGCCAGCCGCTGTCAGCAATTGGAAGGGCGCAACGGCGAGGAATGCCGCGCCATGCTGGTCAAGGATCTGGCCATCCAGAAGCGCGACCCTAGCATCTGCGCGCTTATCCCGACCGACCAGCGCATCCCCCGCGCCTATTGCGACATCCATTTCGAGCCATCCCGCGACCCCGCGGAGGCCGAGATCGCGTTGACCCATCCCCAGATCCTGCGCGCCAACGTTCTGCTGTCCTGGACCGGCGAGGCATGGGCCGACCGGGCCGAGGCACAGGGCCTCCATGTCGGAGGTTGGAGTTGGGACACAAAGATCGCCGATTTCGACCATGACGGGTATCAGGACGTCTATATCGTCAATGGCACCTGGGTCCCCAACGAGGTTTCTCCCTCGAACCTCTTCTTCCACAACACCGGTGACGGTCGCTTCGTGGAAGCATCAGGTCCCTTCGGTTTAGAAGACTACCTGATGACAGCGGCGGCGACGGCCTTCGATCTGGACGACGATGGCGATCTGGATATCGTTACTCACCCCGTGAACGGGCCTCTGGTAGTTTTCATCAACACCACCCAGCGCCGTGGTCTGGTGATCGAACTCCGGGATTTCCGCGGCAACCGCGATGGCATCGGTGCGCTGGTCGCCATGACGGACGACCAGGGCATGGCCCAGACCCGCGAACTTCAGATCGGCGGCGGCTTTATGTCCTTCGACGCGCCCCGCGCGCATTTTGCCCCCGCCCCGGATCGCACTCTGACTGAGTTGCGCATCCAATGGCCGGACGGCACCGAAACCAGCCATCCCGGCCCGTTCCAGCCCGGCATGTTTTATCGGGTCAATCGTCGATGACGTCGGGTACGGCCAATCGGATCATCAAGAATAAACTTGCCACACCGCCTCGATTGGCGGAGGATCGCCCAACTTGATGCAACTCAAGGGTGACTTTCCCATGTCAAAGTCGGTCTCTGCCCATTTATGCGGCGTTCTCGGAGGTTTTACACTTTCGCTGATGGCGGTCGCGACGCCTGCACCCGCTGAGAATTATCTTGGCCAGATCGTGCCCGTGGCTTTCACGTTCTGCCCAAGGGGAACGATTTCGGCTGAAGGACAGCTACTTCCGATCAATCAGAACCAGGCCCTTTATTCGCTCTACGGCACGAATTTCGGCGGTGACGGTAGAACCTCGTTCGGCTTGCCAGACCTTCGGACCCGGGTCCCGATTGGCGAAGGCCAGGGGCCGGGACTCGCTGATAAAACTCTGGGGACGAAGCATGGCGCGCTGGAACGGACCATGACGATCTCGGAAATGCCGCGCCATAGTCACAGCGTGAATGCCAACAACCTGGATGGCAACTTCGCGGGCCCTGGTGGCAAGCTTCTCGCCGCGGCTCCCCCCGATGGCAGGGGACAGGAAACAATCTACTCCACCCAGCCATCGACCGTTTCCATGTCGCCTCAGATGATCCAGCCGACCGGTGGCAACCAACCGATCGACATCGTCGACCCAACCATCGTCATTCGCTACTGCATCGTCGCCCTGGGCCCGTTCCCGCCCCGGAATTGAGGATCAAGCGCCGACACGGATCTGCGTGTCCTCAGCTGGCGCCACACAGACAAAGGATGGAACCGTCCATGCCGAAATCCCATCTCGCCCGACCAACGGCTCTCTCCGGTTTGATCCTGGCCGCGATGATCGGCCTAGCCCCGCAGACGGCGGCAGGCCAAGAACGCTACATTGGCGAAATCATCTATTCTGGAACGAACTTCTGCCCCCGAGGGACCCTGAGCGCGGATGGTCAAATCTTGTCGATTGCCCAGTACACCGCCCTCTTCTCGCTCTTTGGCACGACGTATGGAGGCGACGGGCGCACTTCCTTCGCCTTGCCGGACTTGCGTGGGCGCGCGCCCGTTGGCGATGGAAACGGGCCCGGTCTGCCCAACGTCCGTCTGGGCGAAAAGAACGGGGCGCAAAGCATTGTGCTGACCGAGTCGAACCTGCCGCCGCACTCCCATACCGTGAACGCGAACAATCTTGATGGCGACAGGCCTGGCCCTGGCGGCAAGCTTTTGGCTGCGGCCCCCACCGGCGGAACCGGCAACGAGACGATCTATTCAACAGCTCCGCCCACGGTCCAGATGTCGGCCGAGATGATTGCGCCATCCGGCGGCGGCACGTCGTTCAACATCGAGGACCCCCACCAGGTCATCACCTTCTGCGTTGTTCTCGAAGGCCTCTATCCGTCTCGGTCCTAGTCCAGCCATCCACCGGATCACCCATCTGGAGTCGTTACCCATGACCCGCCCGAATTTTTCGATAACGATCATGGGTGCCTTGGCCATCGGCCTGGCATCCGCCCAATCCGTTCACGCACAGGACCGGTACATCGGCGAGATTATAACCGTCGGTTTCAACTTCTGCCCCAGGGGGACCATCGAAGCGAGCGGCGCGCTGCTCGCCGTCAGCAGCAATGACGCCCTCTTCTCCCTTGTCGGAACGATCTATGGCGGCGACGGCAGGACCACATTCGGCATGCCCGATACAAGGGGCCGAAAGCTTGCCGGTCAGGGCAACGGTCCGGGTGTTGGCCTGTCGACCCGTGAAGGGCAGCGATACGGCGCGACAACCGCAACCATGACGGTATCCCAGATGCCGTCCCACAGCCACGAAGTACGAGCCAACAATCTGGACGGTGACAAGCCGGGACCCGGTGGAAAACTGTTGGCAGCGGCACCGCCCAGCGGTGTTGGGTCGGAGACGATCTATTCCGATATGGGGCCGAACCGGACGATGTCTTCGCAGATGATTGCATCCAGTGGCGGTGGCGCATCCTTCCCTATTCAAGATCCATCCATCGGCCTGAAGTTCTGTGTCGTTTCCAGTGGCATCTATCCCTCAAGGAACTGATTGATCGAGCATCGCGGTTCCCAATCCCCGCGATCTTGCCGACAGGAGGGACCTGCCGTTGCTCTGTCCCCCTGAGAACTGAACCGGATCAAGTTGAAGTTCTCAGCTACACTTTCCCTGGGCTGGGAAAGGCCGAAGCCTATGGGGGCATTGGACGATGGTGGCGCCCGCTTCGAAGGCCGCTTAGGTCGACTCGATCTGTTCGGATAAAGTGAACGGAACGGAGGGATTGTCCGATTTCCGCGGCCGCGAACCGGTGATCGTCAGGCAGATGATGACCGGCATTGTCATGCAGCGTCCTTCCGGGGCCCCAGAACCGCAAGGCTGGTCTCGGCGATGTCCATCAAGGTGCGGGGATCGGCGGACCAGCGGGCTGTCACCCCGATGGCGCGACCCTGGGCGACGAAGAACCGGGCCAGCGTCTGGGGGTCGCTGCCGTCGGGCAAGTCGCCCTCCCTCTCGGCCTGCCGCAGACGATCATACAGCGCACGCTCTTCATCCGCGAAGGCGCGCAAGACGCGGCGGCGGACCTTCCCGGCGCGCTCCTCCCCGCTCATGGAGGCCAGCAGAAGGAAGCACCCGGCCTCGGCGCGGTCGTTGATCAACACATTGATCAAAACATCCAGGCAGCCGCGCATGGCTTCGCGGATATCGGGGTGGGCCAAAGCCTCGCTCCAGCTTTCCCGCGATCGTTCCAGGTACTGGTCCAGCGCTGCGATGAAGAGCGTTTCCTTATCTTGGAACGCTCCGTAAAGCGATCCGCGACCCAAGCCCGTCGCATCGGTCAAATCTTGGATGGACGTCGCCTCATAGCCGTGACGCCAGAAGGTCCGCATGGCGCTGTCGAGCACCTGATCCGTGTCAAACCTCCTAACGCCTGCCATATCAGTATATCCGTTCCAGAATTTTGACTAACCGGTCGGAGAGATAGCCAGAGCGGTGTTGTGCTTGCAAGGCCATGTCACGAATTGCGAACAACGATGATACCGTCGAAACCGTGTAAGGGATCAGATACGTCACCCCGGCCCGACGTGCATCGGCTTGGCCAAGTGGTCCCGCCAGGATCGCGTCACCATGGTTGATCCCAGCGAGAACCGTTCCAACAAGCCCCGACATCACCGCAGCCCGCCGCATCACCGGCCGGCGCAGCGCGGTTCGCCAAGTGAGGGCGGCTGTCGCGCGCATGCACACGTCCCGATTTCGATATCGAGCGGAACGATCTGCTCCTTCGACACCGGGAGGCCGCGGACCCCCAACCGATCAGCAGATAAGCCCACAAGTCCCGCAAGCGCGTGGCCATAGGCACGGATGTCGTCCGGCGTGCGACCGTCGCCTTCGAGAGACAAAAACTCGGCATAGACCGCCGCTGTGCCAGGTCCCCGCGCCATCTCTGTCAGCATGACGTTGGGCCCGCGCCACGCCGAAACACGCCTTGGTGAGGTCCGAGATCTGCGGCCGAAGGGCCCGCACGCGGCCCGTCTTCCCGGGCGACGCGAAAGGCAGGGTTCGGCATGCCGAACCTCAGCGCAGCTGGGCGATGGTTTGGCCCGGCGGATGCCCGGGCCAGTCGATAGCCCCGGCGCGGATCGACGGCCTTTGGAAGGCGGCATCCGCGAAGGCCGCGACGGCCGGGCGGCCCGCCCACATCCACCCATATCCAAGATAAAGCAGCCGGAAGCGCCAGATGCGGTGCAACGTCACCGACGGAGAAGCGACCTGTTGGGAAACAGGTCACAGCCAAAACCCGGTCAATGCCCAGGGCGGCAGCGTCCCCCTCGGGGCGCCAATCGGGCAGCCAGCCCACCACGGGATCGAGATAGGTCAGCGCAACCCCGGCCATATCGGCCAGACGCCGGATCGACGGCAGCGTTTCACCCGAAGCAATCAGCGCCTCGATATCTGCGGGCCAGATACTGAGCGCGCCGAAATGGAGTGTCGCTGCGAAGGCGAGACGGTCGGCGACGGCCAATTCGCGGGCGTTCCCCCACCAAAGAATCCGGTCGTGTCGTGGCATATGACAGCACTCCCACGACCCATGCCGTTCCATCATTGACCGTTAAGTCAAATGTATAATTACGCTCGGCAGAGACTCGGACGAGTGATCAGCCCACAGGCATGGTGCGCCAACGATCCTTTTATACTGAGTTCTGATGATGTTGGCGCCACACACACCGCCACTCCAGAACTATTCCTGAAAAATCGGTCAATCATATCTCCATCGTAACGATCAGTCCAATACAACGAAACCGAAGGGCTGCATAGGGAGGAAAGACATCACGTATCGACCGCTCTGGATGTCCCGGCGCCGTGCACTGGGCTCTCTCGCTGCCGTCGGCGCTGCGTTGGCAATCCCCGCAATCGGCTCGATCACGCCCGTTGCGCATCGGCCTCGTGCATCCTGAAACCGGCCCGCTAGGCGCGGTTGCAGGCGGCAACGGGTTCGTCTTCGCCAATGCGCGCGCGGCCCTCGCAAATGGTATTACCGTTGAGGGAGGAGCGACGCGCGCGGTCGAGATCATCGCCAAGGACAGCCAATCTAGATCGAACCGGGCGTCGGAAATGGCAGTCGACCTCATCCTGGACGATGAAGTCGACATCATTTGCGCGGGCATTCACCCACTGGCCGTCAGCCCCTTCTCGAAGCCCGCGCTTGCCGGGGTCACGCGTCGCATAACCCTGAAAGCCAGTGGATCGCTGTACCAATTCTCTGGAAGCATGCGTGGTCGTGACGCTGCGGGGACGACCCGTCCCAATGGATGTCCTTCCATTCCATCGAATGGACCGCACCATCAAACAGTGGGATCAAAAACCGAGGGCTCTTGCGAGGCGAGCCCCAGACCCTAGGTGTTCGGTTTGCGATGCTCCGAAGCCGAGGAAACCGACCATGCCCGTCAAGAATCGTTTCGCCGAACTCCTGCCCGACATCACGGCCTGGCGCCGCGACCTGCACGAGAACCCGGAGATCCTATTCGACACCCACCGCACCTCGCAGATCGTGGCAGACAAACTGCGCGCCTTTGGGTGTGACGAGGTCGTGGAGGGCATCGGTCGGACCGGCGTCGTGGGTGTCATCCATGGCAAGCAGGATACCTCCGGCAAGGTCATCGGTCTGCGCGCCGACATGGATGCGTTGCCGATCCATGAACAGACCGGCCGCCCCTATGCCTCCAAAACCGATGGCGCCATGCATGCCTGTGGCCATGACGGGCACACGGCCATGCTGCTGGGCGCCACACAATACCTGAGCGAAACCAGGAACTTCGACGGCAAGGTTATCGTGATTTTCCAACCTGCCGAAGAAGGTGGCGGCGGCGGGAAAGAGATGTGCGACGATGGCATGATGGACCGATGGGGCATCCAGGAAGTCTATGGCATGCACAATTGGCCCGGCAGACCCGTCGGCAGCTTCGCCATCCGCCCGGGCGCGTTCTTCGCCGCCACGGACCAATTCGACATAACGCTGGAAGGGAAAGGCGGCCACGCCGCCAAGCCGCAGGAGGTCGTGGACACGACCCTCATGGCCGCCCATTTGGTCACCGCACTACAAAGTATCGTCAGCCGCAACGCCGACCCGGTCAAGCAGATCGTAGTATCGGTCACCTCGTTCGAGACATCCTCCAAAGCGTTTAACGTCATCCCGCAGCGCGTTGAAATCAAAGGCACCGTCCGCACCATGGCCGAGGATCAACGCGATCTGGCCGACAAGCGGATCAAGGAAATTACCGAGGGGATCTGCGCCACCTTCGGCGGCAGCGCTCAGATCGACTACATTCGCGGCTATCCGGTGATGGTCAATCACGACGAACAGACCGAATTTGCCGCCGACGTCGCCCGCGCGGTCTCTGGCGACTGCGAGCACGCGCCCTTGGTCATGGGGGGCGAAGATTTCGCCTTCATGCTGGAAGAACGTCCCGGTGCCTACATCTTGGTCGGCAACGGCGACACCGCCCCGGTCCATCACCCAGAATACGATTTCACGGACGACGCCATCCCAGCCGGCTGCTCTTGGTGGGCTGAGATCGTCGAACGTCGAATGCCCGCCACTTAACGTCATGGAATGTAAAATATCAGGCCTCTCTGGGTTTACGGAACAGGACAAGATCGGCGATTTTCTGCTTATCTAGTACGGAGTTCCTGATGCGTTACCGCCCGCTCGCCCTCGCTACCGCCGCCCTTCTAGCGCTGGTGTCGATCTCACCCGCGAATGCCCAAGGCCGCGTTTCCGTGGCTGAACCCGACGGCATCGCTGTCTGGGGAACGTCCTGGCGCGGCGCGCCAGGCAGCATCGGCACGGGCCTCACCGGTTCGGTCGAGGGCGTCAGCATCGCATTCGGCAACGGCAGTTTCCGCGACTAGGGCGGGCTCCTCTCACACCGTGCTCTGCTGGGGAGCAGAAGGCGCAGCCGGCCCCAAGGGCTGGCCATCATGGCGGGGCCGAGTGGTCGGCCCCGCCACGCGGTTCGATCAGAACCGAATGCGAGCGCCGGTATAGACCACGTTCATCTCGTCCAGATCGGTCTCCACGCCGCCGATGAACACATCGCTCACGTCGTAGTATCGATAGCCGGCGAAGATCTCCGCATTCAGGCCGCTGATCTGCTGCACCGCGACGACACCGATCGACTCGGCCTCGGGCAGATCGCCGCTGGGGCTAGCGAAGTCGAAATTGTTCTCGCCGATGAAGTAATCGACCGAAAAACGCGTATCGCCGAAGTCGAAGATGTTGGCCCGATAACCCAGCTTCACGAAGAAGGCCGTGGTATCTTCATCCTCGCCATCGATATCGCCCAGCGACCCGGCCAGCGTCAGGTTGATCCCCGACGAATGCAGGAACGAGGCCGAGCCGACGAAGATATTGTCCTCGTCGCCGCCATCTTCCTCGATCCGCCAGGACGCCGCGGCCTCCATCTCGAAGGCTCCGAAATCGTTGTCGTAATAGAGACCCACCGCCGGCTCGATCCCGTCATCGCCGTCATTGGTCGATCCGCTGACCCCCAGCGACAGGCCTTGGAAATCCGGCGTGATATACAGCACGCGCGTCTCGCGGAAGCCGTCCTGGATGTCGAAGAAGGCGTCGATATCGCCGGCCGACCCCAGATCGGTCCCGTCATCCGGCGTGAACGAAATGCCGCCCGCAATGTCATCCACGTCCGAACCCGCACCGGCCAGGGATGTGCCCGACAGGTCCGAATGGGCCGTATCCTCGGCGGCCGTGTTGCCTTGGCCGATCGAGAAGAAGCCGAACCGTTCGCTGTCGAAGAACAGATGCGCCTGTCGCACGTCACCGAAGTCGGAATCGTCGTCGGCCACGCCCGGCGTGAAACCGAAGTCGATATCGTCGGTCGAATTCACCTCCGTCGCGATCTCGAAGCGCAGACCGGCGGTCAGGTCCTGAAAATCCGCCTCGGCCGTAAAGCCGAAGCGCGAGCCCGACGCGTCGTTGTCGGAGAAGAAGAACTGATCGTTCGGCCCCTGGTCAGCATAGAGCCCAACCGCACTGATCCGGCCGTTGAATGTCAGGCGCACATTGTCGCGATTGGTGAAGACGACGGGACTATCGTTTTCGCGAACCTCGTCGATCTGGGTCTGCAGGTCCTGGACCTGCCGTTGCAGATCGGCGATCTCACCCGAGTTCTGGGCCAGGGCGGCCATCGGGCTCAGCGCCACGAGCAGGGAAATGGGCACGACAAAAGAGCCGGCCAACGGCCGGAATTTGGGATAAGTCATTGTTGGGACATCCGTCTTTCTAAGGGTTTCAAGTGCCCTCAGCGCACCCGGCCTTTGTAACGCGGGCATCGCGGCGCGGTGACGTTGGCGCGTCAGAGCGACGACAGTGCCGTTACGGAAACGTGAAGGGCATGCGACGATGCAACCGCAATGCGAACCGGGGGATGTGGCCTATTCGGCCGAGTGGGTCAGCTCCGGCACGTCCTTCGCTCCGGCTGACCCTCGTCCCGACAGGGACGGGTTTTCCATGAAGAAGCGATGGCAGTTGAACGGATTGTCCAGCGCCGACAAATCCGCCCGATCCCATTCGCCTTCCGGCCCCAGGACCCAAGACTGCGCCACGTCGGCCAGGTTCGCCGCCATGATCTGGCTGACGATCTGCGCTTTGACCGTCGGATTCACGCATTCCACCAGCGTCTCGACCCGCCGGTTCAGGTTCCGCCCCATCCAATCAGCCGACGAGATATAAACCCGCGCCTTCTTGGATGGCAGCCCGGCCCCGTTGCCGAAGCAGACGATGCGCGAATGTTCCAGGAAGCGGCCGACGATGGACTTGACGCGGATCGTCTCCGACAGGCCTTCGACCCCGGGCCGCAATCCGCAAATGCCCCGGATCACCAATTCGATCCGCACCCCCGCTTGGGACGCGGCATAGAGCGCGTCGATCACGTCCGGTTCGATCAGCGAATTCATCTTTGCCCAGATCACCGCCGGCTTGCCAGCCTTGGCATGGGCGGCCTCGGCCTCGATCGAAGCCAGAAGGTGTTCCTTCATCTGCATGGGCGAAATCGCCAAGCTCTCCAACCCCTCAGGCGGGGCATATCCCGAGATGTAGTTGAACACCTTCGTCGCATCCCGCCCCAGCTTCTCGTTCACGGTGAACAGCGACAGGTCGGTATAGATGCGCGCGGTAATGGGGTGGTAGTTGCCGGTCCCGAAATGGGTATAGGTCACCAGCTTCTTGCCCTCGCGCCGCACCACGGTGCTGATCTTGGCGTGAGTCTTGTAGCTGGTGAACCCATAGACCACATGAGCCCCCGCCCGCTCCAGGCGCCGCGACTGGCGGATATTGGCGGCCTCGTCGAACCGTGCCTTCAACTCGACCAGGGCGGTCACGGTCTTCCCTGCCTCTGCCGCCTCGCACAAAGCCGAGACGATGGGCGAATTCTCGGAGGTCCGGTACAACGTCTGCTTGATCGCCACCACGTTCGGATCCGTCGCCGCCTGGTTCAGGAAGCGGATGACCATGTCGAACGTCTCGTAGGGATGGTGCAGCAGCATATCCTTCTGACGGATCGCGGCGAACATGTCGCCGTCATGGTCCTGCACCCGCTCGGGCACGCGGGGCATGAAGCCGGGCCAGAGCAGGTCCTTCCGGTCATCCACCACCAGTTCCTTCAAGGCGGCCAGACCGATCAACCCGTCCACCTCGATCGCCTCATGGGCGCCGACGCCGATCTCCTCGACGATCTCGCCCTTCAGGCCCTCGGGCGCGCCCTTGGTGATCGTCATCCGCACGACCTCGCCCCGACGCCGGCGCTTCAGGGCGGTCTCGAACTCGCGCACCAGGTCCTCGGCCTCCTCCTCGACCTCAAGATCGCTGTCGCGCAGCACGCGGAAGGAACAATGGCCCTTCAAGGCATAGCCGGGGAACATCGTATCGATCTGCATCAGCAGCATCGACTCCATGGGCAGGAAGCGGATCCGGTCGCCCTCATCCTCCAGCCGCAGGAAGCGGTCGATCTGCGCCGGGATCGGCAGCAGCGCGCGCAGGGTCCGCCCGTCGGTCTTGCGCTCCAATTCCACGGCCAGGGCCATGCCCTCGTTGGGGATGAACGGAAACGGATGGGCCGGGTCGATGGCCAGGGGCGACAGAACCGGGAAGACCTCGCGCAGGAACCGATCCGCCAGCGCCCGCCGTTCCGGCGCCTTCAGCGCCTCGGGGGACATCAGGCTGATCCCCACGCCCTCCATCTCCTCGCGCAGGGCCTTCCACCGCGCCTGCTGGGCCCGCAGCAGCCGCCCGGCATCGGCGTCGATCATCACCAATTGCTCGGCCGGGCTGCGCCCATCGGCGGCGGGCGTGGCATTCCCTTCGCGCACCAATTCCCGCAGGCCGGCCACCCGCACGGTGGTGAACTCGTCCAAATTTGCCGCCGAAATGGACAGGAACCGCAGCCGCTCCAACAGCGGCACCCTCGGATTGCCCGCCTCCTCCAACACGCGCCAGTTGAAGGCCAGCCAGCTGATCTCGCGGTTGAAGAAGCGGCGCGGGCTGGTCCGGCGGTCGTCGTCTAAGGAACGGGGCGCGGGGAGCGGGGCGGTGAGGAAATCGGAAGCTGTCATCGGCTCGCGGCTAGAGAGGGGGTGTAACGTCGAGATGACAGCCTACGGCTTAGCCGGTTGGGCGCAAGGTCAGGTCCGACCCCCGGCCCCGTCGGCCCGGCACCAGGCCGCAATCCGCTCCGCCGCGTCCCGCGCCGACAGATCGGTCACGTCCAGACGCAACAGATGGGCCAAATCCGCGCCGATCAGCGGCGCCGCGCCCGCATGGTTGCGCCGCGCCACCTCCGCCCCGCGCAGCTTACCCTTGCCAACCCGCTCCGGGGCCTCGATCCGGCGGATATTCTCCTCCAGATCGCACCACAGATGGACCATGCACAACGGTCCTCGCGCGGCGCCCCGGCGCTCAAACCGGCCCCATTCCTCCTGCGCCCAATCGCCCGAGCCGGTCAGGACGGTGGTGAACACGACCGGCTCACCCGGCGGCAGGCGGCCGATCAGATCGTCGGCGATGGCCTCGACCCGCGCCACGGTCTCGCGGAAGGCGGGCGTGCCGAATTCGGTCAGGGCGAAGGCCAGGTTGTAGAGCGTATGGATATCCACCAGCCGGCCGCCCAGCCGCCGGGCCAGGTGCCGCCCGATGGTCAGCTTGCCGACGCCCGGATAGCCGTTCAGCACCACGATCATCCGGGGCCGGGTCCCGCCTCGTCCATCAACTTGCGCGCCAGGGCCACGTTCACATCTGCCCCCTGTTCCAACGCCGCCGCATCCATCCGAGCGACCAGGCGCGCGGCCGCCGCGTGGCTCCGCTCCATCCGCGGCAACAGCCAGCCGATCAGCGCGGGCTTCACCCGCAACTGGCGATCCGCGAACAGTTTCAGAAGCACCACCGACAGCAGCGCATCGTCCGGATCCTCCAGCACGGCCGGCGTCACGGCCGCCAGCCGGGACGCCAGATCGGGCAGCGTCACATCCCAATCCGACGGCGCCGCGCGGCCGGTCAGCAGAAGCCCCTGCCCGGCCCCGGTACACGCATTCATCAGATGGAACAGCGCGTCCTCGTCAACGCCCCGATCCGCGTCCTCGACCACCAGCGGCGCCTCGGCCAATCCGCCCACCTCCTCCGACCGCAGCGCCCGGGCCGGCAGCACCCGGGCGCCCACCTCCGCCGCCCAGATCGCCGCCATATGCGACTTGCCCGCCCCTTCGGGGCCGACCAGCGCCAGGCGGCGATCCGGCCAATCCGGCCAGCGATCCAGCAACCCCATGGCCGTCAGGTTGGACGAGGACACCATGAAGTCCTCGCGCCCCTGGGCCTGTCGCCGGGGCAGGTCGATCACCATCTGAACCATGGATCACTCCGCCGCGTCGGCCGGCGGCACCTCGGCGGCGGCGGGCGCCCCCTCGTCTCGTCCGCGATAGAGCAGGCTGTCTTGGTATTCCGCGATCAGGAACCGCGTCACCACGCCCAAAGCCGCCGCCACGGGCACGGCCACCAGCATGCCCACGAAGCCATAGATCGTCCCGAAGGCCGACAGCGCGAACAGCAGCCAGACCGGATGCAGCCCCACCGAAGAGCCCACCAGCTTCGGCGTCAGGATGTTCCCTTCCAGGAACTGCCCGGCCACGAAGATCGCCGCGACCAAGCCGATGGATGCCCATTCGCCCCAGAATTGAAAGAGCGCCAGTCCGATGGCCAAGGCCCCGCCGACCAGGGCGCCCACATAAGGAATGAACGTGATCAGCCCGGCGATGGCCCCGACCACCAATCCGAATTGCAGCCCGACCGCCATCAGCGCGACCGAATAGAACGTCCCCAGGATCAGGCAGACCGTCAATTGGCCGCGCACGAAACTGGCCAGGGTCCGGTCGATTTCCGATGCCAGGCGCCGGATCGTATCCACATGGTCGCGCGGCAGCAGCGCGTCGATCCGGGCGATCATATTGTCCCAATCCAGCAGCATATAGAACGCCACCACGGGCACCACGACCACGAAGACCAGGGCGTTCACCACGCCGAACAGACCGGCCACGACCTGCTGGGCCAGGGCTCCGCCCCGCTCGCGGACCATCTCCCCCAGATCGGCCAGGCTGCGCTGAACGATCCCGCCTTCGGCGCCCAGGGCCGGAAACCGCGCGATCAGCCAATCCCGCAACGCCGAAAAGTATTCGGGTGCCCGGTTTACCAAGGCCTGGGTCTGCTCGATCAGCAGCGGGATCACGAAGGCCACAATGCCGGCCAGCGCCAGAACGCCCACCAGGGTGATCACCGTCGTCGCCGCCGCGCGGGGCAGGCCCAATGCTTCCAACCGGTCTGCCAGCGGATCCAGGATATAGGCAATGGCGCCGCCCACGATGAACGGCAGCAAGACCGGCCCCAAATACCACAAGAGCACCAGGAAAACGGCCGCCGCGACCCCCCAATAGGTCACCTGCTTGCTTGCGGGCAATGCCATGTCAGACGCCTTTCAGGTCGGATCCGCCCGCTGAAGATGCCACACCGGGCGGCGGGTGCAACTCCGCATCAGATAGGGTGCCCGGCCCCCGGAATCATCTGCGGTGCCGCAGGGCCAAGATCGACGGCGCCGCAGCGCCCGACACCGGCACGGGCTGCGATCCCGGGCCTCTTGCGACCGCGTCCGTCTCACTCACCGTCCCGGCTCCGAAAAGACGACGGACGATAGCTTCGTCCGCCGACACGCCTCGCAGCCGATCAGGCCAGACGGGCTTTCACCATCGGCCCCACCTGGCCGAAATCGATCTGCCCGGGATACTTCCCCTTCAGCACGCCCATGACCTTGCCCATGTCGCGCACCGACCCGGCCCCCGTCTCCGAGATCGCGGCGGCCACGGCGGCCTCGACCTGCTCGTCCGACAGCTTCTTGGGCAGGAACTCCTCGATGATGGCGATCTCCGCCTGCTCCTGCTCGGCCAATTCCAGCCGCCCCGCCTCCTCGTAGGCGCGCGCGCTTTCCTGGCGTTGCTTCACCATCTTGGCCAGGATCGCCGTCGCTTCCGCGTCGCCCACCGTCTTCCCCTCGGCGCGCAACGCGATGTCCTGGTCCTTCAATGCCGCATTGATCAGCCGCAAGGTCCCGACCCGCCGCTGATCCTTGTCTCGCATGGCACTCTTGAGCCCGGCATTCAGGCGCTCCCGCAGTTCCATATCGGTCCCCATTCGTGGCAAGTCCCGCCGCCCGGCTCGGTGCTGGACGCGCGAAGGCGCCATATAGGTGTTTCACCGGAAAGCGCAAACCCCCAGACAGTTGACGTCACATCCGGCCCTGCCTACACCCCGCCAAGTTTGCCCTCAGCCCAGGACGCGCCCCATGGCCAATCCCACCGCCTGCCTCGTACTTGCCGACGGGACGATCTTCATGGGCCGTGGATTCGGCGCCACCGGGACGGCGACAGCGGAACTCTGCTTCAACACCGCCATGACCGGCTATCAGGAGATCATGACCGATCCGTCCTATGCGGGCCAGATCGTGACCTTCACGTTCCCCCATATCGGAAATACCGGCATCACGCCCGAAGATGACGAAACCGCCGATCCCGTCGCCGCCGGCATGGTCGTCAAATGGGACCCGACCGAGCCGTCGAACTGGCGCGCAACCCGCGATCTTGAAGACTGGCTCGCCGCCCGCGGTCGCATCGGCATCGGCGGCGTGGATACGCGGCGGCTGACCCGCGCCATCCGGCAGCAGGGGGCACCCCATGTGGCCCTGGCCCATGACCCCAAGGGCCAATTCGACATCGAAGCGCTCGTCGCCGAAGCTCGCGCCTTCACCGGTCTCGAAGGGGTCGACCTCGCCAAGGACGTCACCACCGCCCAATCCTATCGCTGGGACGAAACGAAATGGGCCTGGCCCGACGGCTACGGCCGCCAGACCGATCCCAAGTACAAAGTCGTCGCCGTGGATTACGGCGCCAAGCGCAACATCCTGCGCAGCTTGGCCCATGTCGGTTGCGACGTCACCGTCCTGCCTGCCACCGCCACCGCCGAGGAGGTCAAGGCCCTAAACCCCGACGGCCTGTTCCTGTCGAACGGCCCCGGCGATCCCGCGGCGACGGGCGATTATGCGGTGCCGATGATCCAGGACATGGTCCAAAGCGGCCTGCCCGTCTTCGGCATCTGCCTGGGCCATCAGATGCTCGCCATGGCCTTGGGCGCTCGCACCGTGAAGATGAACCACGGCCATCACGGCGCCAATCACCCGGTGAAACGCCATTCTGACGGCAAGGTCGAAATCACGTCCATGAATCACGGCTTCACCGTGGATGCCCAGACCCTGCCCCAAGGCGTCGAAGAGACACATGTCTCCCTGTTTGACGGCTCCAATTGCGGGATCCGGTTGTCCGGGCGGCCTGTCTTTTCGGTGCAGTACCACCCCGAGGCGAGCCCCGGCCCCCATGACAGCGCTTATCTGTTCGATGATTTCGTCGACGCCATGGCCGCTCGGATCGGCTGAACTGCCTTTTTAACGTTCTGTTAAGACCACATCTCGCACTCTGGGGCGACGCGATTTAGCCAGAATCGCTGCAACCGCTGGGGGATCCGTGTCGCCACCGCCTGTGCAACTTGCCGTTGTGCCGCGCCACAAGGATGCCGACGACGCCACGGGCGCGCCGCTCCTTCGGCTGGTTCCGACACCCAAACCGGCGCCTCCGCCGGTTGCCGGACCGGTCTTCCGCCACCCACCCTATGTGCGCCGCCGCAAGCTTGGCGAAATCCTGATCGACAGCGGCGCCGTCGGGCCCGCCGATCTGGCCAGGGCCCTTCTGGCGCAGCGCAGCCTCAGCTGCCGCTTGGGCGACGCGCTCGTGGCCGAGGCCGTGTTGGCGCCGACCGATCTGGCCCGCGCGCTCGGCCAGCAATACGGCATGGGCCTCGCCGACCCGGCGCCGGTCGATTGCCCCGCCGCCGACGCGCTGGCCCGCAAGCTGCCGGTCGAGCTCTGCCTGCGTCACAAGGCGATCCCCTGGCACCGCGTGGGCGGCACCACCTTGATCGCCATCGCCGACCCGGCCGAATTGGAGGCGCTGCAAGACCGCATCCCCGCCGACCTCCACCCCTATCGCTTCGCCACCTTGCCCGAACGCGCGATCCACGACCGGATCGGCGCCGTCTACGGCGGCACCTTGGCCCGGGCCGCCGAATGCCGGGTGCCGAACGCGCTTAGCTGCCGCGGGCTCAACAGCCGCCGGGGGGCCGCGGTGCTGGCGCTGCCCATGGTGCTGCTGTTGGCCGCGACGTTCGCGGCGCCGATCCAGACGCTCTGCCTGCTGATCTTCGGGGCCATCGCCCTGGCAGCGGCCAACGTCTTCCTGCGCCTGGCGGCCTTCCTGGCCCATCGCAGGACGACCGTCCCGGCCTTCGTCTCGGCCCGCTCCCATATCCGCGCCGACCGCTCATTGCCGCGGATCTCGGTTGTCGTCCCGCTCCATAACGAGCCGGACATCGCCGCCCCCCTGACCCGCCGCCTGTCGCAGCTGGACTATCCCCGCGCCCTTCTGGAAGTCGCCCTGGTCGTCGAAGCGGGCGACACGGCCACCCGCGACGCCCTCAGCACGGCCGACCTACCGCCTTGGATGCGGGTCATCGCCGTCCCGGAGGGCCAGCCGCGCACCAAGCCGCGGGCCATGAACTATGCGCTGCCGCTTCTATCGGGCGACGTGATCGGCATCTACGATGCCGAAGACGCGCCGGCGCCCGATCAGCTGCGCTGCATCGCCGCCCGCTTCGCGGCCGCGCCCGCGCGCGTGGCCTGCCTGCAAGGCTGTCTGGACTATTACAACCCGACCCGGAACTGGATGGCCCGCTGCTTCACCATCGAATATGCGGGCTGGTTCCGGCAGATGCTGCCGGGTATCGCCCGGCTCGGCCTCGTCGTCCCGCTGGGCGGCACCACGGTCTTCTTCCGCCGCTTCGCCCTGGAAAAGGTCGGCGCCTGGGACGCCCATAACGTGACCGAGGATGCCGATCTGGGCATCCGCCTGGCCCGCATGGGCTATCGCACGGAAATCGTCCCGACCACGACATTGGAGGAAGCCAATGCCGCGCCCCTCGGCTGGGTGAAGCAACGCTCGCGCTGGATGAAGGGCTACTTGCTGACTTGGGCCGTCCATGCGCGCGATCCGGTCGGGCTGTGGCGCGACCTGGGCTCGAAGCGGTTCTTCGCGTTCCACCTGCAATTCCTGGGCGCGGTCATCAACGCCGCGCTGGCGCCGCTGCTCTGGTCGCTTCTCTTCCTCGCCGCCGGTCTGTCCCATGGCATCACCGCCTGGGTTCCGCCCGCCGGCATCACCGGGATCGCCATCGGCCTCACCGCCCTGACGGCACTCAATCTCGGGCTGATCGCGGCCGGATGCCATGCCTCGCATCACCGCCGCCTGCGCCGCTGGGTGCCGACCATGATCGCCTATGCGCCCCTGGCGACCCTGGCCGTGGCCAAGGCCCTGTTCGAGGTCGTGTCTTGCCCCTTCCACTGGGACAAGACGGCCCACGGACAACATGGCGGCGCCGCCGCCGCGGCGACCACTGACATCCATGTCCTTCAGGGGGCCCTGGCCGCGGGCGTCGACCGGGCCTCGGCGCGCGCCTCGCTCCGCCAGGCCGGCTGACCGCTTTAGCGTCAGAGCCCCCGCGCCTCTTCGCGCAGCCGCACCTCGAACGCCTTCGACAGATGGTCCCGCAGGGTCGCCGCCGCCCGCTCGCCGTCGCGCGCCGCAATCGCCTCGACGATGTCCCCATGCTCGGCCAAAGCCACCTCGCCCCGCCCCTTCGCGGCCAGGGACGTGGTCGCCATCAGCGCCATGGACCGATGCACCAGCCCCAATTGCTGCACCAGATACCGATTATGCGACGCCAGATGGATCTGGCTGTGGAACCGCCGGTTCGCCCGGCTCAGCGCCTCCGCATCGCCCAGAAGCGCCCGATCCTCGTCGACCATGGCCGACAAGACCGCGATCTCTTCGCGCGCCGCATGCTGCGCCGCCAGCCGCGCGGCCAGCGCCTCCAACTCGGTCCGCACCGCATAAAGCTCCGCCATCTGATCGTGGCTCAGCGACGCCACGATCAGCGACCGCCCGTCCCGCGTCAGCAGGGCCTGGGTCTCCAGCCGCTGCAGCGCCTCGCGGACCGGCGTGCGCGACACGCCGAACCGCTCGGCCAGCTCGCTTTCGACCAACCGGTCGCCGGGGCGGTAGACCCCCCGGTCGATGGCGTCGATGATCATGGCGTGAGCGTCGGTCGAACTGGGTCTGTCCATGGCATCTCTCGGGGCGGCACTGGCGGTCGATACCCGCCCCGCCCCTTGCAGATCAAGGCCGGGCGCGCCACCAGGGCCCATGGCCTTCGACCACATCACCACCTGGGTCTTCGACCTGGACGAGACGCTCTATCCGCCCGCCACCCCGCTCTTCCCGCAGATCGAGGCGCGGATGACCGGCTGGATCATGGCCGAACTCGGCGTCACCGAGGCCGAGGCCGACCGCCTGCGCCAGAAATGGTGGCACGACCACGGCACCACCCTGGCCGGCCTGATGGAGGATCATGGCGCCGACCCCGACCCCTTCCTGGCCGATGTCCACGACATCGACTTCTCCGTCCTCACCCCGGATTCCGACCTGCGCGCCGCCATCACCGCCCTGCCCGGCCGCCGCATCATCCACACCAATGGAACCGCCGATTACGCCGACCGGGTGCTCGACGCCCGCGGGCTGACCGGCCTCTGGGATGCGATCCACGGGATCGAGCATTCCGAACATCACATCCCCAAACCCCATGCGAAGAACTATGCCGCCACCCATGCCCGCGACGGTCTGGACCCGACCCGCGCCGCCATGTTCGAGGACAGCGCCCGCAACCTCGCGGTGCCCTACGACCTGGGCATGGCGACCATCCACGTGGCGCCCCGCGCGGCCGACGCGCGCCATATCGACCACCACACCGCCAACTTGACGGCGTTCCTGCGCGGCATCGTGACCGCTGGCGGCTGACGACCCGACCCCCTACCTCAACCCCATGATTGACACCGACATTCTGATTGCCGGCGCAGGTCCGGCGGGCCTATCGGCCGCCTGTGCGCTGGGGGCCGAGGGTCACCGCGTCACCCTTGTCGACCCCGCCCCGCCGATCACGGGCGAAGACGATCCCGGCGCCGACCTGCGCACCACGGCGCTGCTGCAACCGGCCCGCGACCTGCTGGACCGCGCTGGCGCCTGGGCCGGCCTCGCCCCCCATGCCACCGATCTGCACGTCATGCGCATCGTCGACGCGGCCGGCCCCGCGCCGGTTAGCCGCGATTTCGCCGCCTCCGACATGGGCGACCTGCCCTTCGGCTGGAATGTCCCGAACTGGCTGCTGCGCCGCGAACTCCTGGCGCGGGTCAACGCGCTCGAAACGGTCGAGACCCGCTTCGGCACCGCCGTCTCGCGCCTCATGGCCCGAGACGCCCATGCCCGCGTCACGCTGGCGGACGGGACCCGCCTTCAGGCCGATCTCGTCATCGCCTGCGACGGGCGCGACAGCCCGCTGCGCCGCATGGCGGGCATCCCGGCCCGCACCGTCGATTACGGTCAGACGGCGATCGTGTTCGCGGTCGCTCACGATCGCCCCCATGAAGACGTGTCCATCGAAATCCACCGCACCGGTGGCCCCTTCACGCTGGTGCCCCTGCCCGATGCCGACGGCACCCCTCGCTCGGCGGTCGTCTGGATGGACGAGGCCGCCGACCAAGCCCGCCGCATGGCCCTGCCCGACGAGGCGTTCCAGGCCGAAGCCGACGACCGCTCCGCCCAAGCCCTCGGCCCCCTCCGCCTGGTCTCGCGCCGGGCCGCCTGGCCGATCCTCTCGCGCCGGGCCAGCCGCATGACCGCCCGCCGCCTCGCGCTCGCGGCCGAGGCGGCCCATGCCATGCCGCCCATCGGGGCCCAGGGGCTCAACACATCCCTGAAAGACATCGCCGCCCTGCGCGACCTGGCGGTCAAACACCCGCTCGGCTCACCTCAGATGCTAGACGCCTATGCAAGCGTGCGCGAAGCCGACGTGGCCCTGCGCATGACCGGCATCGACCTGCTGAACCGCGTCTCCATGGCCGGCGCCGGTGCGGTCCAAGCCCTGCGCGGCACGGGCATCGCGGCCCTGCACGACATCGCGCCCATACGGCAGATGGCCATGCGCCTGGGTTTGGGCGCGGCGCCGATCTAGCGCGCCTCAGGCATCGGCCAACACATCCTCCACCACCGGGCGCAACCGGGCCATCGTCGCATCCACATCCATCAGCTTGTCCAACCCGAACAATCCGATCCGGAAGGTCGCGAAATCAGCGGGTTCGTCGCATTGCAGCGGCACACCCGCCGCGATCTGCATGCCCCGCGCCGCGAACGCCCGCCCCGACTGCACCTCCGCATTGGGCGCATAGCTGACGACCACCCCCGGCGCGCCGAAGCCCTCGGCCGCCACCGACCGGATCCCCCGCTCGGCCAACAGGGCCCGAACCTGGGTTCCCAGCGCCCATTGCGCCTCCTTCAGGCGGCCGAATCCATAATCCCGCGTCTCGGTCAACGTGTCCCGGAACGCCCGCAGCGCATCCGTCGGCATCGTCGCGTGATAGGCATGCCCGCCGCTCAGATACGCATCCATGATCGACACCCACTTCTTCAGGTCGATGGCGAAACTGTCCGAATTGGTCGCCTCGACCCGCGCCCGCGCCCGGTCCGACAGCATCACCAGCCCCGCGCAGGGTGACGCGCTCCACCCCTTTTGCGGGGCCGAGATCAACACATCGACGCCCAGCGCGCCCATGTCGACCCAGACGCAGCCCGACGCGATGCAATCCAGCACCATCAGCGCGCCCACCGCGTGGGCCGCCTCGGCCAGCCCGGCCACGTAGTCGTCCGGCAGGATCACCCCGGCGGACGTCTCCACATGGGGCGCGAAGACCACATCCGGCCGCGTCTCGCGGATGCGCGCCACGACCTCGTCCAAGGGCGCCGGCGCAAAGGGCGACCTTGGGTCATTCCCGGCCTGCCGCGCCTTGATCACCTCGACCCCGCCGGTGAACGCACCGGCCTCCATGATCTGCGACCAGCGGTAGGAAAACCACCCGTTCCGCACCACCAAGGCCTTGGCCCCCTGCCCGAACTGCCGCGCCACGGCCTCCATCCCGAACGTGCCGCCCCCCGGCACGATGGCCACGTGATCGGCGCCGTAGACCTCCTTCAGGCCGGCATCGAGATCGCGCATCACCTGTTGGAACGCAGCGGACATGTGGTTCAGCGACCGATCCGTGAAGACCACCGAAAATTCGTCGAGCCCCTGCGGATCGACGGTCTCAAGCAATGCCATGGCAAGACCTCCCTTTGCGGCGGCACTGTCCCACGTCCACACATCCGCGCAAAGCCCCCGCAACGCCGCAAACGCGGGATGGAGGTTTCCGATCGTCGCGCCCGCGCGCCCCATCGGCCACGGGCCGCACACGCCGCCGACATCGGTCGTGAGCGGGCCGCGCTTGATAGCCTATCGAGCCGCGATCACGTATTTTACAACGAAAGCCCGGCGCCCCAGGCGTTGGCCGACCCAGAAGGATCGAGACCATGGACCATAATGCCAGTTCCGAACGGGCCCCACCCGTTGATTGCCTGGAAAACAGCGGCGCCGTCGAAAGCCGCCTTGTCGCCGGCATTTCCGACCGCCGCTTCCGCGCCTATCGCGTCATCCAGCGCAGCCAGGGCGTCGTGCGGGCCGAAAGCGTCGCGGACCATGCCCTGATCCACCAACTGGGCGGCGGCACCGGCTATCGCCACGACGGCCCCCGCCGAACCGCGCGTACGGACCCTTCGGCGCCCACCACGATGCTGCCCGCCGCGCGGCTGACCGATTGGGATCTGTCGGACGGCGTCGACCTGCTGCAAATCCCCGTCTCCGACGAGCATCTGCGCCGCCACGCCCTGCAAGAATTCGACATCAACCCCCACCAACTCGAAATCTACGAACGGGTGGGCATGACGGACCCCTTCATGGCCGACTTCGCCAGCATCGTGCTGCGCGAACTGACCTCTGACCAGCCCGCCACCCCCCTGATGTTCGACGGGCTCGCGGCCATGGCGTCCGGCCATATCCTGCGCAGCTATTCCAACATCTCCGACTTGGTCATCTCCCGCGCCGAAACGGACAGCGACCGGCAGGAACGCGACGCCGTCCGCCGCGCTTGGGAAATGCTCCGTGATAACCTCGACCGCAACCTCTCCACCGACGACCTCGCGCGCGAGGTGGGGCTCAACTCGTTCCGCCTGATGCGCGCCTTCAAGGCCGAGATGGGCATGTCCATCCACCGCTTCGTCATGGAAAGCCGCGTCGCCTATGTGCGCGATCGTCTGCTAAGCACCGATGATCGGCTGATCGACATCGCCATCGACGCGGGCTTCGCGAACCAGTCCCACATGACCAGCGTCTACCGCTCGCTCATGGGCATCTCGCCTGGCCGCCACCGCCGCCAGATGCGCAACTGACGGCGCGCGCCCGTCCGACCCAGCCATCGCAATCGAAGCTTTTCGATCCGGGCGACGACCTGCTAACCTAACGTCACCGTGACAGTATCGAGGAGCGCGGCGATGACAGCGGGCGCGTCCATTCCGAAACCCAACGGCCACGATTGCTTTCGGGATGCGGCCGCCGTGCAGACGGAAGTCCTGCAAAGCTTCGAGGGTCGTCGCCTGCGGGCCAGCCGCTTGGTCAGGCGGACGGTCGGCATCGTCGCGACCGAAAGCCGCCAAACCCATTCGCTGATCTTCCACATGGGCGGCGGCACGGCCTACCGCCATGACGGCCGCCGCCGCACGGGTCGGGCCAATCATCCAGGCACCACAACCCTGGTCCCCGCCCATCTGGCCTCGGCCTGGGACCTTTCGGAAGGCATCGACCTCCTGCAAGTTCAGATCGAAGACAGCCGCCTGCGCCGCTTCGCCAGCCGCGAATTCGATATCGACCCCGACCGGCTGGAAATGCACGACCTGATCGACGTCGCCGATCCGTTCATGCGCGACATCGCCCCGGCGATCTTGCGGCAGCTCAGCACGTCTCGACGTCACAGCGACGCCGTGCTCGACAATTTCGACACGGTCCTATCCAGCCACATATTACGCACCTATTCCAACCTTCCGGATATCGCCTCGACTCAGCCCGACAAGACGCGCGGCAACGTCGCGCGAGAGGCCGTCCGACGGGCACGGGACATCCTGCTCGATAATCTCGACAAGAACATCTCGGCCACCAAATTGGCGGACGAGATCGGCATCGGCCCGTTTCGCTTGATGCGCTGCTTCAAGGCCGAGATGGGCGTCTCGCTCCACCGTTTCGTGATCGAAAGCCGCGTCGCCCTGGTTCGCGACCGGCTGTTGCAGACCGATGCGCCCTTGATCCAGATTGCGCTCGACGCAGGTTTCGCCAACCAATCCCACATGACCAGCACCTACACCGCCGTCATGGGCATCACGCCAGGGCGACATCGGCGCGAGATGCGGGGCTGACAGCTAAACCGCTACTTTTATCAATTTCTTGCGCTGCTGCGGCAGGATTTCGAAAGAAACGCATCATCACCTACAAGATTTGGGCAAAAGCCCTGCATATGCTACTCAGCGATAAGGCCCCTGCGACCGGCAAGGGATAGGATGATGGCGACCGACCGGGCGACCACGACCCTGCGCTTCCGCGACCGGCTCGACCGGTCGACGACGATGGAAACCGACGTCCTGAATGGATTCGTCGGTCGTCGTCTGCGGGCAGCTCAATATGTTCAGCGGACGGCGGGTCATACCGTCGTCCCGGGCAGCATCGACCATACCCTGGTGTTCCGCCTGGGCGGGGGGCGCGCCCGCCGTTTCGACGGCGCGCGTCAAACCGGCCAGGCCGAGGGTCGGCATACCACCACGTTGATCCCCGCCCAGGCCACCTACGGCTGGGAGCTGCCGGATGACAGCTCCGTTTTGCACATGTACGTGGACGATGCCGATCTGCGCCGCTTCGCCCATCAGGAATTCGACATCGACCCGGACCGGCTAGAGATGCGCGACTATATGGGCCAAAACGACCCGTTCATGCACCATCTCGGCCCGTTGGTCTTGCAAGAGCTGCAATCCGATCTGCCACAAAGCCACCTGCTGCTCGACGGCTTCGACGGCATCATCGCCGGCCACATGCTGCGCGCCTAGTCCAACGTCCCCGATATCGCCAAACCCAGCCGCGTTGGCTTGGCCGACCGCGACGCCCAGGCCATCGCCCGCGCGCGCGACGTTCTGCTCGACAGCCTGAGCCGGAACATTCCCATCGAGACGCTCGCCCGCGAAGTCGGCGTCAGCCCGTTCCGCCTCATGCGCTGCTTCAAGGCCGAGATGGGGCAGACGATCCATCAATTCGTCATCGAACACCGCGTCGCCTTCGTGCGGGACCGTATCAGCCGCAGCGACGATCCCCTGGCCCAAATCGCCTTCGATGCGGGCTTTGCCAACCAGTCCCACATGACCAGCGCTTACACGGCGATGATGGGCATCTCGCCCGGCAAGCATCGCCGCGAGTTGCGCGGCTAAGGCGCCTTGCGTTTGATGTGAATCGCGAGGCGCCGCCTCTCCCTCAGGTCGAACACGCCTTGCGATGCACTTGCCTCAGATGAAGCGCAAAATGCTGTAATCCTCTCAGAGCGGCCCAGGCAGCCGTTCCTCCGACAGAAGCACATTGGCCTCAACCTCGCCCACCCCCGGCAGCGCCATGATCCGGCGCCGCAGCACCCGCTCGAAATCGGGCAGGTTCCGTGCCGTCACTCGCAGCCGGTAGTCGTAGCGCCCCAGCACGTGCTCGACCCGCCGCACCTCGGGGATGGCGGTCACGGCGCGCTCGAAATCCTCCAGGCTGACACGCCCCTTGGTCGCCAGTTTCACGCCCAGGAAAACGGTCACGCCGAAGCCCAGCTTCTCCAGATCCAGCGCCAGTTCCCGCCCCTTCAGAATGCCCTGGTCGCGCAACCGCCGCATCCGTCGCCAGGCGGCGGGCTGCGACAATCCCACAGCCCGGCCCACCGCCCCGGCCGACAGGGTCGCGTTGGCCTGGACCACCCGCAAGATGGCCCGGTCCAGCGGGTCGAGATCCGCGCTCATGGGGGATGCCCCGTCGACTCGGATATGCCGAGCGGCATGGAACGATGAAGAAAAGCTGACCAAAACCGTACAGACGCACGTCTGTACGGGGGGTGTACGCCGGGTGTACGGGGGGTGCCCCCCAGGCCGGGGGCGGTCACAGCGGCAAGCTCTGATCTGTCTTCACGGTCGCCACATGCATCAGTGCCTCGATCTCCGCCATGTGCGGCAGCGTCAGGATCCGCCCCCGGTACAGGGTTTGCCAATGCCCCATATCCCGCGCGATGGCCGTCAGCCGGGCATCCACGCGACCCAGAAAGGTCTGGATTTCCGTCACTTCCGGCACCTCGCGCGCCGCCGCCAAGAAGCTGTCGAACGCGTTTGGGACCGACTTTTCCAATTGAATCCTAAGGGAAACTTCCACGGCGTAGCCTATCTTCGCCCAGTCGATGACGGCATGCACGCCGCGCACGATGCCCGCTTCCCGCAACTTCTCGACCCGCCGCGCCACCCGCGCCGCAGGCAGGCCGAGAACGACCGCCAGGTCGGCCGAACTCATCTCCGGTTCCGCCTGCCAATGCCGCAACAACCGGCGGTCGAGATCGTCAAGCATGATTTTTCCGAGATTGCAGACACTGACGAATTGATATCTACCTAAAGGACCGAAAACGTGTCCATTCCCTTCTCGCCCTTCGGTCTATCCCTTCGTATCCCTCGCCCCGGAACAAACCCAGCGGAGGACCTATCCATGCGCGTTTACTACGACCGCGATTGCGACGTGAACCTGATCAAGGACATGAAAGTCGCCATTCTGGGCTACGGCTCCCAAGGCCATGCCCACGCCCTTAACCTCCGAGATTCCGGCGCAAAAAACGTCGTCGTCGCCCTCCGCGACGGCTCGCCCAGCCGGGCCAAGGCCGAAGGCGAAGGCCTGCAAGTCATGGGGCTCGAAGAGGCCGCCGCCTGGTGCGACCTGATCATGTTCACCATGCCCGACGAACTCCAGGCTGCAACGTATAAGGCCCATATCCACGACAACCTAAAGGACGGCGCCGCCATCGCCTTCGCCCATGGCCTGAACGTCCATTTCGGCCTGATCGAGCCGAAAAAAGGCATAGATGTCATTATGATGGCCCCCAAGGGCCCCGGCCACACGGTGCGCGGCGAATACCAAAAGGGCGGTGGCGTGCCCTGCCTGGTGGCCGTCGACAACGACGCCTCGGGCCGCGCATTGGAAATCGGCCTCTCCTACTGCTCCGCCATCGGCGGCGGCCGCTCCGGGATCATCGAAACCAATTTCCGCGAGGAATGCGAAACCGACCTCTTCGGCGAACAGGCCGTGCTCTGCGGCGGTCTGGTCGAGTTGATCCGCATGGGCTTCGAGACCCTGGTGGAAGCCGGCTATGCCCCTGAAATGGCGTATTTCGAATGCCTGCACGAGGTGAAGCTGATCGTCGATCTGATCTATGAAGGCGGCATCGCCAACATGAACTACTCGATCTCGAACACGGCTGAGTATGGCGAGTATGTCAGCGGCCCGCGGGTCCTGCCCTATGACGAGACAAAGGCCCGCATGAAGGCGATCCTGACCGACATCCAAACCGGCAAATTCGTGCGCGATTTCATATCCGAAAACCAGGTCGGCCAGCCCTTCTTCAAAGGCACCCGCCGCCTGAACGACGCCCACCAGATCGAAGAGACGGGCGAGAAGCTGCGCGCCATGATGCCTTGGATTTCCGAAGGCAAGATGGTCGACAAAGCCCGAAACTGACGCGACCCTTATCCCTGCCATCCCTGCAAAGATCAGCCGCGCCCCCGGGGCGCGGCTGACAACCCCGGCCCCCGCAGGTGGCCTGTGGGCTCATGATACAGGCTTCCCGCCACCGCCTCACATGTTCCCCGACGAAATCGGCCCTATGTTCAAGCCGATGAAGCGAGGAGCCCATGTCTCGACCCTTTAAAATCGCACTTCTGGCCCTCTGCGTTGCCGGGCCCGCGACCGCGCAGGGCGGTCCTGCCATGGTCGGCATCGAGACGGTCGAGACCCGCCGCCTCGCGGAAACGGTTCCGATC
>JBCDCW010000003.1:0-47550 GCA_039180995.1 Pseudomonadota bacterium
GGATCCTGCGGGTGCTGCGGATCGTGTCGGTCTTCCCCCGCCTGCGCCGGGTGGTGGAAGGCTTCGTGACGGCCCTGCCGGGGATGGGCAGCGTGTTTCTGTTGATGGGGATCATCTTCTACATCGCTTCGGTCATGGCGACCAAGCTGTTCGGCGCGTCCTTTCCGGAATGGTTTGGGGACCTCGGATCGTCCGGTTATTCCCTGTTTCAGATCATGACCTTGGAGAGCTGGTCCATGGGGATCGTGCGTCCGGTGATGGAGGTCTATCCCTATGCCTGGGCCTTCTTCGTGCCGTTCATCATGGTCACGACCTTTGCCGTGGTGAACCTGTTGGTGGGCCTGATTGTGAATTCCATGCAGGACGCCCATGCCGAGGAATCCAACGCCGCGACGGATGCCTATCGCGACGAGGTTCTGGAGCGGTTGAAGGTGATCGAAGAGCAGTTAAAAGATCGTTAAATCAAGAAGTTGATCGTATCTCTTTGAGTTTGCAGGGTTGCCAATTGGCAATCGGCCTTCACCCCCGCGGCCGCAGCCGCCTGGGAAGGAATCGCGACGCTGTCCAGGCGATCAGCTTGACGTCCAGCCACAGCGTCCGGCGCCTTTGATAGAGCAGATCCAGCGCCGCCTTTCGCGGCACGCAGCGGCGGAGATAGGCCGCCTCGGTCGCCGCGCGCGTGTCGCAAGCCGCCAAGATCCGTTCCTCGTGCGCGGCGTAAACAAGCGTGGCCAGTCCCGTGACCCCGGGGCGGGAACGGAGCACCCGGGCATAGAGATCCGGCGCCATCTCGACATAGCGGCGCAGTGGCGGGCGGGGGCCGACGAAGCTGATATCGCCGCGCAGGATGTTCCAAAGCTGGGGCAGTTCGTCCAGCCGCAAGCGCCGCAATCGGGCGCCCAGGGGGGTGATCCGGTTGGCCTTGTCGCCGCCGGTCACGCCCATATCGGTCGGGTCGGGCGCCATCGTGCGGAACTTCCAGAGCGTGAAGGCCCGCTGCGGCGTTTTCATCCGTTCGGACCCATATAAGATCGGCGCGCCCTGGTCCCGCCAGCAGAGCCAGGCCACCAATGCCAAGACAGGGGACAGCAAGACGCTCAGGATCAGGGCGAATGCGATGTCGAAGAGCCGCTTGCCAATCGTCATCGCGCGGTCGCCCGGCGCCATTCCGCGATCATCCGGGCGGGATCGGACATCTGCGGTGTCAGCGGCAGCAGGGCGCCAAGTCGGGTCGTGTCCAAGGCCACGTCGCGCAGGGCGGATGCGGGGGCCGTCACGGCAACCCAATCGCGCCCAGCCGCGCGCAGCAGGTCGCCCATGGCGACGCGATCCGGCGCGCCGAGGTTCAGGACATCGGGCAAGGGGGACGGATGCAGCGCCAGGGCCAGCAAGAGGCGCCCGAGACTTTCGGGACCCAGATAGTTGCGCATGGGCGTCGCGCCGTCGGGAAACGTGTCCAAACGGGGGGGGGCATCGGCTAACTTGCCCAGCAACGCATCCGCGCCGGCGACGTTGCCCAACCGCAAGATGCAGACTTCCGGCCCGCCCGGTGGCAGACGACCGATCTCGGCCTCCATGTCGGCTTTCGCAACGCCGTAGGCGTTTGCGGGTGAGGGGGCCAGATCCTCGGTCAATGGCCCGGCCTGCCGCCCGTAGATTGCCGAAGAGGAGATCACCAGAACGCGCGGAACGCCGTCGGCGCGGGCTGCCGCGACCGCTTCCAGGGCGGCCAGTGTATTGCCGGCCAGCGCGGTGGCATCGCCCGAGGTCACGCCGCCCAAGGCGACGACCGCACGGCATCCGGTCAGCGCCCCGCGCAGCGGGCCATCGGTCCGCGACCGCCAGCGCACGGCGTCGCCCCAAACCGGGCGCAGCAACCTCGCCACGCGCCCGGTGGCGCCGGTCATGGCGATGGCGTCCTTGGGGGGAAGAAGCGGAAGGTCGGGTGGCACGGTGCTCTCCGGGATGACGGTGGGGCCGGGGTCTGGCCGTAGCCCTGGCGCCGTTGCAGAATCAAGACAATCCATGCCGACGTCCCCAGAACGTTCGCGAATGGCTTCCAATGGGGCGCCGTTCGGGCGATGAAGACGCCGCTGATGGGACAGCGCTGACGAGACAGAGGATACGGGGATGCCTCTTACAATCGGCGGAACGGGAACGTTCGCCCGCGCGCTGGCGCTGGCGGCTGGGCTGACGGCGGGCCCGGCCCTGGCCCAGACCCTGTCCAACAACAGCTACGGCGTTCCCGGCCTAATCGACATGCCATCGGCGCAGATGCAGCCCAACGGCGAGCTGACGACGACGTTGCAGGTCCTGTCCAACGCGTCGGGCCGTGTTCAGTTGGCCTTCCAACTGACGCCCCGTCTCCAAGGGGTTTTCCGCTACGGCACGATCCCGAACTTTCTGCCGGTTGCCGGAACCGTGAATTCGTTCGAGCGGACATTCGACCGCAGCTTCGACGTCCGCTACCAGCTTCTGACCGAGAATATCTGGCGCCCGGCCGTCACGATCGGCTTGCAGGATTTCGGGGGCACCTCGCTGTTCGGGGCGGAATACGTCGTCGCCACCAAGACCTTTCGCGACCGCTGGACGGTGACCGGCGGCATCGGCTGGGGGCGGCTGGGAACGCGGGGGAACTTTACCAACCCGCTGGGGATCATCGACTCGGAGTTCGAGGTCCGACCGGCGCTGGATTTCGGCGTGGGCGGTGACTTCGAGCCCGACCAGTGGTTTCAGGGCGACGCGGCGTTCTTTGGCGGCGTGCAATATCAGTTCAATGACCGCCTGGTGCTGAAGGCGGAATACAGCTCCGACCTTTATGTGGAGGAGCAGGATCAGGGCGTCGTCGGAGAGTTGAATGCATTCAACTTCGGCTTCGACTACGAGGTCCGCACGGGCCTGTCCGTGGGCGCCTATCTGCTGGGCGGGCGCGAGGTCGGCGCGACGGTGACCTTCGCGTTGAACCCCAAACGACCCGCCAATGGCAGCGGGCTGGAAGAGGCGCCGCTGCCGATCACGCTGCGGCCCGCGCGGGCGACGCAGCCCGATCTTTGGACGGAGGCCTGGGTCGGCAACGGATCGGTCGAACGTCCGGTGACGGATGCGCTGGCCGTCCTGCTGGACGATGCCGGTTTGAAGCTGATTGCCTATAACCTGGATGGCGATACGGCCGAGGTCCGGTTCCGGAACCTGCGCTATGGCAGCACGTCGCAGGCCATCGGGCGGGCCGCCCGCGCGATGACGGCGACGATGCCCGCATCGGTCGAGACGTTCGTGTTGGTCCCGATCAGCCAGAACGGCTTGACGGGCACGGCCGTGGTCCTGCGGCGCAGCGATCTGGAAGCGTTGGAGTTCGACCCGACGGGCACGCAGCAGATCGAGGCGCTGGCGGGGTTGGTCGATGCGGCCACGCTGAACGACGAGGATCTGATCTATCGGGATGATGCTTTCCCACGGTTCGATTGGAGCATCGGCCCCTACACGGCGATTACCACATTCGATCCGGACAATCCGCTGCGCATCGACTTGGGCGTCGAAGTCGCGAGCCGGTACGAGCCGATCCGCGGGCTGGTCTTCCGGGGCGCGGTACGGCAACGGCTGATCGGCAACCGGGACGAGTTCGACCGCGAGGCGGGATCATTGCTGACACCGGTGCGGACCGACAGCCCGGAATTCGCCAACACCGCCGGGCCCTTCATCCCGAGCCTGACGGCGTCCTATTTCTTCCGGCCGGGCAAGTCGCTTTATGCGCGCGGGTCCTTTGGCTATCTCGAAACCCAGTTTGCGGGGGTGTCGGCCGAGGTTCTTTGGAAGCCGACCTATTCTCGCCTCGCCATCGGCGCCGAGGTCAGCCGTGTCGTCCAGCGATCCTTCGATATGGATTTCAACCTCCAGACGCTGGACGCGACCACGGCGTTCGTGTCGGGCTATCTGGATCACGGCAACGGGTTCATCAGCCAATTGGATGTGGGCCAGTACCTGGCCGGCGACCGCGGGGCGACGTTCACGCTGACCCGGGAATTCGACAATGGCTGGGCCATCGGTGCCTTCGCCACGTTGACGAATGTCTCGTCGGAGGAATTCGGCGAAGGGGCGTTTGACCGGGGTATCCGTCTCACGATCCCGCTGTCGTGGGTCACGGGGCGGCCGTCTCGGCGGCGCCAGGTCCTCTTGATCCAGCCCATCCAACGGGATGGGGGTGCGCGTCTGAACCTCAACGACCGGCTGTTCCCGATGGTCCGCGACCAGACGCCGCCGGATCTGACCGACGAATGGGGAAGGTTCTGGCGATGAACATCATGCGCCGTTTGATGGGCCTGGGGCTGGCCGCTGCGGTCGCGGCCTGTAGCAGTACGCCGAACGTGGAAACGCCTTTCGATATCCTGGCCGGCACGGTGGGCGGTGTCGTGAACCCGCCCGAGACGGTCGATGCGCGCGATGTGCTCACGCCCGAATTGATCGCGTCGTCGCCGACCTCTGCGCTGTTGGCGGTCTCGCAGCAATTGGACGTCGGGTACACCCTGATCCCACAGGCCATCAACGGCAATACGGTGCAGTGGATCGATCCGTCGGGCGGCGGACTGATCCGGCGCGACGGTCTTCTTGTCGGGACGCGGGGATTAGGGTTCGATCTGTTCACCGCGGATCTGGCCGATCTGTCACGTGCCTTGCGCGCCGGCGGCGCGCGAGACGCGCGCCGGGTGGAGCGCATCTTGGAGGGTGACAACCAGATTCGCGCCTTCACCTATTACTGCGACGTCGTTCCGATGGGGCCGCAGCTTCTGAACATCTATGGGCGACAAGACACGACAATGTTGTTCGAGGAAAGATGTGCGGGGGACGAAGCCGCTTTCACGAATCGTTACTGGCTGCGACAAGACGGGTTGATCGTTCGGTCCGTCGAGCGCGTTTCTGCCGAGTACGGTGCTCTCGAATTGACACTCATTGCACAATGAATGCGCTGTTTTGAAACGACTGGGCAAAAATGCGCGCACGTCGCGGAGAAATGTCAGTTTTTGTTGGGAGAAGGCCGATTGACGAGGTTGTGTCCCGAAACGCGTCACCGTATAGCTGCTGCAATATTCCAGACCGGATGGAGTCCGTTAATGTTAAAGATCACCGCACCGATCGTCGCAGCCGTGATGGCAGTCGCCCCGTTGGCCGCAACGGCCGACCAGGCATCTGCCGTGCGGCTTCATACGCAAAAGTCGACACAGCAAGGCCCGGCCGTCACGGATCCTGCCACGTCGCTACCGGCCGACAGCCTGCTGATCGGACCCGGTGGCGCAGCGGCAGCCGGTCTCTTGGTCGGCATCGCGGTTATTGCGATCGTATCCGGCAGTGGGGACGACTCCACCACGACCACCACGACCACGACGACGACCGCCGACTGAAGGTAGGTCTTCCGGTCTTTCATCGCTGAGATGGATTGAGGGCAGGGCCATTTGGCACCTGCCCTTTTTCATTTGCGGTCAGGCCTGACGTTCCAGCACGTCGACACCCAAGGCGTTCAGGACCGTGGCCTCGATGTTCCAGGCATCCAGCCCGGCGGTCTGGTACATCTCGCTCGGGCCGGCTTGGTCGATGAACGCATCCGGCAGAACCATTGAACGGAACCGCAGGCCGGTATCGAAGATACCTTCGCCCGCCAGCAGGTGGGCCACATGGCTGCCGAAGCCGCCGACGGCGCCTTCCTCGATGGTGATCAGCGCTTCATGCCGCGCGGCCAGCTCCAGGATCATCTCCCGATCCAGCGGCTTGGCAAACCGGGCATCCGCAATGGTCGGCATCACGCCGCGACCCATGAGCTTTTCGCGCGCCGCCTCGACCTCGGCCAGGCGCGCCCCGAAAGACAGGATCGCCACCCGCTCGCCCTCATGCACGATCCGGCCCTTGCCGATCTCCAGCGGTTCGCCCCGTTCCGGCATGTCGACCCCGACGCCTTCGCCGCGCGGGAAGCGGAACGCGATGGGCCCGCTATCATGCGCGGCGGCCGTGGCCACCATGTGCCGCAATTCGCCTTCATCGGCGGCGGCCATGACGGTGAAGTTGGGCAGGTTCGACAGATAGGCCACGTCGAACGATCCGGCATGGGTCGCCCCATCGGCGCCCACCAGACCCGCCCGGTCGATGGCGAAGCGCACCGGCAGGTTTTGGAGGGCCACATCGTGGACGATCTGGTCGAAGCCGCGCTGTAGGAAGGTCGAATAGATCGCGCAGAACGGCTTCATGCCGCTGGCCGCAAGCCCCGCACAGAACGTGACCCCATGCTGTTCGGCGATCCCCACGTCGAAGCAGCGGGCGGGGAAGCGTTCCGCGAACAGGTTCAGCCCGGTGCCGTCCGGCATGGCTGCCGTGATCGCGACGATCCGATCATCTTCGGCGGCTTCCTGGATCAGCGATTGGGCGAAGACCTTGGTGTAGGATGGCGCATTGGAGGCCGCCTTCTTCTGCTCACCCGTGGCCGGGTCGAACTTCGCCGTCGCATGCCCGCCGTCGCGCGCGCTTTCGGCGGGGCGGAAGCCCTTACCCTTCTTGGTGATCGCGTGGATCAGGATCGGCCCGTTGGCGCGAACCTTCACCGTGCGCAGGACGGCCAGAAGCTGCTCCATATCGTGCCCGTCGATGGGGCCGACATAGGAGAAGCCCAGTTCCTCGAACAAGGTCCCGCCCACGGTCATGCCTTTCAGCATCTCCTTGGCCCGCCGCGCGCCTTCCTGGAACGGCTCGGGCAGCAGCCCGACGGCACCCTTCGCGGCCGCTTTGAATTCCTGGAACGGCGCCCCGGCATAGAGCCGTGACAGATAGGACGACATCGCACCTACGGGCGGCGCGATGGACATCTCGTTGTCATTCAAGATGACGATCATCCGTTTCTTGAGGTGCCCGGCATGGTTCAGCGCCTCATAGGCCATGCCTCCCGTCAGCGCGCCGTCCCCGATCACTGCGATGGCGTCGCCGGTGCTGGGCGCGCCCAATTCGCGCCCCATGGTGAAGCCCAAAGCCGCCGAGATCGAGGTGGAGCTGTGGGCCGCGCCGAACGGGTCATAGGGGGATTCCGTCCGCTTGGTGAAGCCGGAAAGGCCACCCTTCTGGCGCAGGGTGTCCATACGATCCCGCCGCCCGGTCAGGATCTTGTGCGGATAGCATTGGTGCGACACGTCCCAGATCAGCTTGTCGCGCGGCGTGTCGAAGACGGCATGCAGCGCCACGGTCAACTCGACCACACCCAGACCCGCGCCTAGATGACCGCCGGTGCGGGACACGGCGTGGATCGTCTCGGCGCGCAATTCGTCTGCGACTTGGCGCAATTCCCGGTCTGTCAGGGGCTTGATGTCGGCGGGGCCGCCCACTCGGTCGAGCAGGGGGGTCTTGGGTCGGTCGTTCATGGTCGTCACTACCTGTCGCGGGTCACCACATAGCGGGCGATGAGTCTGAGCGTAGCCGCCTTATCCCCGTAAATCAAAGTTGACACTTCCGCCTCATCAACCAAACGTGATGCCTCGGCCCGCGCGCCGTCGACGCCCAGCAGGGACACGAAGGTTGCCTTCCCGGCATCCGCATCTTTTCCCACGGCTTTTCCGACCGTGGCGGCATCGCCCTCCACGTCCAGCAGATCGTCCGCGATCTGGAACGCGAGGCCGAGTTTTGCCGAATAATCGAGCAAGGGCCCAGGATCGGCTCGACCCAGGATCGCACCCGCCCGGCAGGGCCATTCCAAAAGACGCCCGGTCTTGAGGCGCTGCAACTCGGTGATCTGATCCAAGCTCAGCGGGGTGCCCGCCGTCTCGGCCGCGATGTCCAGCGCCTGGCCATGGACCATACCGGCGGCGCCGCTGGCTTGGGCCAGGGTCAATGCAAGCTCCGCCCGCACGGCGGGGTCGGGATCGGTGTCGGGATGGGCGACCAACTCGAAGGCGAGGGTCTGGAGCGCGTCGCCCGCCAGAACCGCCGTCGCTTCGTCCCATTTCCGATGCACCGTCGGCCGGCCGCGGCGCAGGTCGTCGTCATCCATGCAGGGTAGATCGTCATGGATCAGCGAATAGGCATGCATCGCTTCGATGGCCGCGGCCCCCCGCGCCGCGCGCGCTCGGGGCACGTCGAATAGGGCGGCGGCCTCGAAGGCCAGCACCGCGCGCAGCCGCTTGCCGCCATCGGTGGCGTAGCGCATGGCCTCGGCGATCGGGCCATTGAAGGGCGCCAAAGCCGCGTCCAAGGCCGTCTGTACCTCGGCCCGGGCGGGGCCGAGGGCGTCGTCCAGGCTCACATCCCCTCGGCGGGCCGGGTGCCGGTCGGGGCACCGTTCGCGTCCAGTGTGATCTGTTCCACCTTCTCCTCGGCGGCCTTCAGCTTGGCGTTGCAATGGGCCTTCAGCGCGGCGCCGCGTTCATAGAGCTTGATCGAGTCTTCCAAGGACACGTCCCCGCTGTCGAGCCGGTTCACCACCTGCTCCAACTCGGCGATGGCTTCCTCGAAGCTCATGGTGTCCACCTTCTTATCCGCCATGGCCCCGCCTCCGCATCACGTCCACATGGGCGACCACCGAGGCCGCCAGCGCGTCGAGGTCATAGCCCCCTTCGAGCGATGACACCAGCTTGCCGCCCGCATGGGCGTCGGCCAGGTCGCAAAGCCGTTCGGTGATCCAGGCGAAATCGTCGGTGTCCCAGTCGAGTTCGGCCAGCGGATCCTCGCGATGGGCGTCGAACCCGGCCGAGACCAGCACCAGCTGCGGCGCGAAGGCGTCCAGACGCGGCAGGATATCAGCCTCCACCTTGGCGCGGATCAGGGCGCCGTCGCTGCGCGGGGGCACGGGCACGTTCAGAACGTTGTCGTGGGCGCCCCGTTCTGAAGATGCGCCCGTGCCGGGCCAGAGCGGTGATTGATGGGACGACACGAAGAGCGCGCGCGGTTCGTCCCAGAGCAGATCTTGCGTGCCGTTCCCGTGATGGACGTCGAAATCGACGATGGCCACGCGGTCCAGGCCGTGGGTTTCCATGGCGTGCTTGGCGGCGATGGCCACAGTTCCGAACAGGCAAAAGCCCATGGGCCGCGCCGTTTCCGCATGATGGCCGGGTGGGCGCATGGCGACGAAGGCATTCGGCGCCTCGCCCGCCATGACCGCATCAACCGCCTGGATGGCGCCGCCCACCGCCAACCGCGCCGCGCGCAGGGTGCCGGGCGACATGTGCGTATCGGCATCGAGTTGCACGAAGCCATCGGCGGGCGCGGCCTCGGTCAGCGCGTTGATATAGCTCCGCGGATGACAGCGGGCGATCTGCGCGTCGGTGGCCTCCAACGCCGCCTTGCGAGACACGTCCATATCGGCCAGCGCTTGGTGGATGACGCGCAGCCGGTCGACCCGTTCCGGGTGGCCCGGCGGCGTCACGTGATCCAACGCAGCCTCGTGGGTGATGACCAGGGTCAACGCGGTCCTCCTCTTCCTCTGGCCAGAAATACCTCACGGGGGTCCGGGGGTGTGAAACCCCCGGCGCTCTCAATCGGGCGCCAACATATAGCCTTCGCCGCGTACCGTTTGCAGATAGCGCGGCTGCTTCGGGTCGGGTTCCAGCTTGCGCCGCAGCCGGGTGATCTGCACATCGACCGCCCGCTCGCCCGAAAGCTCGCCGTCGCGGCCCAGCTTTTCGACCAGGGTAGTGCGGCTGACGGGCTCGTGCGGGGTGGCGGCGAAGATCCGCATCAGGGATGTCTCGGTCGCGGTCAGGCGCACCTGCTCCTGCCCGTGAAACATCTCGCCCCGTTCCATGTCGTAGCGGATCGGGCCCAGTTGCAGCATCTTCGGCAAGGCGCCCGGCGCCTGGGGCGCGCGGCGCAGGATCGCTTTCATGCGCAGCAGCAATTCCTTGGGCTCGAAGGGTTTCGACAGGTAATCGTCCGCCCCGGCTTCCAGACCCGAGATCCGGTCCCCGGTTTCGCCTTTGGCGGTCAGCAGCAGGATCGGCATGTCCCGCGTCTCGCGGATTTCCGCGCAGAGCGTGATGCCGTCATCGCCGGGCATCATCACGTCGAGGATCGCGATGTCGAAATCGAGCCCCCCAAGCAATCGCCGCGCATGTTCGGCATCGCGGCCGGCCGTCGTCAGATAGCCGTTGCGCACCAGGAACTTCTGCAGAAGCGTCCGAATCCGCTCATCATCATCCACCAACAGGACATGGGCCTGATGGTTGGGAACTTCGTCGCTCATCTCTCGCCGTCCCTGACCGCAGCGAAGTGCCGCCGCTGTTCCGGATCCATCATATGTTCGAGAACGGTCCGAAATCCAGCCACCGCGCCAGGCCCGGCTTCGCGGAAGGCGGCGCGCATCCGCGCGCGCTGGGCGGTCGACAGCTCGGCCTCCAACGTTTCGCCGTCCTGCGTCAGGGTCAGATGCCGTTCGCGCCGGTCGCGGGTGCCGATGCGCGAGTCGACCAACCCGTCTTCGACGAGGGTTCGCAGGACCCGGTTCAGCGATTGTTTTGTCACGCCCAGGATGCCCAGAAGGTTGTTCACGGTGGTCCCCGGTGTGCGGTGGATGAAGTGGATCGCCCGGTGATGGGCGCGGCCATAACCACGGGCCGCCAGGATCCGGTCCGGGTCGGCGGTGAAGCCGCGATAGGCGAAGAACATGGCCTCGATCGCGCGGCGCAGCTGTTCGTCGGTCAGGAACAGAAGGGTATCGCTATGATCGTCCATGGCGGGCAAACTACGTCAGCCTTGTTGACATTCCAAGGGTCGATTGTTAGCGACGTCCAGATTTGGCGCAATATTATGTCCGAAACGGTAGTTTTCGGGTAACGAACGAAAGGAAGTGTCATGGCTGGGTCCTATGCGGAGCTGGACGGCAAGATCTGGATGGACGGCAAGCTGGTCGATTGGCGCGATGCGAATGTCCACTTGTTGACCCATGCCATGCATTACGCCTCGTCGGTCTTCGAGGGCGAGCGGGCCTATGGCGGCACCATCTTCGAGAGCCGGAAGCATTCCGAACGACTGATCGCGTCGGGACGTGAACTGGACATGGAGATCCCCTGGACCGTCGATGAGATCGAGGCGGCCAAATACGAGACGATGAAGGCCAACGGGCTGGAGGATGCCTATGTCCGCGTCCTGGCCTGGCGCGGCGCGGGCGAGGATATGGGCGTGTCGTCCATGAAGAACCCGGTGCGGATGGCCGTCGCGACCTGGGCGTGGGGGAACTATTACGGCGACGCCAAAATGAAGGGCGCCAAGCTGGACATTGCCAAGTGGAAGCGGCCCTCGCCCGAGACGGCGCCTTATAAGGCCAAGGCAGCCGGGCTTTACATGATTGCGACCATGTCGAAGCACGCGGCCGAGGCGAAGGGCTGTTCGGACGCCATGATGTTCGATTATCGCGGCTATGTGGCCGAGGCGACGGGGGCCAACATCTTCTTCGTCAAGGACGGGGAGGTGCATACGCCCGACCCGGATTGCTTCCTGAACGGCATCACGCGGCAGACGGTCGTGGGAATGTTGAAGGATCGTCAGATCAAGGTTCACGAGCGCCATATCATGCCGGAAGAGCTTGAAAGCTTCGAGCAATGCTGGCTGACGGGGACTGCGGCAGAGGTGACGCCCGTGGGGCAAATCGGGGATTACACCTTCGAGGTTGGCGCGATCACGCGCGATATCTCGGAGGCTTACGAGAAGATCGTCCGCGCTTGACGCCGTCGGGAAGACGCGATGGGGCCGGTTTGGAGCGGACGTTCCCGCAGACGGTCGTGGACCCGGGATCGCCAAGACGAGGCCGGAGGTCATCCCCGCGGCATTTACGGGCCCGAGCATGCGTCGCGGCGCCGGAAATCGTCGAGACATGTCTGAACGTGGGTCGGCCCCATCCTTTGGGATGGGGCCGTCTCACTGACGACTGAAATCATTGAGGTGTTAGTAGTGGCCCCCAGATTGGCGCACTGGGTGGGGGCTGTGAAACGCCGCCCCGGGGGCCCGAGCTCTCGCTCCTACTGATGCTGGTATGATCGTGGCCTCGGGCGATTCGTGGGAGCCGCCGTGCCCCCGCGCGGGCCATTTCATGGCGATGGTGAGGCAGGGTTTACGACCTGTTTCCAGAGGGCGCGAACTGCGCTCTTGATCTGGTCCGCCGCGCGGGCCACTTTCACACGGCATGAACGCGCCCAGCCAATTCCCCACTGCGGAGACGGTGAATTTCCACCGGACCGAGCTGAACGTTATCCTGTCGCTCTACGGGCGTTTCGTGTCGGCGGGCGACTGGCGGGATTACGGGATTTCCAGCCTGCGCGACGTGGCGATCTTTTCGGTCTTCCGGCGAACGGCCGAGCAGCCCATGTACCGGATCGAAAAGCGCCCGAAGATGGCGGCCAAGCAAGGCATGTATGCCGTGATCGGAATGGATGGACGGGTTCTGCGACGCGGGCACGATCTAAAGACCGTGCTGCGCGTGCTGGAGCGGAAGCTGATCCGGTCGGTGGATTAGCGGCCGCGCGCCTCTCTCTCAGCCGCCATGTCCGTGGTGGCCCGTCACCGCCGCGTCCCGATCCTGCACTAGAAACACCGCCTGGACGTCCCCGGCTTCTTGGAACGTCAGGGTTGCCGGTACTAGATCGCCATCGGCCAATCCTTGGGGCAATTGCATGAGCATCAGGTGCAGGCCGCCGCTTTCCAGCGTGACCGTCTGCCCGGCTGGGATCGGGATGCCACCTTCGACCTCGATCATTCGCATGATTCCGTCTTCTATCGAGGTGTCGTGCAGCCGGACCAGCCCCGCTTTGGTATCCGGCACCTCCGCGGACAGCAGGACATCGTCGCCGCCCGTGTTGACGATGGTCATGTAAGCGCCCGCAACGGGGGCGTTCGGGGCCGTGGCGATCACGTAAGGGTGGATGATCGACAAGCCGCCAACGGCGTATTCATGCGCGGTCGATGGCAGGGCCAGCAGAAATAGGACGGGGGTGATCAGGGTGCGGACCATGCGCATCTCCGGGTTATGCGTTGGGGTGACATCACGTTAGATACGCACGCTTTCGGTCATGCCAAGATGCCGTTGGGGGAATCGGCGCCCGCTTCAGCTTCAATCCCGGCCTGGTCGCCGCCGCATCGCGATCTCGCCGGTGCCCGTCCCGGCGGCGCCGCTGGACGCGATGCGGGCCTGGGCCCCGGCCAGAGATTCGTAGGCGACGGCCATGTGATGGGCATTGGCATGAAGCAGGGTCTCGGGATCGGACATGAATCCCACATGGCCCTGCCAGAAGATCAGGTCGCCGCGTTGCAACGGCTCCTCCGGGTGGAGTTCGCGGCCAACGGCCCGCTGCTGATCGCTGTCGCGCGGACAGTCGAGGCCGCAGGCGGTCAGCGCCGTTTGGACCAAGCCGGAACAATCAATGCCCCAGCGCGACGACCCGCCCCAGAGATAAGGAGTGCCCAGGAACATGTCCGCCACACCGACCCAGTCGCCGAAGCGCGCCCGCAGCGGCTGGAGATGTCCCGCGGGGATGAAATGGCCGGTCGAGATCTTCTGGAACTCGCCCGCATCCGACACCACGCGCACATGGCTGCCGAAGAACAGCGAGACTTCGGGCGGGGTTTTTAGCCGAGGTTTCGGATAGAGATGCGTGGCCGGGGCGGCGACCCAATGGGTCGCCGCCTCTTGGCGGGAGAGCGCGGCGGCCAGGACGTAGCCACAATAGCCGTCCCGCAGGGCTTGGCCGAAGGCGTAACCGTCGCGTTCGTCGATGACGCGAAACCCCTCGCCGAACAGCAATTGGCTGGCGCGGTCGCCGCGGGGGGCGTCCGACAGGTTCACGATGGGTTGCTGCACGCTGCGCACCATGCCTTTGACGTAGCGCGTGGCCTCGACGATGCCGCGCAATTCATGCGCGGCCGCGTGCCCGTTTGCCGGTGTCATGCGGGGGTCAAGCTCGCTCACAGATCAAGAAGCCCCGGAAGCGCGTCGAAGAGGGCGCGGGCGCCCATGCCGACGCCGCCTTTGGGGCGCGCGGGTTCGGGCTTGGGCTGCCAGCCGTAGATGTCGAAATGCACGAAACGATGGGTGTCGGGGACGAAGCGGTCCAGGAACAGGGCCGCCGTGATCGACCCCGCGAAACCGCCCGACGGTGCATTGTCCAGATCGGCGATGCCGGGTTCGATCATCGCGTCATAGGGCCGGTGCAGCGGCATCCGCCAGACCGGGTCGCGCACGCGCTTGGCGGCCTGGGACAAGGCCAGCGCCAGGGCATCGTCATCGGTGTAGAACGGCGAGAGGTCCGGGCCGACGGCCACACGCGCGGCGCCGGTCAGGGTGGCCATGCAGACCGTCAAGTCCGGCGTCTCCTCTGCCGCGAGCGCCAGGGCATCGGCCAGGACCAGCCGCCCCTCGGCATCGGTGTTGTTGATCTCGACCGTCTTGCCGTTGCGGGCCGTCAGGATGTCGCCGGGCCGAACGGCGTCGCCCGCGACCGCATTTTCGACCGCGGGGATCAGCACCCGGAGCCGGAGACCCAGCCCCGTCGACATGATCATGGACGCCAGGCCGAGGACGGTCGCCGCGCCGCCCATGTCCTTTTTCATCAGCCCCATGGAGCTGCCGGGCTTTAGGTTCAGCCCGCCCGTGTCGAAGCAGACCCCCTTGCCGACCAGGGTGACTTGCGGCCCGTCATCGCCCCAACGCAGGTCGATCAAGCGTGGCGCTCGGGTCGAGGCCCGCCCGACCGCATGGATCAGGGGAAAATTGGTCGACAAAAGCGCATCGCCCTCGGTCACCTCGACGCTGGCCCCGTGGCGTTCGGCCAAGGCACGCGTCGCCGCTTCCAGGTCGGCCGGGCCCATGTCCGAGGCGGGCGTGTTGATCAGATCGCGTGTCAGGATTTCGCCCGCCGCAATGGCTTCGAGCCGCGCCGCATCGACGCCGCGTGGCACTTTCAGGGCGGCACCGTCGGACGCGGCGCCCGCATAGCGCGTAAATCTGTAGGCGGAGAGCAGCCATCCCAGCGCGGCCTCCTCGACTTCGTTGGTCGTCAGTTCACCGTCCAGGGCATAGGTGCCGCTGCGCAAGGCCGTCGCCGCGCGCGCGATCAAGAACCGGGTGCGTGCCCGGTCCTTCGCGCCGCCCCAGCCGAAAAGCACTTTGGCCACCGACATGTCTGGGCCGGGCACACGCAACACCTGGCCGGCCCGGCCCTTGAAGCCGTTGGACAGCACCCAGTCCTGGACCGGTTCGTCCTGGCGATCCAGCCATTCGTCGAAACCCGCCTCGGGCACGATCCGCAACGGGATCGCGCGGGTATCGGGCGGGGCAAAACGTGGCGGCATCCAGGTCCTCGGTCGCGGGGCGACGGGCACCCGTCGACAATCGGCGCTACACTAGCCGTCCGCGCCCCCGCCGCAAGCCGGTTGCGACCAGGTCAGGCGACAGTGTTGTCGGGGATCGTGCTCCAGTCGCGGAAGGTCTCGGGGCGGCCCATGGCCGCCAGCCGCGCGCCGCAGGCCGACAGCGCCACCGGATCGCCGGTGGTCAGGCAATCCAAGACGCCGCGCGTGGCCCGCTGCAACGAACACATGCCGACCGATTCGGCCAGCGGCAGCAGGTCCTCGCAACTGCGGCGCAATCCGCCAAGGTGGCCCTGCTCGACCTGTAGGCCGGCCATGGCGAGAAGGGTTTCCACCCGGGTCAGGATTTCGGCCAACTCGGCCTCGGCCGTCGCGCCGTACCGGTCGCAGAAGGTCGCCAAGACGGCTTCGTCGAAATCGACGCGGGGGTGGGCAGGCAGTGAAGTGCAGGTGGCCGTCATGGCGGATCTCCGTGTCAGGCATGTCCGGTCGGTGTGCCGGGCGTTGCACAGACAGATGCCGCCCGATCCGGGCGAAACCCTGGCGTGAACCATGGCGCCGATCGGGCGCATCCGGACAATTGGACAGGACTTCCGCGCCAGGCCCGGAGCGGCTAGAGGAGGCCGGGACGGCGATTGAACGGGGCGCCATGAGACATGCCAAGCCGCTGCCCGCCTCCTTGGTGCAGCGATATCAAGGCTGGAAAGCCACGACTTTCGCTGAGAATGCCGCCGGGTACAGACATCTGGCCGTCGAGGGGCAGCGGCCGCGCGTCATGGCGATCTGCTGTTGCGACAGCCGGGTGAATGTGGCCGCCATGTTCGGGGCCGAATAGGGCGAGTTCTTCGTCCATCGCAACATCGCCAATCTGGTCCCGCCGTTCGAGCCGGATGGCCTTCATCACGGCACCTCGGCGGCGGTGGAATATGCGGTGACCGCGCTTCATGTGTCGCAGATCATGGTGCTGGGGCATTCGCTTTGCGGCGGCGCGGTGGGGTGCAAGGCGATGTGTTCCGGCCATGCACCGGAATTGGAACGGCCCGGGAGCTTTACCGGCCGCTGGATGGACCTGCTGCGGCCTGGGTGGGGGAGGGTGAAGGACATCGCCGATGACGACGCAAGGTGCGAGGCGTTGGAGAAGCAGGCGGTGTTGGTGTCGCTGGACAACGTGATGACGTTTCCGTTCGTCTCCGCGGCGGTCGAGGCGGCGGATCTCGTGCTGCATGGTCTCTGGAACGGCATCACGGCGGGTGGGCTGGAGATCTACGAGGCATCGTCCGATCACTTTCGCCCGCTCTGAGTTCAGAAATCGTTAAGCTTGATTTGTAACGGTCACGCCATGCGGACGCGGGACGTGACGATTCGAATGCCGGCAGAGATGGCCGAGGCCGTGAAGGCGTTGGCTACGAGGTTCGACGTGACGCCCGGACAGGTGGTCCGGCAGGCGGTGGCCGAGGAACTGCGCCGCCGGTGCAAACCGCCGAAGACGCCCAATCGGGCGGATGAGGCGCTCGTCGCGTCCTTGCAGACGCTCCTCGCTCGCGACATCGGCCAGGCCGTCTCATGGGGGGATCTGGACCGCCGCCTGTCCGCAAAGGGATACCGCATGATGGCCGCTGGCGGCGGCTGCGCGCTCTTCACCTTGGCGGGTGAAAAGCTCTGCAAAGGCTCGGAATTGGGCTTCACCTATCGTCAGTTGGTCCGTCGCTTCGGTCGTGCCATGCCCGGCCACTCGCACGGCGCCGTCGGTCTTGCCGACGAGGATGGCGATCCGCTGATCGAATAGCCGTCAATCCCGCAACAGCTCGTTGATCGAGGTCTTCGACCGCGTCCGCTCATCCACCCGCTTCACGATCACCGCACAATAAAGATGCACGCCGTTCTTCGACGGCAACGAGCCCGCCACGACGACCGACCCGGCCGGAACCTCGCCATAGGTGACCTCGCCGCTGTCCCGATCCACGATCTTGGTCGATTGCCCGATGAACACGCCCATGCCCAGCACCGAGCCCTCGCGCACGATGCAGCCCTCGACCACCTCGGACCGGGCGCCGATGAAGCAATTGTCTTCGATGATTGTCGGCCCCGCCTGCATCGGCTCCAACACGCCGCCGATGCCGACACCGCCCGACAGGTGCACGTTCTTGCCGATCTGGGCGCAGGACCCCACCGTGGCCCAGGTATCCACCATGGTCCCGCTGTCCACATAGGCCCCCAGATTCACAAACGAGGGCATCAGCACCACGCCCGGCGCGATATAGGCCGATTTGCGCACCACGCAGTTGGGCACGGCGCGGAAGCCCGCTTCGCGCCAGCGATTGTCGCCCCAATCCTTCCACTTGCTGTCGACCTTGTCCCACCAGGCCCCGCCTTGGGTCGAGCCGGGCTGCATCTCCATGTCCTTCAGTCGGAAGCCCAGCAGCACCGCCTTCTTGGCCCATTGGTTCACGTGCCAATCCTGGCCGCGCTTCTCGGCCACGCGCAGATCGCCGCGATCCAGCGCCTCCAGCGTGTCCTCCACGGCCTCCCGCGTTTCGCCGCCGGTTTGGGGTGTGATCCCGTCCCGGGCCTCCCAAGCGGCTTCGATGGCGACTTCGAGCTGTTCGTTCGACATGGCCCTGACCCTTCCGTTGACTGTGGGCGTCTTATCCACCACGCCTGACCCGCACAACCGGAGCGCGCCCATGGCCCTGTCCCCCTCGATCCTGATCCCCGTGGCCGTCGTCTTCGCGGTGGGCGTGGGCTTCGCCATCCAGGCGCCGCTGAACGCGTCCTTGGGCAAACAGATCGAAAGCGGCGTCGCGGCCGCCGCGATCTCCTTCGGGGTCGGCTTCGCGGCCCTGTTGATCCTGACCCTGGCTTTGGGGGACGGGGCGGCTTTCGGGCGATCGGTCGGCGTCCCGCTCCTCTATTGGGGCGGCGGTTTGCTGGGGGCCGCCGTCGTCTGGTCCATGCTCTGGGCGGTCCCCGTCATCGGGATCCTGACGGCGATGGCCGCATTGTTGTTCGGTCAACTCGGGGCGGCTCTGGTCTTGGACGCGCTGGGGGCCTTCGGGGCGCCGGTCACGCCCGTCACGTGGCGCCGCGTGGCGGCGCTTGCGCTGGTGGCTGGGGGCCTGGTCCTGTCGCGGCTTTAAGACCCGGCGGTCGCTGCGAAGGCGTGCTATAGGCCAAGACAGACTTCGCCAGAAAGGCCTTCCATGCGCCGCCTCGCCGCCCTCTTCCTCGCCTTGTCTTCAATCCCGGTCGCTGCGGCCGAACTCTCCTTCGGCCTGGGCGCCGTCGGCTTGGATGACGGCGCCCAGGCGGGGGGCATCGCCGTCGAACTCCGCGCCGAACCGTTCCGCCGCTTCGGCGCCACCGAACTGGGCTTCGGTGGCGCGGTCGAACTGGACACCGATTCCGACATCTGGATTGGCGCAGGCCTGGTTGTGATCCGCCCCTTCGCCGAGTCCTGGCGCGTGGAAGCGAGCGTCATGCCAGGGGTCTATACCCAGGGCAGCGGACTGGACCTGGGCAGCGTCATCGAATTTCGCAGCTTGATCGGCGTCTCGCGCCGTGTTGCATCTGAGACTTGGCTGGGCGTTTCGATTAGCCATAAATCCAATGCCAGTATCGACGACACCAATCCTGGCGAGGAGACCATCATGCTCCACTTGACCCGACGCTTCTAGATCTCGGCATGCTCATTCTGGTGTCCTCGGATCAAGTCCGGGGACAACGCGCGCCTCACCCGAGTGGATCGGGCGCGGGGTTCGCGCCGCAGATCAGCACGGCCACCCGCTCGCCCGGCGCGGGCAGATAGGCGCCCGAGGTCAGCGCCGCCAAGGCGCAGGCGCCGGCCGGTTCCGTCCAGAGCCGCGCTTCACGCCACAGCGTCGCCTGGGCCGCAAGGATGGCGTCGTCCGACACCACGACGCTATCGCATCCCACATCGCGGGCGAGACCGAAGCAGATGTCCCCCACCCGTTTGGCCCCTAGCGCGTTGGCTGCGACGCCGGAGACGTCGACATCCACCGGCGCCCCTGCGGCCAAGGCGGCATGGAGCGCCTGGGATGTCTCCGGCTCCACCGCCACGACCTTGCGTCGGCCTTGCAGCCAGGCGAGTGCCCCGGCGATCAGCCCGCCGCCACCGACGGCGATCAAGATCGTGTCGGCTTGCAGGCCCTGCGCCTCCCACTCGGCCATCAGGGTTCCTTGGCCGGCCACGGTGGGGACCGCGTCATAGGCATGCACTTGCATGGCCCCGGTCTGGGCTTCGTGGCGCTGGGCCTGGGCCAAGGCATCGGCATAGAGGCCGGGCACCACGTGGCAAGCGGCGCCGGTCCGTTCGATCAGGGCGGTCTTCGCGGGGCCCGCGACCTCGGGCACGAAGACATGCGCCGCATGCCCCAATGCCCGCGCCGCGAAGGCCACCGCGGCCCCATGGTTGCCGCCCGATGCCGCCACGATCCCCGCCGTCGGAACCGGGGCCGACAACAGCGTGTTGAAGGCGCCGCGGGCCTTGAAACTGCCGGTATGCTGCATCTGCTCCAGCTTGACGTCGATGTCGAACCCGCCAAGGGTCAGCCGCGCGACCGGCGTCACGCGCGCATGCCCTGCGATCCGGGCCCGCGCCGCGTCGATGTCTGCCATCCAATCCATATCGCGCCCGCCCTTCCGACCTGTTAGGCCGCTGCTAACCCGCTCAGAAAGACGACGCCATGGCCCAAGACCGTTTCCACCCGCTCCGCCGGTCCCGTGAAGACGCGGACGAGGCGCGGGGCGTGCCCGACACACCCCAGACCCGCTCTCCTTCGTATCGTTTGGCGTTCACCGACGACGACTTCCTGTGCCGAGAGGATCTGCGTCCGATCCGTCTGCAATTGGAGCTGATGAAACCGACGCTGATGATGGACGAGGCGGAGGTGGCGTCCACCGTCGTCATGTTCGGCGGCGCCCGCATCCGCCGCCCGGAGGAGCGGGACCGGGCGCAGACCGCAACGCTGCGCCAGCTGTCGGACCAATACAAAGAGGCCCGCACCTTCGCGCGTTTGGTGACGGAGCGATCGCTGCGCGACAGCGGGGGCCGCGAAAACGTCGTCGTCACCGGCGGCGGGCCCGGCGTCATGGAAGCCGGTAACCGTGGAGCCGTGGATGCGGGCGGGCGGTCCATCGGTCTCAACATCGTGCTGCCCCATGAACAGGCGCCCAACGAATTCGTCACGCCCGAGCTGAGCTTCAATTTCCACTATTTCGCAATCCGGAAGATGCATTTCCTGATGCGCGCCGCCGCGATCTGCGTCTTCCCCGGCGGGTTCGGCACATTGGACGAGACGTTTGAGGCCCTGACCCTGATCCAGACGGGCCGGATGGAGCGGGTGCCCTTCCTGCTCTTCGGAGAAGACTTCTGGCGCCGGATCATCAATTGGGACGCGCTGTTGGATGCCGGCACAATCGGCGAGGATGATTTGGACCTGTTCCGCTTTGTGGAAACCGCTGAAGACGCACTGGAGCTGATGGAGAACTGGCCGCTGCCCCGCACCCGTCGCGAGCACATCCCCGGCCGGGTCGAGGGATGAGATCGCAGGGGGGGCCAGCCCCCCGTCCTGCGGACTCCCCCCGAGGTATTTCCGGCCAGAGGAAGAAGGGCGCGTTAAGGTTAACGTGCGATGTCCGATTGGGCGGAACAGGCGGAAGGAGTGCTGACCGTGTCAGGATAGGACGCCGGGTTATCCTTGCCGTCAAGGCGTTTCGCGAAAGAACCTGAACCACAGCCTTTCGCGAAACGCTTGCATGGCCAAAATGTTGTGCGCGCTTTGTCTTTCGCGGATGTCTCTGGTTAAGGACGGGTCGCTTCAGGCCGACGCGGATGCGGCTGAGCGTCGGCCCCCACTTCTCTTCCTCTGGCTGGAAATACCTCGGGGGAGTCGCCTTTGGCGACGGGGGCAGAGCCCCCTGCAAGGTTAGCCATCGGGCGCGCCGCTGGTTTCGCCCAGGATGTAATCCACGAACTCCGTTCGTTGAAGCCAGGTCCGCAGGTTGTCGTCTGAAATCATCGTCGCCCGCAGCCGTCCATCGGCATCCCGCCAGACCGACAACCCTTCCAGATTGTCATGCACGCCACCCCCGGTTTCCAGTTCAAACCGCTCGTCCCCGCCCGTCAGATCGAAACTCCGCACGCGCGTCCGGAAGCCCAGCAGGCCCAGGTCTCGCTCAAGCAGATAAAGCCGCCCATCCGGCCCGATATCGGCCCCGGCCACGAGGAACATTCCATCCCGCCGCAGGGCAAAGGGTTGGTCCCATATTCCGTCGCGCAAGCGGTAAACCGGAAACGGCCGGGTCAGCCGTCCCGACCGCTCGGGGATTGCGTAGACCACCCCGCTGGCATCCGCCGCCAGCGCCTCGAGGCCCGAATTGGTCTGCAAGTCGTCGAAGGCCTCGGCCTGATCCATCCGTTGGGGCGCCCCCGCGATGGTGGCGTGGCGCATCACCCGGTGCTGTCCCTCGAACCCCACATAGAATGCCTCGGTCGTCCGAGCGATGGATTCCGAATCCGTCTCTCCGGCGCGCAGGCTCTCTCCGGTCGAGCGGAGGAGCGGCCCGCTGGCCGAGACGCGCACACCGTCCACTGCCCCCGTCACATCGCGCATCAAGATGCCTTCGACCCAGGCGCCCCGATCCGAAATCGCCACGAAGGTGATTCCATCCGGCCCGAGCCACAGCGCCGAATATCCGCCCGCCGGCTCAAGCCCGGATTGCCAGGTATGGCTGCCCAGGAACTCGGCGGCGGTGGCGGGGAACGCCAGAAGCGTCAGGATCAGCGTGCCGGTGCGGACAGAACGGCGGAGCATTGCGGCGGCAGATCGGCGATCACCAATTCGCGCCGGGGACGCGGCGGGGCGGCGTTGGGGTCGGGGGGCGGCGGGTTCAGGATGTTCTGTTGCCATTGCCGCGCCTCGGCGCAGCCATCACCGGGCGGGGGCGGGTCCTGGTTCACGCAGCCCACGGCGCCGCGTGGGCAGGAAATGCGGACATGCATATGGAAATGGTGCCCCCACCAGGGTCGGACCTTGCGCAGCCAGGCGCGGTCGCCGGTTTCATCCTCGCACATCTGCACCTTGGCGCCCGCGAAAATGAAAATGCGGGCGGTACGCGGATCTTGCGCAGCCTTCTTCACCAACTCATGCTGCCCCCGGCCCCAATTGTCGTTCACGAACGCCCCTTCGGCCCGGCGCATGGAAATGGCGGAGATATCCTCCCGCTCGCGGCGCGACAGAGTCATGTCCACCGCCGGATACAGCCAGATATCCGCATCCAGCCCGATCTGGTGCGACCGGTGCCCGGTCAGCATCGGGCCGCCGCGCGGTTGGCTGAGGTCGCCCACATAGATGCCACCCCATCCGATTCGGTCCATATGCGTGCCGATGTCCTGCACCAGGTCGATCAGTTCGGGGTGGCCCCAGTTCCGGTTCCGGCTGAGCCGCATGGCCTGCCAGGACGGCCCTGTTTCGGGCAATTCGACCAGACCCGCGGCGCAGCCCCGGGCGTAGGAGCCGAAGGGCTGCGCCGCCTGGGCCGAAGCGCTGGGCTGGGCGCCGAACAGGTCCTTGGCCAATTGGGCCTGGGCGGGCAGGGCAGATATCATGAAAAGGGCGAGGGCGATCAGGCGCATCATCGGTCTCCGTCCGGGTCGACCCAGCGTAGCAGAACCAGCCCGGCGAGGAAGAGGATCGCGACGGGAATAATGCCCAAACGAGCGGAATCCGTCAGCCATGTCGCAAAGCCGATGGCGGCCGGCGCCACAAAGGCCGTCGCTTTCCCAGCTAGGGCATAGAGCCCGAAGGCCTCGGTCGCCTTCCCGGGATCGGCATGGCGGACCATCATGGTTCGGCTGGCCGCTTGCAGCACGCCGCCCGCGCCGCCGATCACGGCGCCGATGAGAAGGAAAAGCACGTCAGCAGTCCCGAATGTCTCACCGAGTGCGATCTCGACAATGCGGGCGTTCGCGACAAAGTCGGTTCGGAGAGCATATCCGAATAGTGTTCCGGTGGTCATGGCGCTCAGAAGAATAACGACAATCGTGAGGATCAGCGTTGCCCCCACGATCACCGGCTTCGGCCCGTGGGCACCGTCCAATCGGCCGCCGATCCAACTGGCGACGGCCGCCGTTATCGCGCCCAGGATGCCGAAGATGCCGATCTGCGTCGTTTCCCAATCCAGAACCAGCGTCGCGTAGACGCCGCCGAAGGAATAGAGCGCCGCCAAGGCGTCGCGGTACAGCATCGACCCGGCCAGATACGCCGCCAAGCTGCGCCGTCCCGGCACCTGTTTGACCAAGGCCACCACATCCGCCCAGGCGTCCCGCAGCGTGACCCGAACTGCCTGCACCGGCGCGGGTTGCCGCACCCATAAGAAGAAGGGGATCATGAACAGCGCGTACCAAAGCGCCGTGAACGGCCCGACGATCCGCGTCCCCTCGCGCGCGGTGCCGTCCAGGCCGAAGGCTGGCACGCCATCCAGGAAGGTGCGGCCCGCTTCGTCATCGACGAACAGCAGCAACATGATCGCCAGGGCGACGACGCCGCCCGCATAGCCCAGCGCGTAGCCGGTGCCGGAGATCCGCCCGATTTGATCGCGGGGGGCGAGGCCGGGCAGCATCGCATTGGTGAAGATCGTCGTGTATTCCGCGCCGACCATGGCCAGGGCAAAGCCCGCCAGGGCGATCCAAATGCCCGACCCGTCGGGCACCATCAGCCACAGCGCGCTGGTGCCCAGAACGTAGAAGACCGAAAAGATCGCCACCCACCGCATATGCCGCCCCGACCGGTCGGCCACGGCGCCCAGCAAGGGCGCGCTCAGCGCGATGGTGATCCCGATCACGGTCAGCGTCAGTGACCACATTTGCTGGGCCCGTGCATCCGCCGAGCCCTCGATCATGCCGTCGCCCATCAAGGTGTCGGCCACCGTGGCCGTAAAGTAAGGTCCGAAGACGAAGGTGAGGCAGAGCGTAAACCAGGGCTGCGAGGCCCAGTCGAACATCATCCAACCCTGGATGCGCCGCCCCGCCGCAGGCGAGGGCGCTGGGTCAGGCCTCGGCGCCGCGACCGTTTCGGGGTTGCTCATCCACGTCCCTCCGCGCCGCGACCCTGCCGGGGCAGGCGGGGGGATGCAACGCTGATCGGCGCCTGTCCTTCCGGCCTCCCGCCCAAATGCGCGCAATCCGCGCAACCGCTCTCGCGCGCGGCATTGCGCGGCCCGGCGCTGCGCCAAATGTCCTAGAAGTTACCGACCCGGGTGCCGTCGACCCGCACACCCTCGAAGGTGCTGTAGCCGTCGCTGTCCAGAATGGCCTGCACCCGAAATTGCACGTCGATCACCTTCATCCCTGTCCCGATGGCGGAAAACGCGCTGCGGATCGCGCCCAATTGGCGCAGGCTCAGCGATTGCGCATCCACATCGTCAAATCCCAAGAGGTTCAGGTCAGGCTGAATCGACGTCGCCAGTTGCGAGGCCCCTTGGCCATTCGATTGGGCCGTACTCGACCCGGCCAAACCGGCAGCCGCGAAAGCCGTAGCGACAATCAGAACCGATGCGATTTTTTGCCATTTGCCCATACGCACATCTCCGAAGATGATCCGGCTGCCGGGCCGCGACGCCCAATCCGGCCTTCAGTCCCAACTCTATGCCGCATCGGGCAATCTTCCAACCCAACCGCCAGACGTCCGCAGGGTCGGCCACTTCCCGCGCCGGGCGGTCCGGCCAGAGATCTTGCCGGGCCCTAATCTCGCTCCGGTGGCCAAGGCCGGGTGCTTTCGGCCTCGATCCAGGCGGTCACCCAATCCGGCATCTCCGGTCCGACCTCCGTCCAGCCCAGTTCTGCCATCACCGTGCTGGGCGGCACGGTGCCGTCACTTGACGTGACAGCCGTGCGCAGCAAGGCCTGGGAACAGCAGGTGCCTTTGACCCACATGGATTGCACCACATAGATGAAGCGCGAATCCCAGCCCGCGCAGCGGGTCCGCATCTCGATCTGCTGAAACGCCGTGATCCGCTTGCGGTACCGGACCGAGCAACCGGCCACCGCCAGCCCCCACCGTCGCTTGCGCAACGCCTCGACCAACCCGATCCGCGCGCCAGCCCCCATTCGGCCCAGGTCATAGAGCGTCAGGATCCGGCCGTTGTTCAACTCCAGCCATGGGTCGATGTCCCATGGCCAGCACAGATGATGGCTTACATGGGTGTCGGTCACGCCCAGGCGCGGGGCGGAGCGGTTCGACAGGATCGCATGGGCGAAGCGGATCAGCGGATACATGCGCGGCCCCTGGGCCGTCTTTACGCAAACGTCAACGCGGACGTCGCGCCAACTTGCGGCCCCGGATTAACGCCCCTAGATCGACATGAACCAGAAAGGCCCGCCCATGACGTCCCTCTTCCAGATCATCATGATGTTGCTGTCGGTGGCGCAGACGATCGTCATCATCCACATCATCCTGTCCTGGCTGATCTCGTTCGGCGTGCTGAACCTGGGTCAGCCCATCGTCGCGCAAATCTGGGATGGTCTGAACCGCTTGCTGGAGCCGGTCTACGGCCCGATCCGACGTGCCCTGCCGCAAATGGGCGGCCTCGATCTGGCGCCCCTGGTGGTTATCCTGGGGATTTTCGTGCTCCGCACGATCCTCATCAACAACGCCGCCGCGTTCCTTTAGGACTTCACCGCCTCGGCTGCGGGCTTCAGGCACGAATGGCATTCGGCCTGTGCCTTCTGATCGACCTTGTGCAAGGCCAGCCCCGCCAGAATGGCAAGCGCCAGCATCGACAGGCGGATGGTGTGACGTCCGGAATTAGCCATGGATCGGTCCTCCGAATGAGGGTCTAGTGTCCGTCCATCGCCGCGCACTTGCAAATCACGCCCCCGTGACGTCAGCCTGCGGGATATGCAGACCGACACCAGTACCCACGATACCGAAGACGATCCCCGCAATGAACGGTTGCTGATCTGGGTCGACGGCGTGCTCAAACCCAAGGCCGAAGCCACCGTGTCCGTCTACGATTCCGGGTTCATGCTGGGGGACGGGATCTGGGAAGGGTTGCGCCTGCATGACGGCACTTGGTCGTTCCTGGACGACCATCTCGACCGCCTCTTCGAGGCGGCCAAGGCCATCGACCTCGACATGGGCCGCACACGCAGGGAGATCACCGAGGCGCTCCTCGACACGCAAGCCGCCAATGGCATGGAGACCGACGCCCATGCCCGCCTGATGATCACGCGCGGCCGCAAACGCCTGCCGTTTCAGCACCCGCGCCTGTCGGTCTTTGGGCCGACCATGGTCATCATTATGGAGCATTCCAAGCCGAAGCTGCCGCGCCCCGTTCGCCTGGCCACGGTTCCGCATCTCCGCGGCCTTCCGATGACCCAGGACCCGAAGCTCAACACCCATTCCAAGCTGAACTGCATCCTGGCCTGCATCGCCGCCGAAAAGGCCGGCGCCGACGAGGCCCTGATGCTCGACATCCATGGCTTCGTGAACACGACCAATGCCTGCAACTTCTTCATCGTCCGCCGTGGCGAGGTTTGGACCTCCACCGGCGACTATTGCTTCGCCGGTATCACTCGCCAGAAGGTCATCGACCTCTGCCATGCAAATGGCATCCCCTGCCGGGAAAAGAACTTCTCGCTGGCCCAGACCTATTCTGCCGACGAGGCGTTCCTGACCGGCACCTTCGGCGCCCAGACGCCGGTGGGTGAGATCGACGGTCGCGTGATCGGCACCGGGCAGGTGGGCCCGGTGACCGAGCGCGTCCGGGCGCTCTACAAAGACCTAGTCGCCTCCTGAACGAGGCGCCCATGCCGGGCCGGCCCGTCGCAAACCGATGTGCGCCCCTTCAAGCCCGGCGCGGACGCGCCATATCGGAAGGAGGCCCGTAGCGGACCGGAAGGAGCGGCGCGAGGATGGACCGACACCCGGACGATATCCTACCGGCGGCCCACGACCGGCTGGACGGCTTCGTACGCCGGCATTTCGGTCTCCGCGGCACCTGGCGCCTCCACCGCGCAGCCCTCGGCTGGGACCTGCTGCGCGCGCCCGCGAACGTCGCCCTGGCGCCACTCTTCCTCTTGACGCGGCTCACCGGACTGCTTCTCAGGCTGATCGGCCTGCGCCGTGCGGGCGCCTGGCTCTGCACGCGGCGGATCCTGCTGCCGACCGCCGTCGCCCGCAAGGTCGAGCGCTTGATCGAGACGGAGCTTCTGGCCGGCCGCGACCTCGGGCCCGTCGACCGCGCCCTCATCGCGGATTTCGCGGGGATCCGCTCCGCCGTGGCCGAGATCACCACCGCGCTCATCGTGCTCGCCACCGGCGTCGCGCTCTTCGGGACTGCGACGCCCGGGATCGTGTCCCTGGCGCCGCAGGTCTCCGATCACTTGGCGCGGGCGGCCGCGGTCTCCGACTTCTGGCTCGGGCCGTGGTTCGGGGCGGGATGGTACAGCCTCTTCCCCGTCGCGCTCCCCGTCTGGGCCGTGGTCGCGATCGTCGCGGCGCTCGCCATGGCGGCCTCCTTGGTCACCACCTTCGCCGGCATCCTCGCCGACCCGATCCAGACGCGGCTGGGCCTGCATCACCGGCGCTTGCGGCGTCTGCTCGCCCGCATCGCCGCCGCCGAGGAGGGCGGGTCCGGTATCGCCCCGGAACACGTCGTCGCCCGCCTGGCCGATTTGACCGATGCCGGCCTCGGCCTGCTTCGGTTCTTCCGGCCATAGAATTGCTCGGCGAAACTTGAGTCCATCGACCGTCCTGAAAGGCCCGCCCCATGATCGCCGTCATCTTCGAAGTCGAGCCGGCCCCTGGCCGCCGGGCCCACTACCTGGACATCGCCGCCGATTTGCGCCCTCTTCTGGATCAGGTCGAGGGCTTCATCTCTGTCGAGCGCTTCCAGAGCCTTATGAACCCCGGCAAGCTTCTCTCGCTGTCCTTTTGGGAAGACGAGGCCGCCATCCTCCGCTGGCGCGCGCTCTCGGACCACCGGACCGCCCAATCCGAAGGACGGGCGGTCGTCTTCTCCGACTATCGTTTGGGCGTGGCCCATGTCATGCGCGACTATGGCCTGACCGATCGCACTGAGGCCCCGGCAGATTCCCGGGAAGCCCATGGCTGACGGGCCCCGCGGGCAACCTCCCGCGGGGTGGAGGCTGCGTCAGTTCGGCATCATTCTATGGATCATGCCCTCATCCACCGCGGCATAGAGCGCGCCGTCCGGCCCAAGCACCACCGACCGGAAACGCCCGGCTTCCATGGGCAGGGTCATCTCGGTCACGTCCACCACTTCGGTCACGTCGTCGTTGAACTGGATCACGTCGATCCGCTGGCCGATCGGGGTGCCGCCGAACCCGATCCCCATGATACCAACGACCATGTTGCCGTCCCAGTCCCCCCATTGATCGCCCGTAAGGAACGCCGCCGAAGAGGTGCCCTGGGACCAGCCATTGTTGTCCCAAATGGGCGGCATCGCGTCCGGATAGGTCTCCACATCGGTCATCGGCATGAAAGACGCCCGCTCGAACCGGTTCATCCCGCCTTCTTGGTTGGGCATGTAGCCACAGTAATTGTCCGGGCAATCGCCCCGCCCCGCCATGTTGGGGCGCGGATCCCAGCCCGCATTGGCGCCGTTGACCAGCACCGTGATCTCGTCGGAGTGCCAAGGGCCATGCTCGGCCGCGATCACCGCGCCCGTCTCGGGATGGAAGGCGATGCCCTGAACGTTGCGGTGGCCATAGGTATAGGTCCGGGCGTCGAACCCGTCGGGCGGCGCATTGTCTGGCGCGGCGGCCCCGTCGGCGTCGATCCGCAGGATCTTCGATCCCATCAGCGTCGGGCTCTGCGGCACCTCGCCGTTATGGTTGTCGCCTGTCGTCAGGTACAGGAACCCGTCCGGCCCGAACCGCACGCGCCCGCCATTATGGGCACCGGGCCCGCCGAAGGGGTGATCGCTGGCCGCCATCTTGTAGGGCACGTCGTCGACGATATCGGTCCGGTCCGAGACGCCGGTGAAATCGTCGGCCACGACCAGCCGCATCAGACGGTTGGTATGCGGGTCCGACATGTTCGACGTCGAATAGACGTAGATGCGGCGGTTCTCGGCAAAGGCGGGGTCGACCTCGACGCCCATCATCCCGGCTTGCCCTTCGCAGAACAAATCGTCGGCCGTGGCCGGGTACCCGTCTGTGCCACCCATCCCGAGCAGCGCGTTTACCTCGCCCGAGGGCAGTCGCACCGAAAGCCCGTGGCACTTCTCGGTGAAGAACATCGTCCCGTCCTCCAGGAACGCCATGTCCCACGGGCTCTCCAGGCCCGACAGGACGACTTCATGGCCAAGGGCCGTCGTGTTCAGGCCGTTCTGGGCCAGCGACGGGCCCGGCAGAGCCGTTGCCAAGGCGATTGTCGAGATCAGCACCGGCGCCCTTCGACGAATGGATCGAATATGCATGCAAGTTCCTCCCTAGATTTCGGACCCCTCGGCCGAGGGCGTCGGGGCCCCATGGCGGGCCGACCCGCCAGGCCCCAAGCGTAAGTCCGCCGTGCCCGTCGGATCAACAACGGCGCCGCGGGGTGGTGGTGGGCCGCCGATGCCGGGATGTGCCGCGACGCAAATCGGTGCCGTCGCGCGGTATCGGGACCGAATGTGGATTGACGGCGTCATCGCAAACGTCCGACCTGGGTCGGACGCATATCAGACGTGGATCAGACCATGATTGTCGCCGCCTGGTCCGGCCCCCGGAACCTTTCCACCGCTATGATGTACAGCTTCGCCAACCGGCCCGATTTCGATGCCATTGACGAACCCTTCTACGCCGCTCACCTGGCGCGCACCGGTCGCGATCATCCGTTGCGCGAGGCCGTCCTGGCCAGTCAGCCGACCGACCCCGCGACGGTCGCCGAACGTTGCGCGAAAGATGGAAATCCGCATGTCTATCAGAAGCATATGGCCCACCATATGCATCCCGGCTTTCCCATGGATTGGGTTGACGGCGCCACGCATATCCACCTAATCCGCCACCCCGCCCGCGTAATCGCCAGCTACGGGGCCAAGTGGCGCGATATCACCGAAGCCGATATCGGCTTCGCCGCTCAAGCCACGCTCTATGACAAGCTCGGTGGCGTTGTGCTCGACACGTCCGACTTGCGACAAGCGCCTGAGATCATGCTCAAAAGTCTCTGTGCTGAGATCGGGTTGCCCTGGTCCGATACCATGCTTGAATGGCCTGCCGGACCCAAACCCTATGATGGGGTCTGGGCTGGGCACTGGTACAATTCCGTCCACGCCTCCACCGGCTTCGCGGGCCCGGAGGGCCCGTTGCCCGCGACCGCGCGCCAAGATCTCCTGGAAGCTGCGTTGCCGTTCTACGAGGCGCTCAAATCCCGTGCGCTGCCCTCTGCCCACAGCGCCTCATAGACTTCCGCGATTCCGTCCGCTTCTGCCCGGATCGAGTGTCGGTCCGTCGCCAGATTGCGCGCGTGTCGGGACATGGCGCCGAGCCGGTCCGGATCGGCTAGCAGCGCGTTGACCTGCGCCGAGGCGGCTGCGGTCAGATCCGGCCCATCCACGATGATCCCGGCCGCGCCATTCGCCGCGAACGTTCGGAACGCGCCCGCGTCCGATCCGACGAACGGGACACCGGATGCCATGCCTTCCAGCGGTGTCATCCCATAATTTTCGACCCTCGGCAGCGGCACGATCAACGAACAGGCCCGGATCAGGGCAGGCATCTCGTCCGGCGCGATTTCGCCGGTGAACACCACCCGGTCCGCCAATCCGGCGGTCCGGATCTTGGCCCTGAGTCCATCCAGGAAATGTGCATCCGATGGCCGCGCCTGCCCGATGATCAGGGCCGTCACATCCGGATGCTTCGGGAGGACCGCCAGCATCGCGTCCACGAACTGATCGGTCCCCTTGGCCGGCCGGATGCGACCCACGCAGGCGATCCCGCGCCGCCCTGGATATCCGGTGGCCGCCCAAGCAGCCGGCCGATCCGCGGCCGGATGCCACAGCTCGCAATCCACGCCATGGGGCACGATGGCGCGCAGATGCGGCTTGCCCTGGGCCGCGGCAGGGGTCGTCGCGATCAGGGCGTCCATCCGCGACATCAGCCAGCGCGGCACCGCCGAATGCCGCCGGATGCCCGCCGTCGTGAACACGATGCGGATCGGACGCCGCAACACATCGCGGGTCCAAAGGGCGGCGCGCATTTCGATGTTACGGCGGACATGCCAAATCACGAACGGGCGCCCGGCACTCATTCGGCGCCGCGCGACGCGGAGGGAGATGGGCACCGGGCCGCCGGGCAGCGCATGGCCCGCCACGGCCAGATCGTATCGCGCCGTTTGCAAGGGGATCAGTCGCGCCGCCGTGGCCGACACCCCTGTGAACCGGCGGTTCAGGTTGGTGACGATCAGCTCCGTCATGACCCGAATTGCAGGTCGTGCAACTCCCGATAGAGCCCGTTTTGCACCAGTAATCCCGCGTGATCCCCGCATTCCGCCACGCGACCCGCGTCCAGCACCACGATCCGGTCCGCTTTCCGCACCGTCGACAGGCGATGGGCGATGACCAGCGTCGTTCGACCCGTCGATAGCGTCGCCAACGCCGCCTGCACAGCCCGCTCGGATCGGGGGTCGAGCGCGCTGGTCGCTTCATCCAGCAGAAGGATCGGCGTGTCCCGCAGGATGGCGCGCGCAATGGCGACGCGCTGCCGCTGACCGCCCGAAAGGTTGCTGCCCCGCGGCCCGGCGCGAGTGTCCAGGCCGTTCGGCAAGTCGGCCAAGACCTCCTCAAGATGGGCCGCCTCGATCGCGGCGCGCAGCCGGTCCTCGGGGACATCTCGGCCGAGGGTGATATTGTCCCGCAGCGTCTCGTCGAAAAGCAGAATGTCCTGGCTCACGACCGAGATCAGCCCCCGTAGCTCGGCCAGATCCATGTCGCGCAGGTCGTGGCCGCCCAAGGTCGCGTATCCGGTATCGGGATCGACGAGTCGTGTCAGAACACTGAATATGCTGCTTTTCCCGGCCCCGGATCGGCCCACCAGCGCCGTGGTCGATCCCTCGGGGACCTCGAAGGTGACCCCGCGCAGCGCCGTGTTTTCGCCATACCGCAGATGCACATCCCGAAGCGCGATATCCAAGCGCGCCGGCGGTGGGATAGCCGTTGCGGGCGAGGTGAGGGTCAGGACCGTATCGCGCAGCGCATAGATGCGTTCCAGCGATGCCATCATCGCTTGCCACAAGCCCGACAGCCCGGCCAAACGGCGCAGCGGCTGAAAGGCGAGCGACATTGCGGTGAAGAACGACATGAACTCGCCGATGCTTTTCTCGCCCGCAATGATTTGCGGCCCGCCATAGATCAGCACCGCAAGGAACCCGACCCCAATGGCAGCATCCACCAAGGCGGGCACTGTGGCCTGCCCGGCAGTGGCGCGGATGGTGGCGCGGACCATGGTTTGGGTTGCGGCCTGGAAGCGGCTGGCTTGATAATCTTCCATCCCGTTCAGCTTGATTGGCCCGATACCGTGGAAGATCTCATCCAACCGGGTGGTGCGCGTCCCTGCAATGTCCCGCAACAGGATGGATTTCGCCTTGATGTATCGCTGCACGACCAGGCTTGGCAGGATCAGAAGCGGCGCGCCGATGGCCGCGACAAAGGTCCAGACCGGGTCCACCAGCAGCGCAACGATCAGCAGCGACACCAGGCCCACCGCGTCCCGACCCCCGGCCGTGACGATGGCGGTCCATTGAGTTTGGATGGACTGCACGTCGCCCTGCACCCGTTCGATCAACGTGCCGGGGCCATGGGTCGAAAAGAAGACCGTGTCCAACCGCAGCACGTGGGTCAGCAGATCCTGCTGCAACCGGGCCGAGGCGTCGAACGCCACCCGGGCCAGGATCACGCGCTGCGCCACCCCGGTCACGCCGCGCAGCAGGAACAGTCCCATGATCGACAAACCGACCCAGACGATGAGGTCGGATCGCCCATCGGCGAAGACCGTGTCGAACATGGGTTGCAGCATCCAGGCCAGCAGGCCCACGGCGCCGCCCTCGATGGCCATCAGCAGGGCTGCGATAACGATCCAAGCCAAGTGACGGCGCAGATAGCCGCGCCAGAGGCGAGCAAAGGGATGGTGGGTCGGGAACACGCGGCGCCTCTCGGATTGTGCGGTGGCTTAGCGGACGGGCCGGGCCGCCGTCCAGCGATCCCCCCTTGCACCCCGGGGCGCACGGGCCAGGATGGGCCGATGTATGACGGCGACAGCTTCTTCACCCTCAGCGTTTGGGGTCAGGTTGGCCTTGCCGTCCTATCCCTCAGCCTCTGGGCCGCCACGCTCGGGTTGTGTCTGCGCCCGCCCCTCAGGTCCCGCGTGCTGCGCTTGGCGCGGGCGGTTGCGCTGCTCTGGGCTTTCGTATGGTTGTCGCCACAGGTCTATTATCTCTACTACCAAGTGATCTTCGATGGGCTTCCCTGGCAGATCGTCATCCGCACGCCACCCGGCCCCGGCCACCTTCTTCGTCTGCTGAGCTTTACCGAGGAAGCCTCTCTCTCGCGCCATGCTCAGGGTGTCTTGGGTTGGTCGCTGCTCGCGCTGTCCTGGCGCTCGCCTGCCCGCGGTGACAAGCCGTAGGGCGCGACCAGCCGCCAGACATGGTCCGGCACCATGTGCTTCATCCGTCCCGGCGCCGAACGGCGGAGGTGCAGGACGGTCTCGACAGCCTTCATCTCCAACCGGGCGCGGGCGAATTCCATCCCCCGCGGTCCGATCCGCGGCTGCAACCAGGCCACGATCGGCCGCAGCCAATCTGACATCTTGCGCAGCGGCAGACCCCCGGCAGCCCGCTCCGTGTTTGCGGCAAACCCCTTGACGGCGCCGCCCCGCTTGCCCTTGGACGTCAGCGGCTTCAGCACGATCTCATCCCCCAGGGCGGTCACCATGTCCCGCCCCCTTTCGTTGCGCACGATTATCCATTGGTCGCCGTCCCCGCCCATGTAGCCCACCGTGACATCCGCCAGGCGGTTCGCATAATCGGTGCAGGTTCGGCAGGTCAGAGGGAAGAAATCAGGCGGCAGGTCCGAGAGCGGGAGTTTCAGGAAAGGGATCATCCGCACGCCGCCATCGTCGAAACGCATCTCGACCCGGTAATCGGCGCGGAATTCCAGATAAGTGATCCGGTCGGGCCGGTCCGTCAGCCGCGCGAGAAACGCGTGGAAGTTCCCGATGGTCGTGTTGTCCGAGCATGGCGTGCCGATTACCAACAACCGCTCCAACCCCAACTCCGCCTCGATGGCGCGCAGCGCATGCACCTGGCACGGGACCCCGATCAAGGCGATCCGCCTGTGCCCCGCCGCCACCGCAGGCTCCAACAGCGCCAATACCGGTGAAAATCCCATCCGCATCCCGCGGACGGTCGCCATGTCCGCCGGGTCGGTCACGATCACCGGCACGCCCTGGAACGGATCGTTCGGGGCCGGCGCCAAGGTCAGGACGGCTGTCACCTGGTTCGTTTCCAACAGCCGGGCGCCTAAGGACGATGCGATCCCCGTCCATTGCGCCCCCGCTTTCGGCGGCGCCATGGCGGCCCTGTGCATCGACAGAAATGTCCCGAAATGCGGGTCGTTGCTGATAGTCCCGTGGGCGTCGGCCTCGCGCTGTGGAAAGTCTGGCACAGTGAATTGACACGCCGTCCCGCATCGCGGCGCCAGGTCCATTCGCGACAATCCGCAATCGGTGCACATGATGCCGCGGGCGGCTGGATCGCGGAGGGTTGGGGCATCCAGAGAGGACGTGTCACGCATGGTTGACACTTTGCGGCCCTATGCCAGGCCTGTCCACCCCGGCCGGATCGGTCGCGTTGGGCATCTTGTCGTCAACTTTGGAAAAAGACGCAAATCCGTCCCATGCCGGGCCACCGCGCTTGCCCGGACGCGCACCCGGGTGTACGCCCGCCCGGCAACCCCGGAGGACATGATGGGCTACCGAGTCGTCGTCTGCGGCGCCACGGGGAACGTGGGCCGCGAAATGCTGAACATCCTGGCCGAGCGCCAGTTTCCCGCCGACGACGTCGTCGCGCTGGCCAGCCGGAGATCGCTGGGCACGGACGTGTCCTACGGCGACACGACACTCAAAACGAAAGACCTCGAACAGTTCGACTTCACGGGCTACGACATCGCGTTCTTCGCCATCGGCTCTGAAGCGACCAAGGTTTATGCGCCCAAGGCCGCCAAGGCGGGCTGCGTGGTCATCGATAACAGCAGCCTCTACCGCTACGACCCGGATGTCCCCCTCGTGGTGCCCGAGGTGAACGCGGCTGCGGTGGATGGCTATACCAAGAAGAACATCATCGCGAACCCCAATTGCTCGACCGCGCAGATGGTCGTCGCCCTCAAGCCGCTACACGACCGCGCCCGCATCAAGCGGGTCGTCGTCTCGACCTACCAATCCGTGTCGGGCACTGGCAAAGATGCCATCGACGAGCTGTGGGACCAGACCAAGGGCATGTACGTCCCAGGGCAAGAGCGGGAGCCGTCCGTCTATCCCAAGCAGATCGCCTTCAATGTCATCCCGCATATCGACAAGTTCATGGAGGACGGGTCGACCAAGGAAGAATGGAAGATGGTCGCCGAGACCAAGAAGATCGTGGACCCGTCGATCAAGGTCACGGCCACCTGCGTGCGCGTGCCGGTCTTCGTGGGCCATTCCGAGGCCATCAACATCGAGTTCGAGGATTTCCTGGACGAGGACGAGGCGCGGGACATCCTGCGCACCGCGCCTGGCATCCTGGTCGTCGATAAGCGCGAGGATGGCGGCTATGTCACGCCCGTGGAATGCGTGGGCGACTTCGCCACGTTCATCAGCCGGATCCGCCAGGATTCGACCATCGAAAACGGGCTGAACCTGTGGTGCGTGTCCGATAATCTGCGCAAGGGTGCCGCCCTGAACGCGGTGCAAATCGCCGAGACATTGGTCGAGCGCGCGTTGTCCAAGAAGGCGGCCTGACAGCGCGGGGCCTTGGCCCCGCGCCCAACTCGGGGGGCAAGGTCTTCAAAGACCTTGCGTCCATGATCTTTCAAGATCATGCCACCTCATCCGGGCAATCGGCACGGCCAGTCTGGGGCTGACCTCAGACCCGCGGCCTGCCATACCAAGCGCGACGAACCCGGAGCCCGTCCCATGCGCCTCGCCCTGATTTTCGCCATCCTTCCCAGCCTCGCTTGGGCCGACGATGTGACGCTGCCCGCGCCCGTCATCGACGCGATCCTTTATCCCAACAGTCTAACCTTTATCCGCCGTGATGCGGCGGACCTCCCGGCAGGCGCACATCGCCTGATGATCCCGATGGGCGATGCGTTGGACCCGCCGCGGATCACCCTGGAGGGCGCAATCTTGGTGGCGACGTCTCTCGCCGAAGATGGGCTGATCGACGGCGCGCGCCTTTACGACACGGCCCAGCAAGCCGCTCAAAACGCTGTGGATACGGCCCGCGCGTCCTTGGATGCGGCGGAGGATCAGGCCGACCGCGCCCATGCCGCGGCCGAGGCGGCAGCCGCTCAATTGTCTTTCTGGCGCTCGGTGTCGGGGGGCGCGCTGACGGGGCTGGACCCGCAATCGCTGTCGACGACAGCTGCGGCCATTGCCCAGGGCGTGACCCAGGCTCAGACGGATCAGGTCGATGCGCGCGCTGCCCTGCGGGCAGCCGAGGAGGAGTTGGAGGCGGCCAGTACCGCGCTGGCCCAAGCCCGCCGGGACCTGAGCGCGACCGGCGCCCGCCCAGGCCCCATCGACCTGCTGATCTTGGACGTCGAAGCCGCGGGCGGCCGCGTGACTGTCACGCTGGAGCAAGACGGAGAGGGCGGTTGGACCCCGCTCTACGATGCCATCCTGGCGGAGGACACGTCCCGTCTCATCCTGGCTCGCCGGGTCGAGATGCGACAGGATACCGGTCTGCCGCTGCGCGATGCGACGATCCTGCTATCGACCGCAGATCCGAATGGTCAGGCCGATCCCAGCCCCGTTCCGCCGAACCCGGCAGTTGTGCGCGAAAGCAGCACGGTCACACTCGGCGACTCAGGAACGCCTTCGTTCGACTTTCAACCCGGGCGAGCCGTGCCAGCGGCGCCCATCGCTGCCTTTGCAGAAGCCAACGCAGCCGAGCTTGTCTCTGAGATGCCCGTCTTGACTTACACCCTTCCAGGTCCGGTCGATCTTCCACCGACCGGAGCGCCTGTAACAGTCACACTCGGGACGCTCGACCTTCCTGTGCGTGTCTTCAACCGGGCGGCGCCGCGCCGTGATGCCTTTGCTTTCCTCATGGCGAAGGTCGAAGATGGCCTGCCCGACACCCTGCTACCGGGTATGGTCACGCGCTATCGGGGCACGAGCCGGGTTGGCTCGACGTTTCTGCCGCTCACACCGTCGGGCGAAACGCTGGAGATAGCCTTTGGCCCCCGTCAGGATCTGCCAGTCCAATTTGTTCTCCTGAACAACGAAACCGGCGAAAACCGAATTTTCTTTTCGAGTTCCGGCACCCGCGTACAGGACATGGCGATCCGCGTTCGCAACCTGTCCGACGCGCCGGAGACCGTCGAAACCCTTTTCGCGCTGCCCTATTCCGAGCAGGAAGAGCTGGATCTGACGATCCGCACGACCCCTTTGCCCAATCAGCGCGACGTGGACGATGCGCGGGGTGTGTCACAGTGGACCCTCGAAATCGCCCCGGGTGAGGAAGCCGAAATCGACATCCGTGTTCAGGCCGAATGGCCCGAAGGTCAGACCCTCTTCTGGCAACCTTGACCGCCCGGCGGTCTCAGACCTTCGGCAGCGCGTTGAAGCGTGAGCGCGTCTTGCGCCAGGCGCGCGTCCTCCAACGCATTCATCCGCGCGATTGCCGCCGTTTCGCGCCCCAGGGAGCGGATCATGGCCTTCCGCCAGGCCCGCTTGGCTGACGCTGGAGACCACGGCAGCCGTGCTTCCGCCAGCCATCGGCGCAGGGCTGGCGGCAGTGAATCGTAGGCTGCCATGTTGTCGCGCTGCGCCCGGCCGAGCGTCAGGTTGGTGCGCTGGTTTCCGGTCATTTCCGGCTCCGTGCCGTCCTTGGCTGGGGAACCATACCAGAGCGTGATACGTTCCTCCCATGCGAAATAACATCACGGAGGACTCTTCCATGGGTCTCGGATTTTTCGGCTCGATCATCGTCGGCGGCCTTGCCGGATGGATCGCGAGCATGATCATGAAGGCCGATACGGGCATCTTGTTGAACATCGTGCTCGGCATCGTTGGGGCCGCTATCCTGAATCTTGTGATGGGATGGATCGGCATCTACGCGGCGTCGGCTTGGTTGCCTCAATTGGTCGTAGGCATTGTCGGTGCCGCCGCCTTGATCGCAACCGTTCGAGCTGTCCGAAGCTAGACGCAGACATCTAGCGAGCGGATGTCGAATGCCCCCCGGACGCCATGTCCGGGGGGCTATCTGTCGGCGTAGGCCAAACCGAACCATCGCCGCTGAAGGTCGGCATATGTTCCGTCCTCTTCCAGCCGCAGAAGAACGCGATTGATCGGTTCCCGCAGGTCCGAACCGGTCGGTAAGGCGACCGCATAATATTCCCGTTGGAAGACCCGGTCGATCAGCCGGGCGCGGCCTTGGCCGTCGGTCTGCACGTAATAGGCCAAAATCGGGCCATCGAACGCCACCGCATCCAATTCACCCGCTTCAAAAGCACCCAAAAGTCCGTCCAGATCGGCGAATGTCCGGTGCGATACGCCACGGCTGTTCAGCAAGGCCGAGGTCGTCGAGCCGATTGTCGTTCCGACGCGCCGCCCATCCAGATCGGTCAGCCGCTCAACGTCCCGGCCCAAAGCGTCCAGCGTCATGGACGCCGTGATATTGGCCACGAACAGCGACACCACGAAGAGGCTGCCGACGATCATCAGCACGCCGAATATTCGCCCCATGATGGAATGGGGTGTCTTCTCTCCGAAGGCGCCCGTGACCAGAACGTTCAGCGCCCACCAAAAGGCCGGAAAGGCAGAGGCCCGCGCCGTGGGTTCGAAGAAATCCTGCCGCTTCCGCTCGAACAGCCACATGAGCATGCCCAGGACGAGAAGCCCGGCGACGGCGACGAGAACGAGCCCGATCAGCCTCGGCGACAGTGCCGTGCGCAGGGTGGCGCCGAAGCCGGGATCGGGCGGGACCAGGATTTGCACACCCGCGCTGAAGATCGGTTGGGTGAAGTCCATCAGCGCCTCGCGCTCGGCCGTGACCGAGATATTGGCAACCGCCGCATCCGCGTCTCCGGTTTCCACGGCGGCCAGCATTTCGGGAAACGTCTCGAAGCGCCGGATCGTATAATCGACCTGCAATGCGTCCGCCACGACGGCCCAGAGATCCAGGGCGAACCCGGTTTCGACGCCATCGACGCTCATGGAGAATGGCGGGCGGGTCACGGTGCCGACGACCAGCGGGTCGTCTGTTTGGGCCAGGGACGGCAAGATGGTGGCGAGCCAGAGGACCAGGCTCAGAATGGATCGCAGCATCAATGTCCCTCGTCGCACCCCGGCGCCCCGTGCTTGACAAGCCGGGCGCCCCACAGCACCCCCATGCACCATGGCAGAGAAGAAGACAAAGCGCCCTCACCACGTGTTTACCTTGTTGGTCGAGGTCGGCCGAAAGGCCGGGGACGGCCTGCCCGACGATGCCTCGGGCGCGGCTTTGATGTGCTATGCCTCCGGCGTCGACGAGGACGAAGCCGTGCGCGAAACGGTCGCGGTCCTGAAGGTCGCCGACATGAATGTGTTGGAGGTGACGGGCTACGGTTCGCTGCAAGACAGGGAGGCCGACGGACATGATATCGAGGCCGATGAACGGGATCTGATGGCCCGCGCCCTGGCTGAAAATTCCGTCGTCGTCGCCCAGACCACAGTGTTCCGCGAATGACCGACCCGGTGGATCTGACGGCCCGCTTGGTCCGCTGTCCGTCGGTGACACCGGTCGAAGGCGGTGCGCTGGTCTTGCTGGACTCGCTGTTGGCCGATGCGGGCTTCACCTGCACACGGGTGGATCGGAACGGCACGGCCAACCTCTATGCCCGCTGGGGCGACAAAGGGCATCCCAAGACCTTCGGCTTCAACGGCCATACCGACGTCGTGCCCGTCGGCGACGCAGCGGCCTGGACACACGACCCGTTCGGCGCGGTGATCGAGGACGGCTGGCTCTATGGTCGGGGCGCGACGGACATGAAATCGGGCGTGGCCGCCTTTGCCGCCGCCGCCATCGACTTCGTGCGCGACACGCCGCCCGATGGTGCCCTGGTCCTGGCAATCACGGGCGATGAGGAAGGGGAGGCCACCGACGGCACGGTCGCGCTGCTGGATTGGATGGAGGATCAGGGCGAGAAGCTGGATGTCTGCCTCGTCGGTGAGCCCACCTCGCCGGATCACATGGGGCAGATGATGAAGATCGGTCGCCGAGGTTCGATGACGGCCTGGTTTACGTTCAAGGGGCGGCAAGGTCACTCGGCCTATCCGCACCGGGCGCTGAACCCGCTTCCGGCCATGGCATCGCTGATGGCGGATCTGGCAGCGCATGAGTTGGACCAGGGGACGGAGCATTTCGACCCGTCGACCCTGGCGGTCGTAACTATGGATGTGGGCAACCCAGCCACCAACGTGATCCCGGCCGAGGGGCGCGCGACGGTCAATATCCGCTTCAACGACCGGCATTCCAGCGCGTCCCTGACGGCATGGCTGGACCGCGAGCGGTCCAGGATCGCCGCCGCGACCGGGGTTGAGATCGACATGCGCCTAAAGGTGTCCGGCGAGAGCTTCCTGACGCCGCCGGGGCCTCTTTCGGATCTTGTAGCCCAGGCCGTCCAGGTCGAGACCAACCGGGTGCCGGAGCTATCGACCACCGGTGGCACCTCTGATGCGCGGTTCGTTAAGGATCATTGCCCTGTGGTCGAATTCGGGTTGGTCGGTCACCGCATGCATGCCGTTGACGAGCGGGTCCGGGTCGAGCAGATCGGCCAGCTCAAGGCGATCTACACGCGGATTTTGCAGGATTATTTCGGTTGACGAGGTTGTCGGCTCACCGCACTTGTGACGCCATTCTCGGGCGAGCCCCAAGGATCTCAGCTCTCAAACCAGTCGGTTGCCCGGACAATCCAGCTAAACTCACCTCGGCATGGGGTTCGTCGCCGTCTTGTAGGCGGACCAATCCTCGATGTCCGGATAAAATTTCTTCCGCCAGGCCCGCACCTTCGGATTCATCATCCGACGCCAAAGCGGCGGGATCATCGCGGCGAAGGTCATGACCGGGTAACCGGCCGGCAATTGCGGGGCCTCGTCGGAATCGTAGGTCTGCAGAAGCGGGAAGGGGCGATCCGGCTTGTAATGGTGGTCGGAATGCCGTTGCAGATTGATCAGCAGCCAGTTGGACGCCTTCTGGGCCGAGTTCCAGGAATGATGCGGGCGCACGGGCTCGTACTTGCCGTCGCCCAGATGGCGGCGCGTCAGGCCGTAATGCTCCAGGTAATTCACCAACTCCAACTGCCAGATGGCCGAGCCCGCCTGCACCAGGAACAGCACGATCCCCAGCCAGCCCCCGATGGCGAAGGCTGCGGCATAGAACACCGCCTGTAGCGCCGCATAGCGCCAGAACGGGTTCGAACGGTTCCACCAGGGCAGGTTCTTGCGGGCCAGCATGGCCGCCTCGGCCTTCCAGCCCGAGACCAGGCATTGCCAAAGAACGCGGGGATAGAAGCGGTAGAAGCTCTCATTATAGCGGGCCGTGACTGGGTCGCGGGGGGTGGCGACGTAGCGGTGGTGGACCAGCAGGTGTTCGGACCGGAAATGGGAATAGAGCACGGAGGCCAGGAGGATATCGCCCAGCCAGCGATCCAGCTTGGGTTTCTGGTGGAGGAGTTCGTGGGAATAGTTGATCCCCACCGTTCCCGACAAAACGCCCATGCCGAAGAACAGTCCGAACAACTCCCACCCGCCCAGGTGATCGGCACGGGTGGCGTACCAGATCAGGCAAAACAGCGTGATGATTTGCACAGGGGCCCAAAGCAGCGTGATGGCGCGGTACCACCCGAGGCCCGTGCGCTCCATGTTGGGGTCGGCGTTGCGCTCTTCGAGGCCCGCGAGGCGGTCCAGGATCGAGTAGATCCCCCAGCCATAGATCGGGACGGCCAGGACCCAGGCGCCGCCCATTACGGCGCCGAACCAGACGATGGGCACCATCGACAGGCTGATCCAGAATGGCAGCGCATGCAGCGGGTCGCGGACCTGCTCGTCGGGAATGGAGGTGATGGCCATGGCGCTTTCTGTGTCGTTGTTCGGCCGAACTTTAAGGGATCAAGGCGCGGTCGCTCAATCCACTGCGTCGAAACGTTGCGTCACCAAGGCGTGTGCCCGCCGAAACAGGGTCGGCAGGGTGGTTGGGTCCAGCGGGCCATAGAAGCCTCGGTCAGGGTTGCCTGCGCGGTCTGCCAGCCGGACCGTCAACGTAAGGTGAAAGTGGGTGAAGGTGTGCCGAACCTCGCCGATCTCGCGCCAGTCGGCGGCGAAGGGCGGCTGGGGGAGCGGGGCGTCGGTCCAGTCGGTGGTGGGGAAACCGGTCATGCCGCCCAGCAGGCCCTTCCCCGGTCGCAACTCCTGGAGCCAATCGTTATCGCACAGGGCCAGGTAGACGTCGCCCCGACGCTCGGGCTTGGGGATCTTCGGGGCTTTGCGGGGCAGGGTTTCGGCGATGGCCTTGCCGTCGCAGAAGTGCTGCAGCGGGCATAGGATGCAGGCGGGTTTCTTTGGGGTGCAGATGGTGGCGCCGAGATCCATGACCGCTTGGGCATAGTCGCCGGGGCGGTCGCTTGGCGTCATCTGGGCGGCGGCGTCGCGAATGGCGACTTTGGCGCCCGGCAGGGGTGCGTCGATGGCGTGGAACCGGGCCATGACCCGCTCCACGTTGCCGTCAACCACGACGGACGCTTCGCCGAACGCAATTGCGGCGATGGCGGCGGCGGTATAGGGGCCAATGCCGGGCAGGGCGAGCAGGGCGGCCTCGGTCTCGGGAAAGCGGCCCTGATGCTCGGACGCCACGACTCGGGCGCATTTCAGCAGATTTCGCGCCCTGGCATAATAGCCGAGACCGGCCCAGGCCCCCATGACGTCCGAGTCTTCGGCCGCCGCCAGGTCCGCGACCGTGGGCCACCGCGCGGTGAAAGCAGCGAAGTAGGGCTTTACCGCCGCGACCGTGGTCTGCTGCAACATCACCTCGGACAGCCAGACGCGATAGGGATCGGCCCGCCGCGCCTGACCTGGCGGCACGCGCCACGGCAGATCACGGGCCTGCGCGTCGTACCAACGCAACAATGCCGCACTCTCCTCACGCATCCGTGACTGTTCCCTTCCTCGTCCCCGTCGCCCCTGCGATGTAGATTAAATCCAGCCCTGGAGAACCCATGATGCGTTTCCGAAAAGGCCCCCGCCGTCTGTCGGCCCTGGTAGAAGGCGATATTCGCCGCCTGTCGGGCACGCGCGGCTTTTCCGAGACGCGCTTGCTGACCCATTGGGCTGAAATCGCGGGTGCCGATGTCGCCGCCATCAGCCGACCGGTCAAGGTGGGTTATAACAAATCCGGCATCGGCGCCGTCCTGACGCTTCTGACGACCGGGGCCAACGCGCCCGTGTTGCAGATGCAGCTGCCCAAGATCCGCGACAAGGTGAATGCGTGTTATGGTTACAACGCCATCGCGCGGATCACGGTGACGCAGACCGCGCCCATCGGCTTCGCCGAAGGACAGGCCGATTTCAAAACACGGCCACAATCCCGCCCCGTTGCCGCCCCGGAAACATGTAAAGCGGCAACGGAAACAACCAAGCATATCGAAGATGAGGGCCTGCGCCTTGCCCTGGAGCGTCTGGCCACCAATGTCCTGGCTAAGGAAAAACCCGGAGACCGAGCATGATCGACCGTCGCAGAACCCTTGCCCTCCTCGCGGGCGGCACCGCGCTCGCAGGCGGTTATGTCCTTTTGGGCCGCCAGTCAGGCGCCCCCGCCGTGGATTACGGCTTTCCCGTTGGGGCGGCTAACGCCCAGACGGTCGAAATCGAAGACATTACGCTGGGCGACGAAAGCGCACCGGTCAAGATGATCGAATATGCGAGTTTCACCTGTCCGCACTGCGCGGCGTTCCACGCCGACACGTTCAAGGACTTCAAGGCGGAATACATCGATACGGGCCGCGTCCACTTCACCTATCGCGAGGTATTCTTCGACCGCTACGGCTTGTGGGCTGCGATGATCGCGCGCTGCGCCGGGGCTGATCGCTACATGGGCGTCGCGGACTTGATCTATCAGACCCAGAACGACTGGGCGCGCCAGGGCGATCCCGCCTTGGTCGCCGAAAGCCTGAAACGCGTCGGTGCGCAGGCCGGTTTGACTCAGGCGGAACTGGATAGCTGCTTGCAGGATGCCGATCTGGCCCAATCGTTGGTGGCTTGGTACGAGGAGAACGCGGCCCGTGATGGCGTGCGCTCGACCCCGTCCTTCCTGATCAACGGCGAGATACATGCGGGCAATATGAGCCTCGCGCAGATCGGCCAGCTTGTGGACGACGCCGCGAGCTGAGCCGGATAGCCAAATCTCTGTAGATCGCCAGGGCCCGCCGATCCGGTGAAGATCAGGCGGGCCCCTTGCCGCTCAGCAGCGTGTCGAGCGCTGCTCGCAGCGGGGCATCGTCCTCGACTTCCAACCGGACCGGCAGAATGAGCACCCGTCCACGCAGCGATGGGGGCAGTCGCACTGCGTCTTTCTCGGTCGTGACCGGCTGGGCAGACAATGCGGCCGCCCTGTCGCCCAGGCGTTTCAAGAGGGTCGAGGTGAGCGGCTGGTGATCCGCCAGTGCCTCGCTGTCTTTTAGGTCGACGCCGAGGTCACGCAGCGTATCGAAGAATTTCTCGGGCCGCCCGATCCCCGCGAAGGCGAAGACGGGTAGGTCTGCCCAGGGCATTCCGGTCGCAAGCGGGGCGAGACGGCCGCAGAGGTGCTGGATGTGATCGGGGAGGGAAAGCCGCGCCTGCGTATCCCCGGGCCCGATCGTCAGCACGATATCCGCGCGGGCCAGGCCCGCTGCGATGGGTTCGCGCAGGGGCCCCGCCGGGATCACTCGGCCATTTCCGAACCCTGTTTCGGCATCGACCACCACGATGGACAGGTCCTTGGCCAATGCGGGATCCTGGAACCCGTCATCCATCAGGATTGCACTGGCCCCGGCGGCGCGCGCCGCCTGCGCGCCTGCCATGCGATCCTTGGCCACCCAGGTCGGCGCGAAGGCTGAAAGCAGCAGCGGCTCGTCCCCGACCTGATCGGCGCCATGGGTGTTGGGGTCCACGCGGACGGGACCCCTGAGCGACCCGCCATAGCCGCGCGAGAGGATGTGTACCCCAGGTATTTGCGGGGCGAGCCACATCACCGTCGGCGTCTTGCCTGCGCCACCGGCCGTCAGGTTACCGACGCAGATCACGGGCACCTCCAGCCGCAGCCCGGGCCTTGCCACCCGCCGCGCCGTGGCGCGGGCATGGAGCCAGCCCAACGGCGTCAGCAGGATCGAGACCAGCGAGCCGCGCCGCGCCCAGAAGCCCGGCGCGCGCATCTCAATCGACCCCGTCCAGCATCGCGAAGAGAAGGTCCATGGCGCCTTCCGTCACTTCGGCCCCCGTCGAACAGACTTCCCAGGCGCCATGCGCCATGCGCGCTGCCACGTCGGGTTCCAGAACCTCGTTCAAGGCTGCGCCCAGCCCGCTTGGGTCCCGGACCAGGCGGGTGGCCTTTGCGTCGGACAGGCGGGCATAGATGTCGGCAAAGTTGCGGATATAGCGGCCATGCAGGATTGCGCTGCCCAGGGCGGCTGGCTCGAAGGGGTTATGCCCGCCCACATCGACCAGCGACCCGCCCACGAAGCTGACGGGACAGAGCCGGTACCACAATCCCAGTTCCCCCATGGTGTCGGCCAGATAGATCTGGGTTTCCGGCCCGATCGCCTCTCCGGTCGAGCGGCGCGCGACCTTCCACCCTGACGCGCGTAGCCCCTCGTAAATCCCGCCCGCCCGGGCCGGTTGCCGCGGTACCATCACCATCAGCAGCCGGTGCCATGATTGCAGGGCTTGCTTGTGGGCGCGGGCGGCCATCTCCTCCTCGCCCTTATGGGTGGAGGCCGCGACCCAGAGCGGGCGGCCTTGGACGGCAGCGGCGAGGCGCAACCGCTCGTCCTCGTCATGGGGCAGCGCGGCCGAGCCTTCCTTGAGCGTGCCCGTCACCTCCAGTCGCTCGGCAGGTAGGCCGAGCGAGATCAGCCGGTCGGCGGTCTTGTTATCCTGGGCCTGCACATGGGCGATCTTGGTCAATAGGATCTTGCCCGCTCCCCCAGCGCGACGCCAGCGGCGGTGGCTGGCCGCCGTCATGCGCGCGTTGATCAGCGCGATGGGCACGCCGCGACTGGCTGTCTCAAGGATCAGCGTCGGCCATAGCTCGCTTTCTGTTAGCACACAGAGATCGGGGGCCCAGTGATCCAGGAACCGCCGCATCCATGGCGCAACATCCAACGGCACGAATTGGTGGATCGCCCGCTCGGGCAGGCGCCCGCGCAGGACATCGGCCGATGTGACGGTGCCCGTGGTCATCAGGAAGCTCAGATCGGGCCGCTCCTCGCCCATGCGGCGCAGCATTTCCAGAAGTGACACGCTCTCGCCGACCGATGCGGCATGCAGCCAGATCAGTGGACCGTCGGGCCGCGGCAGCGAGGCGATGCCGCGGCGCTCCTCCAGCCGATCAGGATCCTCTTTTCCTTCGGCCAGGCGGCGGCGCAGCGTGCGTTCGGCCCAGCCGGAGGCGCGGTTCGAGACCGCCAGGTAGGCCGAGAGGACGGCCGAGCGTGGCATCGGTTTTAGCCCAGCTCCTCGGTGGGCGAGGCTTCGGTTTCCTCGTCGCGCAGACGGTGAATATGGGCGATGAAATAGCGAGCATGGGCGTCGTCGACCGTGCGCTGAGCCGCGCCCTTCCAGGCGTTATAGGCGCTGGCATAATCGGGATACATGCCGACGATGTCGATCTTGTCCACATCGGCGAATTGGGTGGAACTGGGGTTCACCAACTCGCCGCCGAAGACGAGGTGCAGGCGCTGGACCATGGGGGACTCCTTTACGGTCGTGTCACTGCCGGTCTA
>JBCDCW010000004.1:0-41206 GCA_039180995.1 Pseudomonadota bacterium
CAGCAGGAGCAGATCCTGGAAGAGCAGGAGGCGGCTGAAAAGGCCGCCGAACTGCGCGACGAGGATTATCAGCTGGCCTATGCCGTCGACATCCTGAAAGGGCTGTCGGCCATCGAGATCGAGTGATGGGATGGGCGGCCTCGCGGCCGCCCGATCGCGCCGATGACACTCGAAGACATCGCCAAGCTGCCCTATCGCCCCTGTGCCGGCGTCTGCCTGACACGGCCCGACGGGGCGATCTGGGTGGGCGAGCGCCTGGACCGGCCGGCGGATGCGCCCGTGGCCTGGCAGATGCCCCAGGGTGGGATCGACAAGGGCGAGACGCCGGAGGCGGCCGCCTTGCGGGAACTGACCGAGGAGACCGGCTTAGCGCCGAACGCGGTGCGTCTGCTGGATGGGATCGAAGAGCCGCTCTGCTACGATCTGCCGCCGGAGCTTTTGGGGAAGGTCTGGAAAGGGCGATACCGCGGACAGGCGCAATATTGGTTCCGCATGGAATATGACGGCCCGGATTCGGCCGTGGACCTGGACCACCACCACCGCGAATTCGCCCGTTGGCGGTGGATGGCCGGGCCGGAGGTTCTGGCCGCGATCGTTCCTTTCAAGCGCGATATCTATGCCAAAGTGCTGGGACGGTTCGGTCTTTTGTAGATCGCAATCGCATATGGTTCGACTCGGCATCGGAGTACGGTCGATCAAATTCGGAGGACAAGTATGATCCGACGTCTCGGCTTGGCCGGCCTGGTCTTGGTGCTGGCGCACCCCGCCGCCGCGCTGTCTTGCCTGCGCCCCTCGGTCGCGCAGACATTCAACACGCTGAACGCCGTGGAGGAGACCTATATCATGGTCCGCGGCGTCTTCACCGCTTTGCCGCGCGAACCGGCACCGCCTGAAGGTGAGACGACCGCCACGGAGCCTTATGTGATCCAAGCGCGTTTCGTCGGGGATATGGCGACTGCCACCGGGTTTGATCGGTCGCTGGATCTGCCCGTGACGGTCGAGGTCGGCTGCACCGATGATTGGTGTGGGTCGTTGCCCGAAGGCGAGATGATCGCCTTCCTGGAGCAACGCAGCGGCTTCTATGTCCTGGCCGCCGAAGCATGTCCCTTCGCGGCCCTTCCCGCGTCGCCCGAAAGCGAGGCCCAGGCCCTGTCCTGTCTTCGGGCCGAGGCCTGCGAAGCGGACTGATAGCCCGCCAAGATCTGGTCCCCCATGCCCCCGCCCGGTGGCCGGATGGCGTCACCCGTGACGGCGGGGCTGCGGAAGAGCGGACATGGGCAGCGGGCCGCACGGATTTGACGGGTCCGCCGAGATCGAAAGGGGCGTCTCGGGCGGGATGCCGCTTTCGTCGATGAACTGACCGTTCACGCAGACATCCTGGGCGCGGTTGCCGCCGTTGAAGCCGAAGCCTGGATTGCCGCAATCGTCGGCGAAGCCGTTGGCGTTCCATTCCTGATAGGTGTCGTCGGACGGGTAGCCGCCCATGCGGAAGGTCAGAGCGTCAGCGTCGAAGCGCAATGTCCAGGAGGTTTCGGGGGTCAGGTCCTTCAGAGACCATTGCCCGAGCCAGGTGTCGTCGCGCCAGCCGGTAATGCCGAAACCGGTCACGTCGGCTTCGGTCACAAGGCCGGTCATGGCATCAGGATAGGAGATGAAGCCCTCCATCCGGTAGCCGTTGGCGCCGACCCAGCAGAAGGCATGGGTGACGGCCTGGGCAGGCGAAGCAAGGGCGGCGAGGAGGAGGGTGGCGCGGATCATGCTGGGCATATCGGGGGAAAGGGACGTCCGATCAACGGCTGATCCGCATCAGGTTTGAAATGGGATGATGGTGGTCGGGATGACCCTGCTCTATGCATTGTCGCGAAGGACCTGCCCCGCAAGGTAGAGCGAGCCGCAGATGAGGATCCGAGCATCGGGATCCCGCGCGACGCTTCGTGCGACGGCATCGGCCACGGAAGGTGCTTGGCTGGCCGGGATCCCCACGGTTTGGGCAGCTACCTGCGTGTCGCTGGCGCCAAGGGTGGCCGCTTCGCCCGGGATCGTGACGGCGTGCAGATGGGTCGCATGGCGCGCGAGGGGGGCCATATAGCCGGTCACGTCCTTGGTGTTCAGCATGCCGCAGATCAGATGGGTCGGGCGCCTGGGCAGGCGGGTCAGCGCCTCGGCGATGGCCGTGCCGGCAGCCGGGTTGTGACCGCCATCGAGCCACAACTCGGCGGCGCCGGCCGCGTCGACCAGCGGGCCCGAGCGGAGGCGTTGCATGCGGGCCGGCCAGTGGACGTTGCGCATGGCGGCCTCGGCACCCCGAGCGCGGTCGAGCGCGCGGAGCGCGGCGATGGCGGTGCCTGCATTCTGGACCTGATGCGCGCCGAGAAGACGCGGCAGGGCCAGATCCATGAGGCCGGTTTCGTCCTCGAAGACGAGGCGGCCGTTTTCCTCGGACACGTGCCAATGCTGGCCGTGGACCTGCAGCGGCGCGTTCAGACGGGCGGCGCGGTACTCGATGACTTCCAGGGCGGTCTCGTCCTGAGGGCCGACGATGCAGGGAATGCCGGGTTTCAGGATGCCGGCCTTCTCGGCGGCGATCTCGGGCAGTGTCTCGCCGAGAAACGCCTCGTGATCCATGGAGATGGGCGTGATGATCGTCAGCCTTGGGTTCACGACGTTGGTCGCGTCCAGCCTGCCACCCAGGCCGACCTCCAGCAGGGTCCAATCGGCGCGGGTGCGGGAAAAGGCCAGCAGGGCGGCGCAGGTGGTGATCTCGAAATAGGTGATGGCGGCGTGGTCGTTGGCGATCTCGCATTCCTGGAGGAGCGTGACCAGCGCCCCTTCGGAGATCAGATCACCCGCCACGCGGATGCGTTCGTGGAAGCGGGCGAGATGGGGCGACGTATAAGCGTGGCATGTCTCGCCCGCGCCCTCCAGCCCGGCGCGCAGCATGGCGAGAGTCGATCCTTTGCCGTTGGTTCCCGCCACGTGAATAACTGGCGGGAGGCGCGTCTCCGGGTGGTCCAGCGCCGCCAGCAGGCGATGGACCCGGTCTAGGACCAGGTCGATATGCTTGGGATGCAGCGCCATCAGGCGGTCGAGGACGATGTCGGAGGTCGTCATGGCTTGGACAGGGCGCGGTTTCGATGACGGTGAAGCCTGATGGCGCGGGCCGGGTCGGGGCGCGATCTGCCCGGTCGACCGTCAGGACCCGGATCAGGCGCTGGTTGCTTGAGGCGCATCGGTCGGAGCTTCGGCCGCAGGGCCCGGCTGGATGGTCTCGACCGGGCGGGGCAGATCGCCATGGACGACGGGGCTTTCGCGTAGGAGCATGCGGAGAATGGTGGCGATTTCGTCGCGCATTTGGCCGCGCGGCGTGACACGATCAAGCATGCCATGGTCCAAAAGGTACTCGGCGCGCTGGAAACCTTCGGGCAAGGTTTCGCGGATGGTCTGCTCGATCACGCGGGGACCGGCGAAACAGATCAGGGCATTCGGTTCGGCGATCTGGACGTCCCCCAGCATGGCGTAGCTGGCCGTGACACCGCCCGTGGTGGGATGGGTCAGCACAACGATATAGGGCAGACCGGCTTCGCGCAGCATCTCGACGGCGACAGTGGTGCGGGGCATCTGCATCAGGCTGAGGATGCCCTCCTGCATGCGGGCCCCGCCGGCGGCGGAGAAGAGGACCAGTGGGCGCTTCAGCTCGACCGCGCGTTCAGCGGCCGCGATGATGGCATTGCCCACATACATCCCCATGGACCCGGCCATGAAGCCGAAATCCTGCGCGGCGGCGACGATGGGTGTGCGATGGACCTCCCCTTCGGCGACCAGCATGGCCTCGGTCTCCTGCACAGCCTTCTGAGCGGCGCGCAGGCGGTCTGGGTACTTCTTCTGGTCGCGGAACTTGAGGGGGTCCTCGATGGGCGCCGGGACCGAGACTTCGGCAAAGATGCCGCCGTCGAAGAAGGCCTCGAAGCGTTCGCGCGGCGGGATATGCATGTGATGGCCGCAGGAGGTGCAAACGTTCAGATTGTCCTTCAACTCTCGGTGGAAAAGCATCGTCCCGCATTCCTCGCACTTCGTCCACAGGTTCTCGGGCACTTCGCGCCGCGAGAACAGGCTGTTGATCTTGGGCCGGACGTAGTTCGAGATCCAGTTCATGGGCGGGCTCCTGCTGGCGAGACGGAGATAGGCGGGCGGCGCGCGATTTGCAATTCGGCCGGGGGGCGGGGCCATGCGGCCCGTCGCCGTGGCGGGTGTCAGGCAGGCACGCCCTGACGGCGCACGAGCCAGAGGCGGAGAATGGCCCAGACGATGATCGAGAACAGGCTGCTCTGCCATAGAAGGATGGGGTCCGACAGCAGCTCGGTCAGGGTTTCGGGCGTCGTATAGAGAGAGATGGCGTCGTAATCGCCCCGGGGCGATACGAACAGGATGATCGAGGCATTGGTTGCGAAATGGGCGCCCCAGGCCATGGCGATGCCGCCGGTGACACGGGTCAGGTCGGCCCAGAGCAAACCTGACAATGTCGCAGACAGGAAATAGGCCAGATCGGCCATCGGGACGGCGCCCGTCAGGGCGATGGTGATCCAATCCATATGCAGCGCACCAAAGAGCACGGAGGGCAGAACCAGCCAAAGCCAGGGCGTGGCGAAGCGCGCGGCGAGCTGGGTCTGGAGGTAACCGCGGAAGACCGCTTCTTCGGCGCCGGTTTGGATCAAAACCGCCGCCAGGATGGGGATCAGCCAAAGAAGTGTCGTTCGGAACGGTGCGTTGGGGATGAGGTCTTCGGCGATGAAGAGCGGTTGGCTGAGGATCGTCGCGGCCGTGAAAACACCGACGCCGGCACCGAAGGCCCAGACGGCTTCAGGGCCCAGCAGGTCGCGCAGGCGACGCCGGTGCAGGAGCCGCATGACGATGGCCAGAACTGCAACCAGGCCGCCCATGGCCGCGAAGCCCGAGACAAGGCCGGCGGGCGTCTGGCCGGCGAAGAAGCCGTCGGACCAGATTGTATAGTCGAGACTGTCGAAATCGTGTGGGTTGAGCGCCGTGCTGGCGATGATGATGGCGATCAGCGCCAAGGCGGTGCCCAAGATCATCGTCAGAAATGCTCCGAGCAGGGTCCGCCAAAGCTGCGGGCGGGCACGCGCGGGGTCGATCATGGCGTCGAAGCGCCTTGTGCGAAACGTCACGTCAGGCAACCGCCCGCTGGGATTTCGCGATCCAGAGACGGCACAGCAACCAAGCGACGATCAGGAAACCGATCTGGACCGCGAGGAGGGGTGCGAGGACCGGATCGTCCGGCTGCGTGGTTTGGCGGTAGAGTGCCAGACCGCCGAGAGGGCCAGGAGACCCGACCAGGATGATGCCGCCGGCATTGTTGGCGAAATGCAGGCCCCAAGCGGCGCCGATCCCCCCGGTGACGCGGGTCAGATCGGCAGTCAGCCAGCCGACGAGGGTAATGGCCGCGACGACGTAGATTGCGTTGGGACCAAATTCTGAGGGCGCATAGTGCAGCGCGCCAAAGAGGAGGCCTGGGAGGAACATCCAGACGATGGGCGAGCGGAAGCGGGCGGCCAGTTGGGTTTGCAGGTAGCCACGAAAAAGAAGCTCCTCTGCGCCGGTTTGGATCAGGAGGAAGAAGATCGTGAAGGGCAGCAGCGTCAGGAAGGTCCGGGTGGCGAGGTTCGGGACGATCTCCAACTCGGTCGGGAAGACGAGGCTGAGCAGGCTGACCGCGGCGATGGCGCCGAAGCCCAGGACGAAGGGCCAGGCCTGGCGGTCGCCGAACAGGGATTGCACGGACCTGCTATGGACCTTGCCGGCCAGGATCACGCCCAAGAACAGGCCGGTAAAGGTGACGAGCACCAGAAGGGTGCCGAAGGGAGAATTACCGGCGAGGAGGTCACGCTCCATTTCCTGGGGGTCCAGGCCGTTCAGCACGCCCACGAGCCCGCCCAGGGCAAACGTTCCGAATGTGCCGACCGCCCAGCAGAACGCGATGATCAGGCCACCGACCAACAGCCGCCAGATCTGCGGCTTCCGGCGGGCGGGGGCGACGAAGGCCTCGAATTCGGGGGTCCACATGGGGCGCTGCTCTGACATTAGCTTTTGTTTCACCTAGCGGGCCTACCGTGCCGCGGCAATCGGGCGATCCGGTGGCAGAACCGCGCTTGTTCCAGGGATGTGGCGGGTCTATCCGTGACCCGAGGACAGGGAAGGACGTCAGATGCTCAAGGGACCCACGGATAAGTCGAAATTGCCCAGCCGCCACGTGACGGAGGGGCCCGCACGGGCGCCGCATCGGTCGTACTTCTATGCGATGGGGTTGGGAGATGAGGAGATCCATCAACCTTGGGTGGGCGTGGCGACGTGCTGGAACGAAGCGGCGCCCTGCAACATCGCGCTGAACCGCCAGGCTCAGGCGGTAAAGCTGGGCGTGAAGCAGGCGAGCGGGACACCCCGGGAATTCACGACCATCACCGTGACCGACGGCATCGCCATGGGGCATGAGGGGATGAGGTCGTCGCTCGCTTCCCGGGAAGCCATCGCGGACACGGTCGAGTTGACGATGCGGGGGCATTGCTACGACGCCATCGTGGGGCTGGCCGGGTGCGACAAGTCCCTGCCGGGGATGATGATGGCCATGGTGCGGCTGAACACGCCATCGGTCTTCATCTATGGCGGCTCGATCTTACCGGGTCGGTTGAATGGGAAGGACGTCACCGTTCAAGACGTGTTCGAGGCGGTGGGCCAGCATCAGGCTGGGAACATGTCGGATGCGGAGTTGGAGATCCTGGAGCGCGTGGCCTGCCCGTCCGCTGGGGCCTGTGGCGGGCAATTCACCGCGAACACCATGGCCTGCGTGTCGGAGGCGATTGGGCTGGCGCTGCCGAACTCGTCCGGCGCACCGGCACCCTATGAGAGCAGGGATCAATATTCGATCGCGAGTGGCGAGGCGGTGATGAAGCTTCTCGAAAAGAACATCCGCGCGCGGGATGTGGTGACGCGAAAGTCGCTGGAGAACGCGGCCCGGGTCGTGGCCTGTACGGGCGGCAGCACCAATGCGGGGTTGCACTTGCCTGCCATCGCGCACGAGGCCGGAATCGAATTCACCCTGGCGGATGTTTGCGACATCTTCCGCGAGACGCCGTATTTCGTCGATCTGAAGCCGGGCGGACAGTATGTGGCGAAGGATCTCTATGAAGCCGGGGGCGTGCCGATTGTCATGAAGGAACTGCGCAAGGCGGGGCTGGTGCATGAGGATTGCGTGACCGCGACGGGGCGGACCATTGGTGAGGATCTGGACCGGATTGAAGGGGAAGCCGATGGGCGGGTCGTGTATCCCATCGAGACGCCGATCACGAAGACCGGCGGCGTTGTCGGCCTGGTCGGTAACTTGGCCCCCGAGGGGGCCATTGTGAAGGTCGCTGGCATGGAGCAGCAGCACCAGATTTTCACCGGCCCCGCCCGCGTCTTCGAGTGCGAGGAAGATGCCTTCGCTGCTGTGAAGGCGCGGGAATACGAAGAGGGCGAGGTTCTGGTCATCCGAAACGAAGGGCCTGCCGGCGGGCCCGGCATGCGAGAGATGTTGGCGACAACGGCGGCTCTGTCCGGGCAAGGCATGGGCAAGAAAGTCGCCCTGATCACCGACGGCCGATTCTCGGGTGCGACGCGGGGCTTCTGCGTCGGCCATGTGGGTCCCGAGGCGGCCCATGGCGGCCCGATTGCCTTGCTCCGCAATGGGGACGTCATCACGTTGAACGCCATCGAGGGAACGATCTCCGTCGATCTGAGCGATGACGAATTGACGGCGCGAAAGGCCGATTGGGCCGGGCCACGGTCAACGATCTATGCGTCCGGCGCGCTGTGGAAATACGCACGACTGGTCGGGTCGGCCGCGAAGGGCGCGCCCACCCATCCTGGGGCGGCGGACGAAGCGCACGTTTACATGGATCTCTAATGCCGAACCGCCTGCCCGGACTGATCGCGAGCCTGCGGTCGCGCAACGCCGCGGCCGACTGGCAACGCGCGGCAGAGGCGGGCGAAACGGTCGATATCGGCGCGTTGGCGAAGCTGGCGCCCCTGGCACGCGATCTGGCGCGCCATGCCGGGGAGGTTGCACGCGTATCCGAGATGCGGCTGAGCGGCGCATCGGCAGCACAGAGGATAGATCGGCCGCCACAATGCGATTGGGCCTGGCGGCCCGCGCCCTGGGCAGCGGCTCTGCCGCCAAGCACGCGGGCCGGCGTGCGAGGCGGGGACACGCTGACAGAGGGGGTGACGCTGTTTCACGATTGCCCCTTGGCTGAGATCACGTTGCGGCAGGTGCAGGCATCAGATCCCGGGGCCCCGGCCCCCTATGTGTTGGAGATGGACGCGCTGGGATTTGCGGGCAGCTTTTTATCGCTAGCGATGGATTTGCCAAAGGACGGGGCGAAGACATTGCAGCGCAGCCATATCGTGGGTCTGTCGACGACCGTCTGGATGGAGCGGGAGGCGGAGATTTTCGCGCGACTGAACATCCGGCAAGGGCCGAACACGGAGCAATTGGTCAGTGAGCTAAAACCGGGCGAGCGGCCAGACAGCCCGGTGACGGCTGAATTCGACCTCGGGTTTCATGACATCAAACCTGCGAAGCTGGATCATGCTTGGATCGACCTGATCTTCGACAAGCCGCAGATGAATCTAGTGCGGATCGCGGACCTGACCCTGACCCGGCGCCCACGGGCCGATATCTGAGAGGTTGCCCATGCCTTGGATCTTGAACCGGATTTCTGTGACGTCGGGTGTATATCGGGGACTTCTTGTGGGGGAGGGCGACCCACCGGCCTTGGAGATCGTCGTCGGGGACGAGAGCCTCGGGAACTTGACGCCCAGCCCAACCGAAGGCGGCTGGCGGATGGAGGGCGAGATCGGGACCCTGCCGCTGACCGATGGCACACGGGCCGTAACGATCCGGGCCGGGGATGGGACAGTGCTGGACAGCTTTGCCGTGATTTGCGGGTTGGATGCGCCACAGGACCTGCGGGCTGAGCTAGCGGCCTTGCGGGCGGAAATGACCATCCTGAAACAGGCGTTCCGGCGGCATGTCACCGAGACCGAGTGATGGCCGAGATATGGGTCCTGACTCATGCAGATGTCGTTCAAGACCCGCAGGTACCGGTGCCCGATTGGCGGCTCTCGGCGCGGGGCCGAGCGCGGCATGCCGCATTCAACCCCGTTTTGCAGAAAGTCGGGATCGGGGCGATCCGAACCAGTGACGAGCGGAAGGCACGGGACGCGAGTGCGATCCATGGGGATGCGCTGGGATTGAAACCGAAGATCCATGCGGGCCTGCACGAGAACGATCGCTCTGCGACCGGATATCTGGCGCCGCCAGAATTTGATCGGGCGGTCGATGCGTTCTTCGGTGCGCCGGATCAGTCTTGGCGAGGATGGGAGACGGCAAAGGCGGCGCAGGCCAGGATGGTGACCGCGATGCGGACCTGCGAGGCCGAGGCGCCTGACGGGCTACTGCTGATCTGCACCCATGGCGCCGTCACGGCGCTGTTGCTGTGCCATGCGATGGGGGTTTCGATCTCTCGCGATCAAGATCAACGGGTCGCGGGTGGCGGCGCTTTGATCCGATTGCGGCGCGAGAACTTGGCGCTGATCGAGGGATGGACCGCAATGGAGGACATGGTCTGACGCGGCGTTGCCAGTGACAGCCCGTTGCCGCATCGTCATCTTGCCCCGACAGGAGGACGCCCATGACCGACTACCCACATCTGCTCGCTCCGTTGGATCTGGGCTTCACGGTGCTTAAGAACCGTGTGTTGATGGGCTCGATGCATACCGGTCTTGAGGAAACCAAGGATTGGAACCGCGTCGCCACCTTCTATGCCGAGCGGGCCGAGGGCGGTGTGGCGCTTATGGTGACCGGTGGCATGGCGCCGAACCGGGAGGGTGGCGTGTTTCCAGGCGCGGCGGGGCTGTTTTCAGAGGAAGATATCGCCAACCATCGCGTCGTAACGGATCGCGTGCACGGCGCGGGCGGCAAGATCGCCATGCAGATCCTCCATGCCGGGCGCTACGCCTATTCGCCCGATTGCGTGGCGCCGTCGCCAGTGAAGTCGCCGATCTCACCTTTCCCGCCCAAGGAATTGGACGAGGCCGGGATCGAAAAGCAGATCGCCGATATTGCGACGTCAGCCGCCCGAGCGCGCGACGCGGGGTATGACGGCGTCGAGGTGATGGGGTCCGAGGGGTATTTCCTGAACCAGTTCCTGGTGGAGCACACCAACAAGCGGACGGATGGCTGGGGTGGCTCCTTGGAGAACCGGCAGCGGCTGCCGGTGGAGGTCGTGCGGCGGGTGCGGGCGGCCGTCGGCGAGGACTTCATCATGATCTACCGGCTGAGTATGATCGACCTAATTCCCAAAGGACAGACATGGGACGAGGTCGTCAGCCTGGCCAAGAAGATCGAGGGCGCGGGTGCGACGATCCTGAACACCGGGATCGGCTGGCACGAGGCACGCATCCCGACCATCGCGACCAGCGTTCCGCGGGCGGCCTTCACCTGGGTGACCAAGAAGCTGATGGGCGAGGTGTCGGTGCCCGTCATCACCTCGAACCGGATCAACATGCCCGACGTGGCCGAACAGGTGCTGGCGGATGGCTGCGCTGACATGGTTTCCATGGCGCGGCCGTTTCTGGCCGACAGCCAGTTCGTGCAGAAGGCGGTCGCGGGGCGGGCTGATGAGATCGCACCCTGTATTGCGTGCAACCAAGCCTGTTTGGATCATACGTTCTCGGGGAAAATATCCTCTTGCCTGGTGAACCCACGGGCCTGCCACGAGACGGAATTGCGGTACGAGCCGACAAAGACGGCGAAGCATGTCGCCGTCGTCGGCGCCGGAGCGGCGGGGGTGACGGTTGCCATGGTGGCGGCCAAGCGCGGGCATCACGTGACGCTCTGGGACAAGGCCGACCAGATCGGCGGGCAGTTGAACATGGCGAAGGTGGTACCCGGGAAAGAGGAGTTCGTCGGCCTGGTCGATTGGATGGCGCGGATGGTCGACCATCCCGCCATCGACGCCCGGCTGGGGACGGCGCCTGGGGTCGACGACCTGCGCGAGGCTGATGAGATTGTGATCGCCACGGGCGTAGCGCCACGGGACCCCGGGATCGCGGGGCAGGACGGAACGAATGTCGTCACCTATATCGACGTGTTGCGCGACCAAGTGCCCGTGGGCGACCGCGTCGCCCTGGTTGGGGCCGGTGGGATTGGCTTCGACACGGCAGAGTTTCTGGCCCATGGCGCGGGCGATAGCCCGACCGAGGACCTGGACGCTTGGCTGCACGAATGGGGCGTCGCCGATCCCGAGGCGCATCGCGGCGGGTTGGAGCCCGCGGGGCCGACGCCCGAGCCCGCGGTGCGGGAGATCACGCTGTTACAGCGCAAGAACGAGAAGCTGGGGAAGCGCCTGGGCAAGACGACGGGGTGGATCCACCGCGCGGCGCTGGCCATGAAGAACGTGAAGATGCTGCCAGGCGTGAACTATGAACGGATCACGCCAGACGGGCTCCAGGTCAGCTTCGGCGAAGCGCGGGAACGGCCGACCTTGATCGAGGCAGATACCGTCGTGCTGTGTGCCGGGCAGGTGCCCGAGCGGTCGCTGGCCGATGCATTAGAGGCCGAAGGGATTGCGTGTCACGTAATCGGTGGGGCAGATGTGGCGGCTGAACTGGATGCCAAGCGGGCCATTGATCAAGGGGCGCGGCTGGCGGCGGGCTTATAGGGCTCTCGAGCGGGATGTCTAAAAATGAGGCAACCTTAACGTTTCCCGCCTCGCTAAAATCCCGAAACCATCTCGCCATTGGCGCCGGTTCGGCTAGGTTCCGCCCCATTCAAGGAGCATGCCTGTTCGGGACTTAAACAGTTCCGAGGGCCAGCTGAACATGGACCGCCTGTCAGAAATGGAAGCCTTTGCCACGGTCGTCGACCAAGGCGGCTTCACGGATGCCGCTAAGAAGCTGGGCATCTCGAAATCCGCTGTGTCGAAGCATGTCTCCTCGCTGGAAACGCGCCTGGGCGCCCGCCTTCTCAACCGCACCACGCGCCGTGTAAGCCCGACCGAAATCGGTCTGGCCTACTATGATCGTGCGCGCCGCGTCCTGAATGATGCAGGTGAAGCGGACGCGCTGGTCACGTCGATGCAATCGGCGCCATCGGGCGTGCTGCGAGTATCCGTGGCGACAGACTTCGGTGTGAACCACCTGTCGCCAATCTTGGGCGGGTTCCTGCACGAATACCCTGATATCACCGTCAACATGGTGCTGAACAACCGCTACGTGGAGCTCATCTCGGAGGGCTTCGATCTGGCGGTTCGGATCGGCGATCTGGAAGATTCGAGCCTGCGTGCGCGAAAGCTGGCGGAGACGCATAAGCAGATGATCGCCTCGCCGGAATACCTTGAAGAATATGGGCATCCGCGCCGGATCGACGATTTAAACGAGCATAAACTGCTGCATTATTCAAACCAGGCCAATGGCTCGGTTTGGAAGTTGACGGCGCCGTCGGGCGAGAAGCGGCAGGTTCGGTCGGCCGGGTGGCTGACGGTGAATGACGGGCAGTCGCTGCTGAATGCCGCCGTGAACGGGTTGGGCATCGCGTTCCTGCCATCGTTCCTCTATGCCGACGCCATGAAAGAGGGGAAGTTGGTTTCCGCGATCGAGGGGCATCCCCCTGAAACGCAAGGTGTTTATGCCGTCTACCCGCCGGGCCGCTATACCCAGCCGAAGGTGCGGGCCTTCATCGACTTCCTGGTGGAAAGCTTCCGTGATCGCGGGCCTGACGATTGGTAGGCGAGGCTTAAATCAGTCTCGGAGACTCGGATGGGTTGGAGACGGATCGTGCCGGCGTGCGCGGTCCGTTTTCCCGTTCAGGCCATGGCGAGGCGGCTCGCGGGCCTAAACAGAATCGGATCTGATGGCGGCGCCGGGGTCGGGTCTGCGGTGCCCAATAAAGGGGGGTGCCCGCCGTACACCCCCTGTCCACCCCCCCGTACACCCTCCATGCGAACGCGCGTTCGCTGGGGTTTGATGACGAAATGTTAACTGCTCTGGCAGGTGGCTTTGCCCCCGTCGATCAATGCGGGCTTACTTCCATCAACGATCCAAAAATACGCCATGCGGAACCGGTGCGCGGCGCCGCGCATGGGCCGAGGACGGCTGATAGGCCGGACGAGGCGCGGCAGACCCACGGGAGGGAATGTCCCATTTCGGACGATGGAGGGCCAAGGGGCATCTGGGCCGCGTGGGCGATGTTCAACTATTCGGTCGACGTAATCACGACCTCGACCCGGCGATTGGCCTCGCGGCCTGCTTCCGTGTGGTTGGGCGCCACCGGGGCGAAGAAGCCGACGCCGTGGGTATCGATCCGGTCGGCTGCGATGCCGTAGCTGTCGATGAGGACCTCCCGGGCGGCGTCCGCGCGACTGCGGGAGATGGCCATGTTGCCTTCGGCGCCGCCCTCCGCATCGGTGTGACCGACGAGCGCGATGGTCGTCGAGGGGTTGGCATTCAGGAATGCGGCGAGTTCCTCCAGCGAGGCGAAGCCGTCGCCGGCCAGGGCCGTGGACCCTGTCGCGAATTCCAGATCGTCCAGAACCGCGCGGCCAAGGCTTTCCAAGGTCGAGAGCATGCTGACCTCGCCCGGGGCGGCGGGGCGCGGCAGGGCGTTGGACGCGCTTTTAATGACGGGGTCGGAAACCCCGTCTGGGTCGATGGTCGTGACTTGGATGAAGCCCAGATCGCCCGACAGGCTGACGACCAGCGTGGTCCAGGCCGCACCCTTGCGCGCCGAAAGGTAGCGGTAATCGGCCAGATCGACGAACATGGCGGGCGCCGGGGTCACGTCGATTTCGAAGCGGAAGTCGAAGCCGCCGCAGGCGCGGGTGTGGCAGTCGAAGACGATGTCCCAGCCGTCGGCCACCAACTGTTCGCGAAGCGGGTCGAGCAGTTGCAGAGTGCTCCTCTCGGCCGCCGGGATCTGCCAGATCTCGCGGGCGATGGCGCCCTCTGCGGTTTCGGCTGGCAGAGCGTTGGTAAAGGCGCCGGTGGCCACCAGGTGACTGCCCAGCGGGGTGGTGTCCACATAGGTCCGCTCGGCCAGGGGGCCGGGCGTCAGCTGCGCCAGGGCTGGGCTGGCGAGCAAGAGGAGGGGGATGACGAACCTCACCTGGATTGAACGTGGTAATCGGGGTTGGGTTGCATGGCCGTGGCCGATGCCACGCGGTTGGTCATGTTGAAGAACCCGGCGACCGAGATCACATCGAAGATGTCCCGGTCAGAAAGACCGTGGTCGCGTAGGGCTTGGCGGTCAGGGTCTTCGATGGTGGCCGACGCCTTGGTCATCTGGACCGAGAAGTCGAGCATGGCGCGTTGGCGCGGCGTGATCGGCGCGACGCGGTAGTTCATGGCGATCATCTCGCCCAAGGCCGGATCGCCCGACAGCTGGCGCACCGCGGCGCCATGGGCGACGAGGCAATAGAAGCAGCGATTCTCGGCCGAGACGGCGACGGCGATCATTTCGCGCTCCAGTTTGGTGAGATTGCTGTCGCCCAGCATCAGGTCGTTATAGAGGGCGGTGAAGGCGTCCAGTTTCGCCTTGTCGAATGCGTAAGCCCGCAAGACATTGGGGACGAAGCCCAGCTTTTCCACACATATGTCGAAGTAACGCTGCGTCTCGGCGGGCAGCGGGTCCATCTGGGGCAGGTCGAGGGCGGTGGGTCGATCCATTGGATCCGGGGCTCAGGTCTGGGGCGCGCGGCGGTAGTGATACCCTTCCACGATCGCCATGCCGTGGGAAGAATACGCCGCATTCGCCGCAAGATTGTCGCGGGTTGTGACCAAGGCGACGCGGCCGCAGCCCTGGGCCAGGGCCCAATGGGCGGCGGCGCGCAGGATCAGGGCGGAGACGCCCTTGCGGCGGTGGTGTTCGAGGACTTCGACCGCGGAGAGGAGCGCGGTGCCGTCTTGTGCCGCGACAAAGCCGACTCCGGCGGCGCGGTCGTCCACACGGGCCATCGCGGCGCAAGGTCGGGCGGCGCGGGCCATGACGGCCTGGCGTTCGGGGCCGATGCCCCCGGCGTTCCAGATGTCGCGCATGATTTGCAGGGGCGGCCAGATGGTGAAGCCGGTGGCGTGGGGCAACGGATCGGCCGTCAGGGCGGCGGTGTCGATGGTGTACAGGTGGACGGCGTCTTCGATGGTGTAGCCGCGTGCGGCGAGCGCGGTGTCAAGTGCGTCTTGACCTGGCCAGATGACGAAGCTGGCGCGTCGCCCGGTGTCGCGGGCGGTGGCTTCGGCGCGGTCGATCTGGTCGGGGGCATCGCCTGAAATCGCGTTGACCCGTCCGCCTGCGCCCGGCGTAGCGCGGTGGGTCCAAGGGCCGTCGGTCCAGGTGCGCTCGGCGGGCCAGCAGGCGTCGATGATGGCTTGCCAGTCGGTCACGCGAAGGTGGCGCGCAGGCGGTCGGTGGCGGTCTGCACCAGGGCCGGGTCCTGGCCCCGGATGACGATATTAGCGCCGAACTTGCCGTCCTTCTGGAACGGGTAGGAGCCGACCGAGAGGTCCGGGAAGGCGGTGGCGATCTCGCCCAGGGGGCCGGCGATGTCGCCCTCGCCCCGGTCGATGCGGGTGGAGGTTGAGGTGAGCGGCGTGCCGCCGGTCAGCGTGGGCAGGACGGAGGCGACCATGGCCTGGAAAACGGCAGGCACCCCGGCCATGACGTGGACATTGCCGAGGGAGAAGCCGGGGGCGACGGAGACGGGGTTGTCGATCAGCGCGGCGCCCTCGGGGATGCGGGCCATGCGGAGGCGGGCGGCGTTGAGCTCCGATCCGGTGCGGGCGTAGTGGTCGGCCAGCAATTGGCGGGCATCGTCGCGGATGTCGACTTTGGCGCCGAAAGCGGCGCCGACAGCATCGGCCGTGATGTCGTCATGGGTGGGGCCGATGCCACCGGAGGTGAAGACAATGTCCCAGGTGGTGCGCAGCGCGTTCAGGGCCGTGACGATGGCGTCGTGGTCGTCGGAGACGATGCGGACTTCGCTGAGTGTGATGCCGGCCTCGGTGAGTTGCCCCGCCAGATGGTGCATGTTGGCGTCGCGGGTGCGGCCCGAGAGGATCTCGTCCCCGATGACGAGCATGGCGGCGGTTGGATTTGGCATCTTGGTCTCCTTCGCGGTGGGGTATAGGGCGCGGCCATGCGCTTCGCCACTCCGCTGATCCCCGCCACGTTGGTGCGCCGCTACAAGCGGTTTCTGGCGGATGTGGTGTTGGAGGATGGGCGCGAGGTGGTGGCGCATTGCCCGAATTCGGGCGCCATGCTGGGGCTGAATGAGCCGGGGCGGCGGATTTGGCTGGAGCCGAACGATAACCCACGGACGAAGTTGGATTATGGGTGGCGCTTGGTGGAGTTGGAGGGCGGGCATCTTGCCGGGATAGATACCGGTGTGCCCAACAGAGTGGTGGGCGAAGCGCTGCGGGCGCGGGCGGTGCCGGGGCTGGAGGGCTATGGCGGCGTGCGGGCCGAGGTGACGTATGGGGCGAATAGCCGTGTGGATTTCCTGCTGACCGAGGACGGGCTGCCGGATGCCTATGTGGAGGTAAAAAACGTCCATCTGCGGCGGATCGGCACGCTGGCGGAGTTTCCCGATTGCGTGACCACGCGCGGGGCGAAACATCTGCGCGAATTGTCGGAGATGGTGGCGCAGGGGCATCGGGCAACGATGCTGTATCTGGTGCAACGGACCGATTGCACCGAGATGGCTTTGGCGACCGACCTGGACCCAGATTATGCCGAGGCCTTTCGGGCGGCGCGGCGGGTGGGTGTTGAGGCGATTTGTCTCTCCACGGAGATCACAATCGAGGGAGTTTGGGCGGGATCCGCCTTGCCGATGGCTGGTGGATAAACCCACGCAACATCATTATCTGAGCGTTGAGGATAAGGAGCCTGACGTGGACGAGCATCGCGGCCGACTGACCCGAGACGGGATTCGCATCCATGAGGATGCGGATTTCGAGGGGATGCGTGTGGCGGGGGCTTTGGCGTCGAACATTCTGGACCGGATCGCCGATCACGTTGTGCCGGGGGCGACGACCGGGGCGCTGGACAAGATGATCACCGATTGGGTCGAGGCGGCGGGCGCCACCTCGGCGACGATCGGGTACAAGGGCTACAAGCACGCCTCCTGCATCAGTGTGAACCACGTGGTGTGTCACGGCATTCCGGGCGATAAGGTCCTGAAGGACGGGGACATCCTGAACATCGACGTCACGGTGATCGTGGATGGCTGGTTCGGGGATACGTCGCGGATGTATGTGGCCGGGACGCCATCGCGGAAGGCCGAGCGGCTGATCCAGGTAACGCACGATTCGCTGATGAAGGGGGTCGAGGCCGTAAAGCCCGGCGCGACGTTCGGCGATATCGGCTATGCCATCCAGGCCTATGCCGAGGCGCATCGCACGTCGGTGGTGCGGGATTTCTGCGGGCATGGTCTGGGGCGGGTATTCCACGCGCCGCCCAATGTGCTGCATTACGGGCGGCCCCGGACGGGGCCAGTCTTGGAAGAGGGCATGTTTTTCACGATCGAGCCAATGATCAATCTGGGGCGGCCGGAAACCAAGGTGCTGGCGGACGATTGGACGGCGGTGACCCGCGACAAGTCGCTGTCCGCCCAATTCGAGCATTCGGTGGGCGTGACGGCCACGGGGGCTGAAATTTTCACGGCCTCGCGGGCGGGACGATACCACCCGACATGGCAGGCTTAACGTTTCCTTAGGATCCGGTGCCGCAGAACGTGGATATGACTGCTCGTATGGCCACGCCTGGATTGTCAGAGGCCCCGCTTCCCGCGGATCTTTTCGCGGATCCGGTCGAGATTTCCCCTCACCCGCCGATGCGCCAAGCGCCATCGCCGACGGGTGAACCGGATCATCGTCGCGCGCATCGCGCCCGATTACGGGACCGCTTCATGCAGGGCGGCGCCGCGGCGATGCCGGATTACGAATTGCTGGAGTTGATCCTGTTCCGGGCCCTGCCGCGGGGCGATACCAAGCCGTTGGCAAAACGTTTGTTGGCGGCATTTGGCGATTTGAACCGGGTGTTCGCGGCGCCACCCGCCCGCCTGGCCCAGGTGACAGGGGTCGGGCCCGCTGTGGTCGAGCAGTTGAAAATTCTCGAAGCCGTGGGACACCGCATGGCGCGGGCCAAGATCATTCAGCGACCGGTCTTGTCGTCGTGGGACGCACTGTTGGATTACCTCCAAACGGCTATGGCGCATCAAGAGACGGAGCGATTTCGGGTGCTGTATCTGGACCGGAAGAACGTTCTGATCGCCGATGAGGAATTGGCGGAAGGGACGGTGGATCACGTGCCGGTCTATCCCCGCGAGGTGGTGAAGCGGGCGTTGGAGGTGAACGCCTCGGCGTTAATCTTGGTGCACAACCATCCGTCGGGCGACCCAACGCCGTCGGAGGCGGATGTGACGATGACCTATGCGATCCGCGACGCGGCGGAGGTGTTGGGTTTGGTGCTGCACGATCATCTAATCGTGGGGAAGGCGCGGGAATTGTCGTTTCGGTCCGAAGGGCTGCTTTAGGCACCTCTTCGGTCGCTGCGCGCCCTCATCGGCGGCCTATCAGGCGACAGCGTCCAGGATGTAGCGCGCAGTCATGAGGTCGAGATGCGCGCCTCCACCGTTTTTGAACAGAGTGATTTCATCCTCCGATCTCCGGCGCATGGCCCGGCCGTCATAGTAATCGGCGACGATATCCGTTTCGGCGATGGCGCCGGTGGCGAGGGGGATTTTGAGTTCACCGATATGGTCGAGCGTCGTGGCACGGGCGTCGACGAAGATCGTGGCACGTTGCAGAGCGGTATCGTCGGCCTCGCGCATGTCGGGGCGGTAGGCGCCGATCAGGTCGATATGCTGGCCGGGACGCAGCCAGTCGCCTTTCAGGATCGGATCCGTGGTCATGGTTGCGCAGGTCACGATGTCGGCGTCGGGGACGGCTGTGGCCAGGTCGGGGGCATGCGCGATGCCGTGGGCTTCGGCGAAACGGCGGGCTGAGGCATCGGTGCGAGACCAGATTGTGAAAGTCGCCTTGGGGAAGGCTGCGGAATAAGCCTGGTGCAGCGAGGCGGCCACGGTGCCGGAGCCGATAACGAGGATCCGGCGACACTCGGGCCGGGCCAGGCGCGTCGCGGCCAATAGGCTGTCGCCAGCGGTTTTCCATTTGGTGACCAGGGCGAAGTCGAGCATGGCGGCCAGGCTGCCGTCTTGGTCTGAGAAAAGGGAGACCGCGCCGCCGATGGCGGGTTTGCCGGCGGCCGTGTTGCCTGGGAAGATGGTGGCGGTCTTGACCAAGGCCCCCAACCCGTCGATCCAAGCGGCGCGGGACAGTAGGGTGTCTGGGTCGCGATAGAGGAACGTGTCGCCGATTTCGGCCCGGGGCAGCTCGTGACCGGCCGCCAGGGCGCGCGTCAAGGCGAGCCAGTCGAGCTTGGCTTCGGCTTGCCCGTCGATAAAGGGGATTTTCATACGGCCTCCTGAGCGGTCAGCAAGCCTTCGGTGACGAGACGGTCGGCCCACCCTTCTGGGCCATCGAAAAGATGGGTGCGCCAGCCGCGGGCATCGGCCGCCTGGATATTGTCCAGCCGATCATCGGTGAAGAGCAGGGCGCCACGGTCCAGCCCGGTAGCCGCCTCCATGGCTTCGTAGATCGGGGCGTCGGGCTTCTGAGCCTTTAGGTCGCCCGAAATGATGGTGACGTCGAATTCGGTCAGCACGTCATAGGTTCGCTGGGCCAGATCGAAGCTGCCGACACCGAAATTGCTGAGCGCGTGGACTGGGATGCCCTTCGACCGGAGGGCGCGGAGCAATCGAACGGAATGGTCGATCAAGGGGCTGGCCATAGCGAGCCAGTCGTCATGCCAGAGTTCGATTTCCGCCTGCCAGGTTGGATGGGCCTCGGCGGTGGCCATGATCGTGGCTTCGAACGGGGCCCCGAGGTCGATGCGTTCGTTCATGCCGATCAAGTCCACCTCGGCGAACAATGCGCGGCGGCGAGCTTCGCCGATGCGGGCGTCGTAGAACCGCTCGGGGTTCCATTCCAGCAGCACGTTGCCGATGTCGAAGACGACTGCTTGGATGGTCACGACAGGTGTTCGGCGTGAAAGGCAACGTGGTCTTCGGCGAAGCTTGCGACGAAGAAATAGGAATGATCGTAGCCCTTTTGGAGGCGGAGTGTCGCTTCGGTGTGTCGAGCAGCGAGGGATTGCGCGAAGGCGGCGGTGCCGAGCTTGTCGCGGAATTGATCTTCGGTGCCCGTGTCGATCAGAACAGGGGCGTCGAGACGGGTTTCGCGCATCAAGATCGTGGCGTCGTGATCCGTCGGCTCGCCGGTATAGGCGGTCAGCTGGGGGGTGCCCCAATCGCTTTCCGATGGATTGCAGATCGGGGCGAAGGCGGAGACGGCGCGGTAGCGTCCGGGGTGCTTCATGGCCAGGGTCAGCGCGCCGTGGCCGCCCATGGAATGGCCGGTGATGCCTTGGCTGGTGGGGTCCAGGTCGAAAGCGGCGAAGACGGTGTCCGGTAGATCGTGGGTGATGTAGCGATCCATCTGGAAATGCTGGGCCCAAGGGGCTTCGGTCGCGTCCACGTAGAAGCCAGCGCCTTGGCCCATGTCGTAGCTGTCGGCGTCGGGGACGGCCTCGCCGCGGGGCAAGGTGTCGGGGAAGATGACCGCTAAGCCGACCTCTGAGGCCCAAGCCTGGAAACCCGCTTTGGTCATCGCGTTCTCGTGGGTGCAGGTCAGACCGGAGAGATACCAGAGCACGGCGCCCGTGGGATGATCGGGCAGGAACAGGCCGAAGGTCATGTCGGTTCCCGTGGCGGTCGAGGCATGCTGGTAGACGCCTTGAACGCCGCCGAAGCATCGGTTCTCGCTGAGGGTTTTCAAGGTCAGGTTCCTCCGGTGAGCAGGCCGATGATGACCGAGACGGTGACAATGGAGAGCGCGGTCGAGACCAGGATCGCCGCCGACACGCGCTGGGGCGCCACGCCGTAATGCTGCGCCAGAATGTAGACATTCCCCGCCACGGGCAATGCGGCGGCCGAGATCATGACCGTGGCCGCGAAGGGGTCGGCCACGGGGAAGAGCACAAGTGCCGAGAGGGCGACGGCGGCCGGATGCAGGATGAGTTTGCAGAAGGTGAGCCAAGACGCGACCGAAAGACGCTCGGCCGATTTGCCCGCCAGCGAGGCGCCGATGGCAAACAGCGCGCCGGGTGTGGCGGCGGCGCCGAGGATGGTGAGGAATTCGTTGACCGGCACCCAAAGCTCTCGGCCCGTGGCGGACCAGAGGATCCCGGCCGAGATCGAGACGATCATGGGGTTCTTGACGAGGCCGAGGGCGACCGTGCGCAGGGTCGTCAGGCTGACGCGGCCCTCGCGCGAGCCGGTGATCAGGATGACGATCAGGGACGAAAACACGATCAGATCCGTGGCGAGCACCATCAGCATGGGCCCGGCGCTATCGGGGCCCAGCAGCAGGATGAACATGGGGATGCCCAGAAAGCCCACGTTGCCGATGGTGCCGACCTGCGCCTCGACCGCCGCTTCGGCGACCGACAGGCCACGGAAGAGACCGACAGCGGTGGCGATCAGATAGACGATGCCGCAGCCCCAAAGGTAAGCGAAGATGAAACCCAGGTCGAAGATATCGCCCAGGGTCAGGTTCGCGGCGAAGTTGAACAGCATCGCGGACAGGGCGAAGTAGAAAACGAATTTCGTGAGATAGGCAGTGGCTTCCGGCGTAAAGAAGCGAGTACGGCCCGCGAAGTAGCCCAAGGCGATCAAGGCGAAGAAAGGAACGGTCTTCAAAAAGATCGCGATCATGCGAGCAGGGCTATCGGGCAGGGGGAAGGGTGTCCAGCGGCCGCCGACACCTATCCCGATGGGCAACTTGTGCAGCGCGGTGCTGTGTCTATATTCCGGTCGGAAAATAAGGGTTTGCCATGAACGACGCCACGCCCATCGCAGCAGATGCCGCTGCCGAGCCGATCAAGCGCGGCCGGAAGTTCGACCAGGTGCTGGATGGGGCACGATCCGTCTTTTTGCAGGACGGCTATGAGGGGGCCAGTGTTGACGCCATCGCCCGGGCGGCGGGGGTGTCGAAGGCGACGCTCTATAGCTATTTTCCGGACAAGAAGCTTTTGTTCATGGAGGTTGCGCGCACCGAATGCGCGGGCCAGATCGAGGAAGCCAGGGCGATCCTATCGCCCGAGGCGCGGGCCGAGGATGCGTTGCGGGCCGCTGGGCATCGGATCACGGGGTTCATCCTGTCCGATTTCGGGCAGGCGATTTTCCGAATGTGCGTGGCCGAAAGCGACCGGTTTCCCGAATTGGGGCAGGAATTCTTTCGCACCGGCCCCGCGGTGTTCCGGGCGCAGCTGGAGGATTATCTGCGGCTGGCCATTGACCGGGGCGAGTTGGTGATCGACGACGTGCCGCTGGCCGCCAATCAATACGTGGAACTCTGCCATGCGACGCTGTTCGTCGAGGCCGTCTTCGGCGTGCGACGGGGCGCGACGGAGGCCGAAATCACCCACGTGGTGGATGGCGCGGTGGCAACCTTCATGGCGCGCTATGGGGCTTAGGCCGGTTTCAAAGACGTGGTCACGTAATTCACCGACAAGTCGCGGTCGGATAGTTTCCAGGTCCAGGTCACCGGATTGAAGACGAAGCCGGTGCGGTCGACGGGGTTGAGACCGGCGTTTTTGAGCAAGTCGAAAAGTTCGTCGGGGGTGATGAACTTGGACCATTCATGGGTGCCCTTTGGCAGCCAGCGCATGACGTATTCGGCACCGATGATCGCCATGACATAGCTGCGCGGGTTGCGGTTGATGGTCGAGCAGGTCATCAGCCCACCAGGTTTCAGCAGGGCTTGGCAGGCGGTCAGATAGGCCAGCGGGTCGGAGACGTGTTCGACCACCTCCATGTTGAGGATCGCGTCGAAGGCGGGTTCGTTCTCGGCCACCAGCGCCTCGGCGCTGGTGTGGCGGTAGTCGATCTGGAGGCCCGATTGTTCGGCATGAGTGCGGGCGACGGGGATGTTGCGTTCGGCTGCGTCGACACCCACGACCGTGGCGCCCAGGCGGGCCATGGGTTCGCACAGCAAGCCGCCACCGCACCCAATATCGAGAATGCGCAGGCCGTCGAAGGGTTTGTGGGCCTTCAGGTCGCGGTCGAATTCTTCGGCGATTTGCGTGGTGATGTAGTCCAAGCGGCAGGGGTTCAGCATGTGCAGTGGCTTGAACTTGCCATTCGGGTCCCACCATTCGGCCGCCATGGCCTGGAACTTGGCGATCTCGGTGTCGTCGATGGTGGTGGTGGTCATGTGGGTCTCCGGCGTCAGAAATGTCTTGGAAGGTCAGATAGAGTGGATCGTCTGCTTTCAAATGCGGCTGAACCGCGCCTCATCGCTCGCCGTTGGCGCGCTCTTCGGCAGTGGGCGCCAAGCGGAAGATTTGGGGAAAGGGTGAGGAGATGGCGGTGGTCTGCGGCGCGCTGGCAAGGGCCGCGAGGCGGGCCAGGCGGGTTGATACCTCGGAGGTTGTCAAACCGGGCCAGCGGCTGCGTGTATAGGCGGCGGAGTTCTTGTGGTTAGGGCGGAGGCTATTGATCTGTTTGGAGAATTTGCGGCGGCGGGATTGCCAGGTCCCCAAGGCGACGTCGCGCCGTCCAGTTTGGGCCGCGGCGACCCATCCGTCGATTTCACGGGTGACGATGCCCGCGATCCTGTCGGCGGCCAAGGGACCGGTTTGGGGACCCATCTCGTGCTCCAATTGCGCGAGCGCGGTTTTGGACGGCTGGAAGGCGGGAGCGGTGCCGGACAAGATCGCGTCGAGCATCGTGAAGAGTGAGTCCGGCGAGGTGGTGGCGCGGCTGAGTTCGTTGGCAAGGCTGGTGCGCTGACCGTCGGCGGGAACGGCTTCGTAGGCGATGACCTCGTGGCCAAGCAGATGGCTTTCGATCCCCGTGGTACACATGTTGTGGATGGCGACGGCGCTGGCCAAGATCCAGGGGTGGACGGCGCCATCGTGGAGAACGGTGACGTTCTGGTGGTCGATCGTGAGGTCTTTCCAAAGACTGGCGGATTCCGAGGGATGCGGGCGGACAACAATCTGTCGATCAGGATAGCGCGCGGCCAGGATCGGGAGAAGCGCGATGAAGCTGTCCATGACCGCGCGGCGATAGGTCCACCACTCCGGCGTGCCCTGAGCGACGTTGATCCAGGTGCCATCGGCGGCCTGACGCGCGCGTTCCTGCGGAAGGAAGTGGTTCAGACGTCCGAAGTTCGAGTTGATCAGGATGAAATCCCCGAACTGGGCGCGCAGCGGCGCGACCTCGGCATCGAAATAGCCGCGCAGGGCGGGGCGCAACAGATCCGTGCGCGGGTTTCCGGTGATCCAGATCGGCTGGTCGGTGTAGTCGGCATGGGTGGCGACGGCTTCGCGGTTCTGTTCGCCCCAGGCGAAGATGCCCCGCGCTAGCGCCAAATTACCGGGACCGATCCGACGGGATTGGAAGGTCGGGATATCGGCGATGGACACGGCTTCTTCGTCCCAGGCGGCGATGGCAAAGCCCAAACAGGTCAGGATGTTCAAGATACGGGTCGAGGATTTGTTGAGGTCCTTGGCGAGATACAGACCCCGGGGCAGGCGGTGGATCTGCTTGTGGATCTCCATCCGCGACCCGACAAAAACCGGGTGCCCCTGGGCGGCCAGGCGCTGGGCCAGGAGCAGTTTGGCGTCGAATTCGCGGCTTTGCGTCTCGGAAGGCAGGATAATCGGCGTCTTGGTCATGCGGCGCCCCTAGCCCATCCGCGCGGCTTTGCGTATCCCCCGCTGGCGAGAACAGACGGATGGGGCGCGCGCGTGACGGCGAAAGACGGACAGAGGAACGACCTGCGGGTGTCGGTCGTGGGTCTGGGTTATGTGGGCCTGCCCGTGGCGGTCGCCTTCGCGCGGGCGGGGGTGCCGGTCGTAGGCTTCGACATCTCCGCGGACCGTGTGGCCGAACTATCGCGGGGGGATGACCGCACGCGCGAGGTCGACCCCGCCGATCTGGGCCATGCGACGCTGGCCTTGACCAGCGATCCGGGCGCCTTGGACGGTGCGAATTTCCACATCATCACCGTCCCGACCCCCATCGACGGCGCCAACAAACCGGACCTGTCGCCGCTGGTCGCGGCCTCGCGAACCCTGGGCGCGCATCTGGGGCGGGGCGACATCATCGTCTATGAAAGCACGGTCTATCCCGGCGCGACCGAGGAGGTCTGTGTGCCGGTGCTGGAAGAAGTCTCTGGCCTGACCTTTGGCACGGATTTCACCGTTGGGTATTCACCTGAACGCATCAATCCGGGCGACAAGGAAAACCGGTTCGAGACCATCGTGAAGGTCGTCGCGGGCAGCGACGCGCGCACCGGCGACATCGTCGAGGCGGCCTATGCGCAGGTGGTCGAAGCTGGCGTCCACCGCGCGCCGACGATCCAAGTGGCCGAAGCCGCGAAGGTGCTAGAGAACACCCAGCGGGACCTGAACATCGCGCTGATCAACGAGATGGCGCTGATCTATGACCGGCTCGACATCGACACCCGCGACGTGCTCGCCGCCGCCGGGACCAAGTGGAACTTCCTGCCCTTCAAACCGGGCCTCGTGGGCGGGCACTGTATCGGCGTGGATCCTTACTACATGGCCTACCGGGCCGAACAGGTCGCCTATCACCCCGAAGTGCTGCTGGCCGGGCGGCGGGTGAACAATTCCATGGGCAAGTACATCGCCAACCGGATCGTGCGGAACATGATGCGGCAGGGCTGGGATGGCGTGCCGCGCGTGGCGATCCTGGGGGCGACGTTCAAGCCGGATGTGACCGATATCCGCAACACGCGGGTGGTGGATATCGCGCAGGAATTGGGGAATTTCGGGATCGACGTGCAGATCGCCGATCCCATGGCCGACCCGGTGGAATTCGAGCGGGAATATGGGTTGGACTTGGTACCGGTCGGCACCCTCGAGCCTGCCGACGCGGTCGTGCTGGCCGTCGGGCATCGGGCCTACCGCGACGGTGGCTGGCCGCTGGTGACCGGCCTGCTGCGCGGCAAGGCCCCCATCGTAGCCGACGTGCAGGACGTTTTGGACCGGACTCAATGCCCGGATCACGTCACGCTTTGGAGGCTGTAGGGTGATCGACGGGCTGCGCGTCCTGGCGGTGGTGCCCGCGCGGGCGGGCTCCAAGGGCGTGCCGCGCAAGAATATGGCCGAGATCGGCGGGCTGTCGATGATCGCCCGCGCCGGCCGCGTGGTCGCCGCCTGCGACTGGATCGACGGCGCGGTTTTGTCGACCGATGACGACGCCTTTGCCGAGGAGGGGCGCCGCGTCGGCCTGGACGTCCCCGCCCTGCGCCCGGCGGAACTGGCGAGCGACACCGCAAGCGGTGTCGCCGTCTGGGCCCATGCCTGGACCCAGGCGGAGCGGGCGCATGGGGTGACCTATGACCTGGCCGTCTATCTGCAGCCCACCTCGCCCTTTCGCACCGCGCAGCACGTGCGCGACACCGTGGATGCCCTATTGGCCGGTGGCCACCAGGCCATGACGACCGTCAGCCCCTTGCCGGGCCATTACCTGCCGCAGAAGGCGCTGATCTTGGCTGAAGACGGCACGCTCAGCTTCTATGCCGAGGACGGTGCGCAGCATTCCAACCGCCAATCCGCCCGCCCCTGCTGGACCCGGAATGGCCTGGTCTACGCGGCCCGCCGCGCCCATGTGGTCGACCACGGCCTGATCGTGGAACGCGATTGCGGGGCCGTCGTGGTCGATGGATATGTCGCCAATATCGACGAGCCCGAAGACCTGCTGATCGCTCGCCTGCTGGCGGCCCATGGCGGCTATGACCCGTTCGAGGAGACCCCATGACCAAGCGCATGACCTGGCTGGACGACCCGCGCCCGGGCGCCAATTGCACCGTGATCGCCGAGGTCGCGCAGGCCCATGATGGCAGCCTGGGCACGGCCCATGCCTTCATCGACGTGGCCGCCCGATGCGGCGCCGATGCGATCAAATTTCAGACCCATATCGCCGCCGCCGAAAGCACCGCGCGCGAACCCTGGCGCAAAAAGTTCAGCAAGCAGGATGCCACCCGCTACGATTACTGGCGCCGCATGGAATTCACAGAAGAGGCTTGGCAGGGCCTCGCCGACCATGCCCGCGAGGTGGGCCTGCACTTCCTGTCCTCGCCCTTCTCGCCCGAGGCGGTGGCATTGTTGAAGCGCGTCGGCGTCCCCGGCTGGAAGGTGGCGTCGGGTGAGGTGGACGAACCCCGTCTGATCGGCGCGATGATCGAGACGGACCAGCCCGTCATCCTGTCCTCGGGCATGAGTGACGTCGACGAAACCGACCGCGCCGCCCGCAAAATCCTGGGCGCGGGCTGCCCGCTTGCCATCCTGCAATGCACCACGTCCTACCCCGTCGCGCCCGAAGCGGTGGGCCTGAATGTCATGCAGGACTTTGCCACCCGTTACCCCCAGGCGGCGGTGGGCCTCTCGGACCATTCGGCGACCATCTTCCCCGGCCTGGCCGCGGCCACGCTTGGTGCGCAGGTCATCGAGGTCCATCTCACCCTGTCGCGCGATATGTTCGGTCCGGATGTCTCCTCCTCGCTGACGCCCGCCGAACTGACCCAACTCTGCGACGGCGTCCGCTTCAATGAAACCATGCGGGCCAATCCCGTCGACAAGGCGGCTATCGCCGCCGAGATGGCCCCCATGCGGGCCATCTTCGGCAAGTCCGTCGTGGCGGCCCGCGACTTACCGTCGGGGACGACCCTTGGCGCCGCCGATCTTGCCGCCAAGAAGCCGGGCGGGGGTATCCCCGCGCGCGAGATCGAAACGCTGGTGGGCCGCAGGCTGGCCCGCGACTTGGCCATGGACGACGCCCTCTCGGAAGACGATCTGGATGGCTGAGCGCCGCAAAGTCTGCGTGGTCGTCACGGCGCGCCCCAGTTACGCCCGCGTCCGCACCGCGTTGGAGGCGTTGGAGGCGCGGGCGGATGTGGACCTGCAAGTGGTCGCCGCTGCGTCTGCGCTTTCGGCCCGCTACGGCAATGTGGCGAAGGTCATGGCCAGCGAAGGCTTCGCGCCCGACGCAACAGTCGAGTCGCTGGTCGAGGGCTTGGGGATGCGCGACATGGCCGAGACCACGGCGCAGGGATTGTCCGGCACGGCGGCGGTTCTGACCGACCTGGAGCCGGACGTCGTGGTGACCGTCGCCGACCGCTATGAAACCCTCGGGACCGCCATCGCGACCGCCTATATGAACATCCCGCTGGCGCATTTGCAGGGCGGCGAAGTTACGGGCAACATTGATGAAAAGGTTCGCCACGCCATCACCAAGCTGGCGGATCTGCACCTGGTCTCGGGTCCCGGCGCGGCCGAACGGGTGCGCCGCATGGGCGAGCAGCCCTCGGCCATCTACGACACGGGCTGCCCCTCTATCGACGTGGCGCGGCAGGCCATCGAAACGGGCGAGCGCCTGCCGGATGCGGACCTCTATGATCGGTTCGGCCTGTCGGGAGCGCGACCCGATCTGTCAGATGGTTACGTCGTTGTCATGCAGCATCCAGTGACCACGTCGCACGGCGCTGCCCGCAGCCAGATCGAGGCAACACTTCAGGCGGTCGAGGGGTTGGACCTTCCGGTTCTATGGTTTGCGCCGAATGTGGATAACGGGTCGGATGCGACGTCCGAGGCGATCCGAACCTATCGCGTGGACCATGATCTGAGTCACGTGCATTTCATGGCGAACATGCCGCCCGAGGACTTCATCCGCCTGCTGGCCGACAGCCGTGGAATCACCGGCAACAGCTCCGTCGCGATCCGGGAATGCGCTTGGCTGGGCGTCCCTGCGGTCAATATCGGTGAACGGCAAGACGGCCGGGATCGCGGACCGAACGTGGTCGATGTGGGCTATGACCCCGCGGCGATCCGGGCGGCCATGATCGGGAATGCTGCCCGAGGAAAGCTCGACAGTGCAGAGATTTACGGAGACGGGCAGTCCGGTCCGCGGATCGCCGAGGTGCTGGCCACGGCATCGCTGTCGTTCCACAAGCGGCTGACCTATTAGAGACGTCGCGCCGCGATTTACGGTGGGTTCTTGATGCTCGGGTCCCGGGACGTCAGAAGGGCGCCAAAATCTGAGGACGGGTGACAATCGTGAAAGCAGTAATTCTGAGCGCCGGGCAAGGCAAGCGTTTGATGCCCCTGACGGCGGACCGGCCGAAATGCCTTCTGCCCTTGGCGGGGCGCAGCATCTTGGAATGGCAAATCCGGGCTTTGGGCGCGAACGGCGTGACCGAGGTGATCGTGGTCACCGGGTTCAAGTCGGATGCGGTGGCCGCCGCGGTGGCGCAGATGCCGGATGTGGGGCCGAAGGTTCGGATTATTTTCAATCCGTTCTATACCGTCACTGACAATGTGAGCAGCTGCTACATGGCGCGGGACGAGATGGAGGGGGACTTCATCTTGATGAACGGCGACACGTTGATGGGGCCGGATGTGATCGCGCAGGCGCTGAACGGGGCCGGGGCGCCGGTCAATGTCACCGTTGATCGGAAGGGGCATTACGACGAGGACGACATGAAAGTCTGCGTCGACGGGGATCGGCTGACGCGGATCGGAAAGCACTTGCCGATTGAGGATGTGGACGCGGAATCAATTGGTTGCCTGATCTTTCGCGCCGGCGGCGGGGGGTTGTTCCTGACGGCCTTGGTCGAGTTGATGAGCCAGGAAAACGGGCTTGCGAATTGGTATCTGCGGGCGGTGGACATGTTGGCCGGGGACGGCGTCGTGGGGACGTCGTCGATCGAGGGGTTGGGCTGGGCCGAGGTGGATTTCCCCCATGATCTGGAGGCGGCCGAAGCGCTGGCGCAGCGGTTGAACGCCGCGATCGGCTAGGGGCGCCCCCCGTACACCCGGCGTACACCCCCAGTGTAGACGTGCGTCTGTACGGTTTTGGTGACGGAATGTTCATCGCTCTGGGCTCCGTGCAGGCGCCGCGCCTGGGGCGACCGTCGCGTGGTGAGTATTTCCAGCAGGAAGAAGACGAGGGCGCGTTAAGGTTAATGCGCGCCTGGCCTCACTGGTCCGAGGATGCGCATGGCGCCGTCTCGTCCGTATTGATGGACGGATGGGGCGGGGCGCGCGGGAGGGACCGATCAGACCAGGGCCGTCCGGCGGGTGCGCAAGATGTCTTCGACCAGGGCCAGATCGGCGGGCTTGTCCACGTCGATCGCGGCGTCTGCGAAGGGCATGTCGATGGCGGCCAGCGTGGTGCCCGTGCGGCGGCCGAGGGCCGTAAGGGCCGCGTCGAGGGACAGAGTGCCGGTGGCGTAGCGCAGGGCCGGTCGGATCCCCACCTGACGGAGCATGGTGAGCGGGCGTTTGCGGTTCTCTTCGACCCGGCGCCAGAAGGCCAGCAGGTCGGCGGCCTGGGGTGTGTGGAACGCGAAAAGGTTGCAGCCGGAGCGGGCGCCGTCGGCGAATTTGAGACCGGTGCGGGTGGTCTCCGGGTAGGCGGCTTGAACCAAGTCCAGGCGCGCGAGGCCGGCGGTGGCGTCGGCGCCCTCGGGCTGGTGATCCAGGAAATGGGTCAGGATGTCGGGGGTGACCAGCGGGGTGTCGGCGGTGGTCATCAGGATGGGACCATCGGTTTCGAGCGCTTCCAGGCCGTTGATGGCGCTGAGGCTGGGGGAGCTGGCGGCCGGGATGATGTCGAGGGCGTCGCTATCGGGGAGGTTCTGGAGGAGCGTGGGGTCTTCGATGACGACCGCGATGGGGCCGATGGCGGGGACGGAGCGTAAGGCAGCGATGACATGGGTGATCATCGGGCGGCCGGCGATGGGGGCCAGGGCTTTGTGGCTGACACCCGTTTGGGCGGCGACGGGGCAATCGGTGCGGCGGTTGCCGGCGAGAATGAGGGCGGACCAGGTCATGGGGTCCGGCTTGCTTGGGCGCGCATCGGTTGCGTTTGGGGGGGCCGGACCGCTTGCGGTCCGGCTGCTTGGGGCCCGGGCGCGGCAAGAAAGGTGGGTTGGCGGTCGCGGCGGTGTCGCGGATGGACAGCGGCACAGGCCCTCGGGATCGGCTGGGTTGAGCGGGGCGCTAGATGGATGGGGTTGCGCGCCGAGTTATGGCCCGGTCTAGCCTCGGGGTCTCTGCGTCGGGGGAGTCTCGGGTCCGACCCGAGGGTGACGCGGCGATCGCGGATCACGCGAGCGTCTTCTGGTAGATGCGGTAGGTCTTGTAGACGCGGCCGCCGACATATTCGGCGAATTGGTTCATGGCGGCGTTGTCTTCCAGGACCCAGGACATCTCGACCGTCTTGATGCCCAGGGCGCGGGCTTCGCGGCGGAGGTTGGCGACCATGCTGCCCAGGATCATCGCGCCCATGACCGAGCCGATATAGCGCTTGCGCAGGCCCATCAGGGGGATGCGACCCGAGGTGAGGCCGCGGACCTTGAGGCGCCAGAGGAGTTTGGCCCAGCCGAAGGGCAGGAGTTTGCCGCCGAGATCGGCGATGGCTTCGTTAATGTTGGGGAGGCAGACGATGAAGGCGACGGGCTCGCCCTCGTATTCGGCAAACCAGACCAGGCGCTTGTCGACAATGGGGCGGAGCTCGGTGGCGAGGGCTTCGATTTCGTTGGGTGCGAGGGGGACGAAGCCCCAGTTGTCGGACCAGGCGTCGTTGAAGATCTCGCCCAAGGTGCGGACGTCGCCCTTGAAGTCCTTCATGTCGATCTGGCGGATCGTGAGACCCTTGCGGAGTTTCGCTGTCTGCGGGGCCTCGTCCTGTTCGCCCAGCAGGTAGGCGTAGACGTCGCGCGCCTTGGTGTAGCCTTGGCTTTCCAGGTGCCCCGCCAGGTGGGGGAGGTCGTGGCCCATCAGCAGCATGGGCGGGGTGTCGCGGCCGTCGATCAGAAGGCCGGTTTCCTGGTTGGTGGAGAAGTTCAGGGGGCCGATGGATTGCGTGCATCCCTGGTCCTTGAGCCAGGTCTCGGCATTGGTCAGGAGGGCGGCGGTGAGAGTAGGGTCGTCCTCGGTAGCGAGCCAGCCGAAATGGCCTTCGCCGGTGTCGCGGACCTGGGTCACGAAGGGGTCGATCTGGGCGCTGATCCGGCCGACGACACGGTCGCCGCGTTTCGCCAGCCAGCGTTCGACCTGGGCGCGTTGCAGGTAGTGGTTTTTCTTTGGGTTTTGACCGTCGGCCCGCTCCATCCGGAGGGGCGGGACCCAGTGGGGGTCGTTGGCATGCAGGCGGTAGGGGAGGTCGATGAATGCATCCCGGTCCGCCTTGGAGCGGACCGGGACGATGGTCAGGTCGGATTGGGTCACCGGCGGGCTGGGGGTCAGGCCTCGACCGCGTCGCGGCGCTTGGGCGGGCGCGAATAGGGCGGATGGCCCGAAAGCTCCGCCACCCAGGGGTAGCGCTTGGACATCTCGACATCATAGCCCAGATCGAAGACGTGTTCGCTGCGCGGGACCTCGTTGGCGCGGTCGTAATTGGTGCCGAACAACTTATCCACGGCGAAGGTGGTGATGCCGTAATTGCCGTCTTCGTGGTGGAAATGGTGCCAGAGGTGCTTTTCCTTCATGCGCTTCAAGATCGGGTTCTTGGGCGTGAAGTTCAGGTGCTGGATGCAGTGGACCCACTCATAGACGCAGGTGGTGAAGAGGCCGGCGGCGAAGGCGGCGAGCGCGCCGGACGGGCCGCCGATCAGATAGCCCACGGGCGCGCTGGCCAGCAGGATGGTGGGCAGCGTGGTGTGGAGCGCGCCGAACAGGACCTCGAGCTTGTGGGGATCCTGGTGGTGGTCGAAATGGATACGTTTCCAGACGGGCGCGGTGACCGACCATTTGTAGAGATATTCGCCGTGCAGCACGAAGCGGTGCAGCAGGTACCAGACGACCGGGTAGATGAGGATCGCGGCGACGACCGAGGCGATGATGGCCAGGGCGGAGGTCGCCAGCCAGAGGGCGGCGATGGTGGCGATGACGCCCAGGGCCAGGTAGGCCTGGATGGCGTAGTAGGTGAAGTAGGCGGCGGTCAGCTCGCGCAGGGTCATGCGGCCCAGATCGAAGCTGCGGCCCTTCCATGTGCTCATGAACATCGGCGGCCTCAGATATCCTGTGTGATAGCGGGTCAAATGGCCCATGGCGGCGGGGCCTGCAAGGGCTGGGGTGTCGCAGTCGAGCAGGATGTGGCGCGTGTGTTTCAGAACCGCTCGCTTTGTTTCAATCGGCGGGCGCGGCGTGACGGGAGGCGGGCCAGAGCCAGGCGGTGCGGGCGGCGTGCCAGGCCATGGTGACGCCCTGCCAGATGGTGACGGCGACGAAGGCGCCCGCGCCGAGGCCGAGGGCGAGGCCGAGCGTGAAGATCGCGACGTTGACGTTGCGCCGGGCGATCCAGGTGCGGACGGAGCCGTCGAAGTCGGTGACGGCATGGAGGCCGCGGCCGAAATGCCATTTGGCGACCATCAGGACGAGGCGGTCGCCGATATAGAAGGCGAAGAGCCAGAGGGCGGCGGTGGCCAAGGGGTGATCGAAGCTGGTGGCGCCAAGGCCGATGGCCCAGGCGATGTACCAGAAGGGCGGGTGAACGATATCGGTGCCGTGGTCGAGGACGTCGCCGATCTTCGAGTCGGTCATCGTGAGGCGAGCGAGTTTGCCGTCGACGCTGTCGAGGATCATCATGGCATAGGCCGCGATCAGGCCGGTGACCCACATGCCCGCGGCGAAGAGGGGGATGGCGGCGATGCAAAGGACGATGCTGGCGATGGTGACCGTGTTGGGGTGGATGCGGTTCCGGGCGCAGAAGCGGGTGGCGGGCCAGACGAAGGGCGGGAAGACCCAGCGGGTCAGGAAATCGGTCGAGCCCTTGTAGTTGCGCCAGAACTGGTCGCGTTCCAGGGCGTCGCGGGCGGCCGTGTCGGGCATGGCTTGCAGGGTGAAGGGGACCTCGCGGCGCAGCTTGGTGACGAAGGCGGGGAGGGTGCCGAGCGGCAGGGGGGCGAGCGTGCCGTCGGCGATCAGGCTCTGGGCGGCATCCGTCAGGGTCGCGGCGTCCGACGGGGGCGTCTGGCCGTCCAGGCGCAGAATGGCGGTGGGCCAGGCGGGGTCGCTGGTCTGGATCGCGACGGGCTCGGTCCGGTCGACCAGAAGCGGCAGCAAACGGTTGTCGATCAGGGCGGCGCCGTCGATGGCCAGGACGGGACCGGGATGTGCCGCCTGATATCTGGCCAGGCGGGTGCCCGCGGGGGCGTCGGTGACATCAAGTGTGGTGCCCTTTGGGACATCCACGGCTTGGCTGGCCGACACGGTCACGTCCGTCACGGCATTCCCCAGACGGGCGACGGCCCGCAGGATGCGCTCCAGCGGGGTCAGGCCGAAGAAGGTGGGGCGGCCGATGGCGGTGTCGGCGTCGATCCAGATGCGCATGGGCGTCCCTCAGGTCTCGGTTCGGCGCAGCAGGATCAGGCCCATGACCGCGAAGGCAAGGACCGGGAGCCAGGCGGCGACCGGTGGGGCCAACAGGCCCGCGCGGCCGAGCGCGGTCAAGATGCCGCCCGCCACGACGAACATCAGGCCCAGCGACAGGCCGACGAAGCCGCCGATCAAGGCGGCGGAGGAGCGGCCCTGGCGCCGCATGGCGGGGCTGGCGAGCAGAAGCATCACCAGCGAGGCCAGCGGCGCCGCGTAGCGGTTGGCCAGTTCCGTTTGGTAGGTGGCGGTCTCGGTCGCCCCGCTCCACGCCTCGGTCAGGAGGCCGGTCATCAGGTCGGCGGACAATCGTTCGGGCGGCCTTTGCAGCATGCCGATGGTCTCGGGCTCGGGCCCGTCGGGCCAGGGCAGCGTGTCGTGCCGGATGACCTGGGTGCTGCCTTCGAAGCGTTGTTCTTCGACCCCGCTCAGGGTCCAGGCGGTGCCGTCATAGGTGGCGCGGTCGGCGTCGATGCGGGTCGTCAGACGGCCGCTGGCGTCGCGGCGATAGATGCTGAGATCGGCTAGGCTGCGGCCATCACCCGAAGGCTCGCCCACGCTGACGATGCTGTCGGAGCCGCGCAGCCAGAGTTGGTCGCCGGTATTCACAGGCCCTTCCCACCATTCGATATAGGCTTGCTGCGAGGCGGGGACGACGCGGTCGACGAGAAGGAAATGCAGGCCAGCGAAAGCCAAGATGATCGGCAGGCACAGCGCGACGACGCGGCCCTGGGACACGCCGCCGGCGCGCATGGCGTCGAATTCGCTGCGCCCGGACAGGGCCAGGAAAACCGCGATGGTGCCCAGCAGGACGGCGATGGGGATCGTGCTTTCGAAGATCGAGGGCAGGCGGTAGCCCGCATAGATGACCAAGTCGGCCATGGAATCGCGCCGGTCCAGCACGTCGTCCACGCTGTCGATCAGGTCCATGATCTGCAGAAGCGCCGTCAGCACCAAGGCCACGCCCAGGATGCGCGCCAGCATCAGGCGCGAGATATAGCGGGCCAGGACGGTCACGACGATTGCGCGCTTTTCAGGCGGCGGAACGGGCGGAGGAGGGTGCCGAAGGCCCGTTCGATCCGGTCGAAGACCGCGTCGAAGGCGCTGCTGCGCGGGCCGCCGTCGATGCGGATGAAGAGCCAGAGCGAGATCGCCGCGAAGAGGCCGAAGGGCGCCCATTGGCCCAGCAACGCGGGCAGGGTGCCATTGGCCACCAGCCCGCCGCCCAGTTCCAGCGCGTGCTGGTAGATGACCAGGACCAGGGCCGCCACGCCGATGGCGACGCCGCGCCGCTGGCGCTTGGCGGACATGCCCATGGGGATGGCCAGGAACGGCATCAGCAAGATCGACAGGGCCGAGGTGATGCGGCCGTGGAATTCGGCCGCGCGTTCATTGGCGGTGCCGGGCAGAGTGTCGTCGTCGGGCGCGGTGCGGGTGATCCAGAGTTCGTCCAGGGTCAGTTCCCGTTCTTCCTCGCCCCGGTCGCGGAAGGGGCTGGGCTCCATCCGGAAGGTGGGATCGACGCGGAAGTTGCGCAGGCGCAGGCTGACGGGGCCGCGGTCTGGGTCATCGACCACCTGGACCACGTCTTGTAGCATCACCTGGGCCATCTCGCTGTCGGGGATCAGTTCGACCCGGCCGGTGGCGGCGGTGGTGACGATCTCGCGCCCCTCGTCATCGGCCTGGCGCACGAAGACGTCGACCATGTCCCGGCCGGTCAGGTCGACCTGACCCGCATAGATCGTCAGGTTGTCGGTGGGGGTGAAGAAGGTCTGCGCCTCGATCGTGCCGGTCCAGACGCCGTGGGTCGCGGCGTGTTTGAGCGCGCGGTAGCCGTAGCGGCTATAGGGTTCGATCCAGCCGTAGAGCAGGGTGGAGAAGACGGTGAGCAGCATCGCGGCCAGGACCAGGGGGCGGGCAAGGCGGCGCATGGGGAGCCCGGCGCCCATCATCGCGTCCAATTCGCTGTCGTCGCCCAGGCGCGCGACCAGCAGCAGGATCGAGATGAAGAAGGCGGCGGGCAGGGCCAGGCCCAGGTAATGGGGGACCAGGCTGGCGGTCATCTGGAGGACGGTCGACACGGCGGCGCCATTGTCGGCGGCGAATTCGAAGAGCCGCATCACGCGTTCCAGCACCAGGGCCAGGAGCACGATGCCCAGGGCCAGGGTGAGGCGTCGCATGGCCTCGGCCAGGATATAGCGGTCGATCCGGTTCATCGCCGCCTCGCTAGCAGCCCCTTACCCGTCGGGCCAGTGACCCTTCAGGGTATTCACGATGTTCTGCATGATGGAGGCGTCGGGGGTCGGGCCCTGGCCCAGGACGGGTTGGGCGGGCCAGCCCGCATCGGGGAAGTCCATGCCAGCAAGGCTGCGGCTGCCGTCGTAGCGGGGCAGGACGTGGAAATGGACGTCCGGGTCGACCATCATCAGCATCAGATAGTTGATGCGGTCGTATTTCACAAAGTTACGGAGGGTCGGCTCGATCTTGCCGACCATCTTGCCGAAATCCTCGAAGGCAGCCGGGCTGATGGCGCTGAAGGCGGTCACCGGCTCGCGGCAGATGAGGACCATGGCGCCCAGGGTGCATTGCTCGGGCCGGGCGAGAAGCTGCCAGTGCTCGGTCTCGGCGACCAGGGTTTCGGGGTGTCCGAACTTGGTTGCTGTGGCATTCGGTGCGTCTGTCATCGCATATCCGTTCCGGTCGGGGCAGGTCGGGCCTATCTTTTGAGCCGAGCCCAAATGTGGCTCGAACCGTAGAACAAGAAAGGTCCGTTTGTCATGCTGCTCCGCTGTGCTGCCGTTTTGTTGGCCGTTGGCTTGGCCGCCCCCGCCTTGGCTGAATGCCAGCCGGGGGACGAAACCCGGTTGGAGGTGTCCGTGCAGAATGTGCGGTCGTCGTCGGGGAACGTCACGATCACCGTCTACGAGAACGACCGCCGGAAATTCCTGGCCAGCGGCGCCAAGCTGGTCCGCGACCGGGCGCCCGCCCAGGCCGGGGTGACGCGCAGCTGTCTGCCGGTGCCGGGGCCGGGGGTGTATGCAATTGCCGTCTACCATGACGAGGACGGGGACCGGGATTTCGACCGCAACGCGGTCGGGATGCCGCGCGAGGGCTATGGCTTTTCCAACGATGCCCCGGCGGTCATGTCCTTGCCGTCCTTCGACGACGTGGTCTTCCAGGCGGGGCCGGGGGCGACGCCGCTGACGATCACGATGCGGTACTGAGGGCGCGCGCCCCGGAGCGCCGCCCGAAAGGCAGTGCCCGCGTCCGGCCAGATCCCCCGCCCAGACGCAATCCAGATCACTCCGCCGGAACCGCCTCAACCTCGCTTCCCAAGGGGGCGGGCAGATGGACCAGCATCTCTTTCGGGCAGACCTGCACGAAATTCCGCAACTCCCGCTCCCAATCCCCTAGGATCAGGCGCGTTTTCCGCGACCCTGTCTCCTCCAGATGCCGCTCGACCAGGCCACGCAGCTGCGCTTCCCAATGGTCGACCGTCACCGGGCATGTCACCAGCGTCTCCATGTTCATCAGCGATGGCGCCACGCCCTCGGGGTCGTACAGATAGGCCATCCCGCCGGTCATCCCGGCGCCGAAATTGGCGCCGATCTGGCCCAGGATCACGGCCACCCCGCCGGTCATGTATTCGCAGCCGTTCGACCCGCAGCCCTCGATGACGACCTTGGCGCCCGAATTGCGGACCGCGAACCGCTCGCCCGCCCGCCCGGCGGCGAACAGATAGCCGTCGGTCGCCCCATAAAGCACCGTGTTCCCGATGATGACGTTCTCGTCCGCCTTCAGGGGCGAGGCCATGGGCGGCCGCACCACGATGCTGCCGCCGGACAGCCCCTTGCCGACATAATCGTTGGCATCCCCGGACACTTCGATCTTCAAACCAGGGGCGGCGAACGCCCCCAGCGATTGCCCGGCCGAGCCTTGAAGTTTCACATGTAGATGATCCGGTTGCAGACCGTTTCGCATCCCAAACTGCGACACGATATGCGACGACGTCCGCGTGCCCACTGTGCGGTAGGTGTTCTGGACGGCGTATTGCAGCTGCATCTTTTCGCCGTCATTCAGGAACCGCGCGGCATCCTTCACGATCTGCGCGTCCAGCGTGTCCGGCACGGCGTTTCGATCCTTGTAGCGGTCGTAGACGATCTTATCGGCGCCATCGACGGTGATCAGCAGCGGGTTCAGATCCAGGTCGTCCAAATGGGCAGACCCGCGGCTGACCTGGGTCAGCAGGTCGGCGCGCCCGATCACGTCGTCCAAGCTGTGCGCCCCAATCTCGGCCAAGATCTCGCGGACCTCCTGGGCGTAGAAGGTGATCAGGTTCACGACCTTGTCCGCCGTCCCGGTGAACTTGGCCCGCAGGCGTTCGTCCTGGGTGCAGACGCCCACCGGACAGGTGTTCGACTGGCATTGCCGCACCATGATGCACCCCATGGCGATTAGGGCGGCTGTCCCAATGCCGTATTCCTCGGCGCCCATCATGGCGGCCATGACGATGTCGCGGCCCGTGCGCAGGCCGCCATCGGTGCGCAGGGTCACCCGGTCCCGCAGCTTGTTCATCGCCAGAACCTGATGCGCCTCGGTCAGACCCATCTCCCACGGCAGGCCGGCATATTTGATCGACGTCGCAGGCGACGCGCCGGTCCCGCCATTATGGCCCGAGATCAGGATGACATCGGCTTTCGCCTTGGCCACGCCCGCCGCGATGGTCCCCACACCCGAGGACGCCACCAACTTCACCGTCACCTTACAGCGCGGGTTGATCTGCTTCAGATCGTAGATCAGCTGCGCCAGGTCCTCGATGGAATAGATGTCGTGGTGCGGCGGCGGACTGATGAGGGTCACGCCCTTGGTCGAGTGCCGTAGCCGGGCGATCAGGTCCGTGACCTTCATGCCAGGCAACTGGCCCCCTTCCCCGGGCTTCGCGCCCTGGGCGACCTTGATCTCCAACTCCTCGCAATGGTTCAGGTACTCGGCCGTCACACCGAACCGTCCCGACGCCACCTGCTTGATCTTGGCGCTGGGGTTGTCGCCGTTGGGCTCCGGCACGAAATGCGCCGGGTCCTCGCCGCCCTCGCCGGAATCCGACTTGGCGCCGATCCGGTTCATGGCCACGTTCAGGAGCTTGTGGGCCTCGGGCGACAGCGCGCCCAGCGACATGCCCGGCGTCACGAACCGCTTCCGGATCGAGGTTATGCTCTCCACCTCCTCGATCGGGATCGACTTGCCCATGGGCTTGATCGCCAGCAGGTCGCGCAAATGGATCGGCGGGTTGGCCTGCATCGCGGACGAGAACTGCTTCCACAGCTCATACGACCCCCGATCACACGCCGCCTGCAACATATGCATGGTCTGCGCTTCCCAGGCATGCTTCTCGCCCGACCGCCGCGCCTTATAGAACCCGCCGATGGGCAGGATATTCGTCCCGCGCCACCCCTTGGCATGCACATCCTCGGCCTTGTGCTGCAACCCGTTGATCCCGATGCCCGAGATCCGGCTCAGCATGCCGGGGAAATACTCCGCCACCATGGCCCGGCTCAGACCCACGGCCTCGAAATTCAGACCACCCCGATAGGACGAGATCACCGAGATCCCCATCTTCGCCATGATCTTCAACAGACCCGCATCCACGGCCTTGCGATACCGCGCGACCGCCTCGGTCAGCGAGCAATCCAGCAACCCCTTCTCGATCCGGTCGGCCAGCGAATCCTGCGCCAGATACGCGTTCACCGTCGTCGCCCCGCAGCCGATCAGCACCGCAAAGTAATGCGGGTCGATGCATTCCGCCGACCGCACATTGATCGAACAGAACGTCCTGAGCCCCTTCGCCGTCAGCCACGAATGCACTGCCGATGTCGCCAAGATCATCGGCATCGCCACGCGATCCTCGTCTTGGAACCGGTCGGTCAGCACGATATGCCCCGCCCCCGACCGCACGGCATCCTCGGCCTCGGCCCGGATCCGCTCCAACCCCTCTTGCAGCGACCCGTGATGACCGCCCGCCGGGAACGAGCAATCAATCGTCGTCACCGAATCCTCGAAATGCTCGAACATGGCTTGGAACTGCGCGTTCCCAACGAACGGAGAATCAAGAACGAAAATCTCAGTCTGTGAACTATCCTGATCCAGAACGTTCTTCAGATTGCCGAACCGCGTCTTCAGGCTCATCACCCGGTATTCGCGCAGCGAGTCGATGGGCGGGTTCGTCACCTGACTGAAATTCTGCCGGAAGAAATGGCTCAACGGCCGATACGTCTTCGACAGCACAGCAGCCGGGGTGTCATCCCCCATGGACGCCAGAACTTCCTTTCCGTCCTCCGCCATGGGCGCCAGGATTTGCTCCAACTCCTCGACCGAATACCCGGCCGCCACCTGCCGCTTGCGTAGCTCGGCGGCGCCATGCACCGCCACCTCGGTCACGCCAGCCGTCACCTTCTCCAGGTCGGTGATCTTCCCGACCCAGTCCCCGAACGGCAGCGCCGCCGCCAACTCGTCCTTCAACTCCGCATCGTGGAACAGCTTGCCCGTCGCCATATCCACGGCAATCATCTGCCCCGG
>JBCDCW010000005.1:0-40406 GCA_039180995.1 Pseudomonadota bacterium
CCAAAATCTTACTTAAGATTTTGGCGTCGCGCCAAGGCGCCTGCGCCCGACACGACGCAAACCACCACCCAGACACACTTCCGGCACTTGCGCCACAAGTGGTTGACGCCTCGGACGGCCATGCATAGCTTCACCGTCCGGCGCTAGACGCACCTGAAACCCGCCAGGAGATTCATCATGGCCACCGTTCCCGCAACCGACGCCACCTTCGACGAGGTCGTCAAGCAATCCGAGATCCCTGTGATCGTCGATTTCTGGGCCGAATGGTGCGGCCCCTGCAAACAGATCGGCCCCGCGCTTGAAGAGCTGTCCGAAGAATATGACGGCAAGGTCAAGATCGTGAAGGTCAACGTCGACGAAAATCCGGCCTCGCCCTCGGCCATGGGCGTGCGCGGCATCCCGGCGCTCTTTATGTTCAAGGGGGGCCAGCCCGTGGATCAAAAGATCGGCGCGGCCCCCAAGGCCGCCCTGAAGGATTGGATCGACGCCGCCGTTTAAGGCGCTCTTTCCGAGCCGAACTAGAACTCCCGGACTTCCCCAAGTCTGGGAGTTTTTTGTTGGGAACAAGGAACCGACGACGTTGCTCTCCCAAATGTACCGACATCACAGACGGCTCATGCATACCACCTTGGATGAAATCCAAAGGTGAACGGCATGACAGACAAACCCACACCCGATTCCACAATTATGTGCGAAGACTCATTGCGAGAGGAGCGGTCATACAACCTCGAAAACGAAATCTTGCCCAGTGAAACGAGGGTCATTGACCGGATGCTCGAACGCACGCTCGAACTGGAGGGGGCGTATGCCGACAGCTGCGCCAAACTCGGCGCCGACATGCGGGCAATCCGTGTCCTGTTCAGTCTCGTCCTGTCCTGTGCCGCGTTCAGAACCCCGGACAGCATCGACAACGTGCGTCGAGACGCCCGGCGCTTGGGCGAGGTCAACGCCGACATAGCTAAGCATGCGGTAAGGTTGGCGCGGGTTCTGCAAGAACGGACACGGGTCCAAGATCGGTCATCACTATGCTCCGGAACGCGGTCTCACATCTGCGATCTGATTGATGACGCGTCCCAGGACAACGGCTTCTACAACTCGTGGCTGAAGGAGCGTTTGTCGGTTCTTCGAGGTCAGTTCGATATGAAGTATTGGCCCAATGTCGAGCAGATCGTGACAGCGATTGGCGAAGATGCAGGCCGTGCTCAGATCGCCCCCATCGGAGACATGGCCGAAGTCGCGGTTCAGTCGCCACGACCATCCAAAGCCAGTTTTCTCCGCATTTTGTTCCGCAAGATCGAGGATGCCAAGGGGGACGACGACGGAGGTCTTCCTTCAAATTTCCATTTGCGAGACGAAACCTATGCCGCGTTGACAAGCGTGTCCCTCGACCTGGACGACATGATCGACGGGCCGTTCGTGAAGCGGCTGCGCCAGCAGGACCGGGAAATGCGGTAGGCCGCGTGGGCGATCCCGCGTCTTCTCATAAAGAGGCCCGCCGACGAAATCGGCGGACCTTTTCGCGTTCAAACACCCAGCCAGTCAGGCCTTCTTGAGGGCCTTCTTCGCCTTCTTCAGCTGCTTCTCGCGTTTGTCGACGACCTTCTTGAGGGCTTTCTTGTTCTTGGCCATGGCCAATCCTTTCTCTTTCGTCCGACCGCTCAGCCATCGTCGCCATGCTCGGCCAGAAAGCGTCGGATGAACCGCCGGATCTCTCGCGCCGCGCTGGTGTCCAGATCGTTGCAGAGCGACACGAACGCATCGCGTTCGGACTTTTTGAGACGAATGACCAGCTGGCTGTCCTTGCCGGTCGCCTTACTCGGTTTCTTCGCGTCGCCCATGATCGGATCACCTCTGGCAGCCTATCTGTACAGCAAATGACTATCTCTTGTATATACATTTTCCGGCGATATCTCCGGCCCCAAATCAGGCGCCGAAACAGGCTGAACCTCCCTCTTCTGCAACGACCTGAACAATAGAAAACCGTGCGATCGCACATTCGCCCCGGGGGCGTATATAGCGAGTGCACAGCGGGCACCTCCGCAAAAAGGGCCCGATCAACCGACCGGGCCCTTCCGCAATTCGCGTGGCTAAGAGGGAGGACAATCAGCCCCGCGAGAATTCCGGATACGCTTCCATGCCCAGCTCGGTCGTATCCAAGCCGGCGATTTCGGCTTCTTCGCTGACGCGAATGCCCATGGTCGCCTTCAGGACGAACCAGACCACGCCGCTCAGGACGAAGGTGAACACACCAACAACCAGGATCGAGTAGACCTGCGTCACAAAGTTCGCATCGGGGTTGGTCAAGACGACCGCGATCGTGCCCCAGATACCGGCGAACAGGTGCACGGGGATGGCGCCCACGACGTCGTCGATCTTCAGCTTGTCCAGCAGCGGCACCGTGAAGACCACGATCACACCACCAACGCCGCCGATCAGCGTCGCCATGCCCAGGCTCGGGGTCAACGGCTCGGCGGTGATCGACACCAGCCCAGCCAAAGCGCCGTTCAGCACCATGGTCAGGTCCGGCTTCTTGTAGAGGATCTGCGTCAAGATCAGCGCCACGATGGCACCCCCGGCGGCGGCCGTGTTGGTGTTGGCAAAGATGCGGCTGACATCTGCCACGTCCCCAACCGACCCCATGGCCAGTTGCGAGCCGCCGTTGAAGCCGAACCAGCCCAGCCACAGGATGAACATCCCCAACGTGGCCAGCGCCAAGTTCGAGCCCGGCATCGGGCTCACGCGGCCGTCAGTGCCATACTTGCCGATACGCGGCCCCAGGATCAGCGCGCCCGCCAAGGCAGCCCAACCACCGACCGAATGCACAACCGTCGAGCCGGCGAAATCCAGGAAGCCCATCTCGTCCAGGAACCCGCCGCCCCACTTCCACGACGCCTGAAGCGGGTAGATGAACGAGGTCAGGATCACGACGAAGATCAGGAAAGGCCACAGCTTGATCCGCTCGGCCAACGCGCCCGACACGATCGACGCGGTCGCTGCACAGAACATCAACTGGAAGAAGAAGTCCGAGCCGGTCGACGCATAGGCCGCATCATCGGCCCCAGCCAAGTCCACGCCCACGGCTTCCAGCACACCCGGCGCCGGGAACAGGGCCGAGAAGACACCGTCGATGGCCCAGCTACCCAGCGGATACATCAGGTTATAGCCAATCAAGTAGTAGAAGATCGCCGCCAGTGAAAACAGCGCAACGTTCTTGGTCAGCTGCATCGTCACGTTCTTGGATCGGACAAGGCCGGCCTCCAGCATGGCAAAGCCAGCGGCCATGAAGAAGACGAGGAAGCCGCCGATTAAGAACAGCAGCGTGTTCAGGATCCAGACGGTCTCGGCGGCGCTGGCGAATTCCGGCGCCTCCGCGTCCTGCGCGAAGCCCATCGCTGGCAGGGCGATGGCCGCCGCCGCAAGGGAAAGGATGTGAAGCGTTTTCATGTGGATGGGTCCCCTCAGAATGTCTGTCAGATGGCGTCTTCGTTCACTTCACCGGTGCGCACCCGCACGGCTTGCTGAACGTCGAGCACGAAGATCTTGCCGTCGCCGATCTTGTCGGTCTTGGCGGTCGAGGCGATCGTCTCGACCACCTGGTCGGCCATGCTCGCGGGCACCACGATCTCCAACTTGACCTTGGGTACGAAGTTAACGGCGTATTCAGCCCCGCGATAAATTTCCGTGTGGCCGGACTGGCTGCCGAAGCCCTTGATCTCGGTGACCATCATGCCGCGAACGCCGAGGGTGGTCAGCGCCTCGCGCACCTCCTCCAGCTTGAACGGCTTGATCGCTGCGATAATAAGTTTCACGGGTGTCCCCCTTCTATTGCGGCCGCGCAGGCCGGATGGCGGCACATCACGGGCGCGTATGGGGGCGTGCAACGCGAGGGCGAGTGAGCGATGGGGTGCCGACAAGCACTTGCCGAATTTTCTGCCCAAATCGCGAGCATTGCACAAAATTTAAGCAGTGCAGATATGCTGCAAATGCAAAGGAATCGCCGGAACGGGTCCACAAACGAGTCGCGACCGCCTATCTAGGCGAAAACCCCCTCAAGGGACGGGCAGCAGGCATGGCGAAATCCGGCAAGGGACGTCTCGTGGCCGAACGGCGCGCGACCCCGCAGAAGCGGAAAGCGGCTTCCGCGACGGCGCGGACGGCGAAGAAACCAAAGCAAAAGAAGGCGCCGCGGCGCGGCGTGCTCGGCTGGCTACTTTGGCCGGTTCGCGTCCTGACCCGCGTGACCTGGGCCCTGGCCTGGCGTGGTGCGGTCGTGGTCGTGCTAATCCTGGCGGGCGCGACCGCCTACAATTACACCCGCATCCCCGAAATGGCGACGCTGGCCGATGGTCGCGCCCGCGGCTCGGTCACCCTGGCCGACCGCGAAGGCGCCGTCTTCGCCTGGCGCGGCGACAATTTCGGCGGTCTCGTGACCACCGAGAACGTCTCGCCCCATCTAGTCCAAGCCGTGGTCGCCTCAGAGGATAAACGCTTCTACCGCCATCTCGGCGTCTCGCCCCGGGGCATTGCGGGCGCCATCCGCACCAACCTGCGGGCCGGTCGCGGTGCGCTGTCGGGGGCTGGCGGCTCGACCATCACCCAGCAGGTCGCCAAGCTTCTGTGCCTCGGCAGCGATTACGACCCGACCTCGGGCCTGACTGAGGCCGAGTTCGAGGCCGAATGCCGCGCTGGCACCGTTTGGCGAAAACTCCGCGAAATCCCCTACGCCTTCGCTCTGGAAGCCAAATTCACCAAAGACGAGATCCTGTCGATCTACCTCAACCGCGCCTATCTGGGCGCGGGCGCGCGCGGCTTCCAGGCCGCGTCCAAGCGGTATTTCGGAAAGCCCGCCGCCGATCTGAATGCCGCCGAAGCCGCCATGCTGTCGGGCCTTTTGCCCGCGCCCAGCTACTTCGCGCCCACCAACGACCTGCAGCGGGCCCAGGATCGGGCTGCCACGGTCCTGCGCCTAATGAACGACCAGGGCCGCCTGTCCTCGGCCGAATTCACCCAAGCCAGCGAAAGCCCGGCCACCTTGTCGCCCGCCGCCCGCCAAGATACCGGCGGCTACTTCGCCGATTGGGTGATGCGCACCGCGCCGGATTTCCTGACATCGGACACGACCGAAGATGTGATCGTGCGCACCACCCTTGATCGCCGCATCCAAGCCGCGGCCGAAACGGCCTTGGCGCAGATCTTCGAAACCCAGGTCCGCGCCGGGTCCGAGGCCCAAGCCGCCATCGTCGTGATGAGTGCGGATGGCGCGGTCCGTGCCATGGTCGGCGGCCGCAACACCCGCGGCGCGGGGCAGTTCAACCGCGCCACCCAAGCCGTCCGCCAGACCGGGTCGGCCTTCAAGCCCTTCGTTTATGCCGCGGCGCTCGATCTGGGCTGGCGCTTCGACGACGCCGTCCTGGACAGCGAATTGTCGATCCAGGTCCAGGGCTCGGGCACATATTCGCCCTCGAATTACACCAACCGGTTCTACGGCGAGGTACCGTTGACCGAGGCGCTTGCCCGCTCGCTCAACGCCGCCACCGTGCGCCTGTCCGAAAATGTGGGACGCGACATCGTCCGTACAGTGGCCAGCGAATTCGGCATCGACAGCGATCTGGCCGCCGGACCCGCTTTGGCCCTGGGCGTCAGCGAATCCACCCTACTGGAGATGACGGGCGCCTATGCCGGCATCCTGAACGGCGGCACCAGCGTGTCGCCCTATGGCCTGACGTCCCTGCGTTTGCGGGGCGAGAACACCAACCTGCTGGACCATGACAGCGGATTGGGCGAGCGGGTCATCACCGACGAGGCCGCGCGCCAACTGGTCTATATGATGTCCCGCGTCGTCGCCTCGGGCACAGGCCAGCGCGCGCAGCTGCCCGATGGCCGCCCCGCCGCCGGCAAGACCGGCACGACCCAGGCCGCCCGCGACGCTTGGTTCATCGGCTTCACTGGCGACTACGTCGCCGGCGTTTGGATGGGGTACGACGACAACACGCCGCTGACAGGCGTCACCGGCGGCGGCCTGCCTGCCGCCATTTGGCGCGAAGCCATGGCCCGCATCCATGACGGCCTGCCCGTCACGCCCCTGCCCATGATCGACCCCGCGCAAGAAGCCCGACCCGCACCGCAAGTCGCCCAGCGGCCCGCCCCTGTCCGGCAGCAACCGGCCCGCGCGCCCGATGTGGCCGAACGCATCCTGATGGACGTCCTTGGCGGCATCTTCGGCCGCAATTGACCTGACATCCGTGACCGCAGACAATAGGGGACTGGTACACGATTCAGCGCCGCGCCCCTCTTAACCGGACCACCGATCCCATGAGACAACCCCGCCCAACGGGCCGCCCCTCCGGAGCAGAGGAAGTCGCCTCCATCCGCAAGCAGAGCAACCACCTGCTTGTGATGGTCTTCCTGTTCTCGGTCGCCGTGAACGCGCTGATGCTGACCGGCCCAATCTACATGTTGCAGGTCTATGATCGCGTCCTCGGCTCTCGCTCGGAAGAAACCCTGATTGCGCTGTCGGTCCTGGTCACCTTCCTCTTCCTGATGATGGGCATCCTGGACCACGCCCGTGGCCGGGTGACGTCGCGCGTGGGCGCGCGCTTCCAGTCACTGCTCGACGGTCGCGTCTTCCAGGCCCATCTGCGCCGCGCCGCCGTCACGCCGGGGGGCGCCGGCGGCCGCAACCCTCTGCGCGACTTGGAAGCCGTGCAGCGCCTGATGTCCTCGCCCGTCTTCCTGGCGCTGTTCGACGTGCCCTGGACCCCGCTCTTCCTGGTGGCGATCTTCATCTTCCACCCCTGGCTGGGTTACCTGGCCATGGGCGGCGGCCTGCTGCTGATCTGCATCGCGCTGATCAACCAATGGCTGACCTCGGGCCCCATGGCCGAGGCCAACCAGGCCACCGCCCGGGCCGAGCTAACGGCCCAGCAACTCGCCTCCGACGCCGAACTGGTGCAATCGCTGGGCATGCGCGGGTCGGCCTTTCAGCGCTGGATGGCCGCGCGGGGCAAGTCGCTCGATCAATCGGTGTCCTTCTCGGACCGCTCCGGCTTCTTCACCGTGACCACCAAGACCCTGCGCCTGTTTCTGCAATCGGCCATGCTGGGCCTGGGCGCCTATCTCGTCCTCCAGAACGAGCTGACCGCGGGCGCCATGATTGCCGGCTCGATCCTGATGGGCCGGGCCCTGGCCCCGATCGAGATGGTCATCGGCCAATGGCAATCGGTCCAGGCCGCCCGCAAGGGCCGCGAGGCGGTGATCGAGCTGCTGGACCAGGTCCCGCCCGAAGTCCCGCGCACGCCGCTGCCGCGTCCCCAGGCCCTGCTGGCCGCCGAAAACGTCACCGTCGTGCCGCCCGGCGCCACCCAGGCCTCGCTGCGCGCGGTGTCCTTCATCCTGAAACCAGGCCAGGCCATGGGCATTATCGGCCCGTCCGGCGCGGGCAAGACGTCGCTGGCCAAAGCCATCACGGGCGTCTGGCGCCCGGCGGGCGGCAAGATGCGGCTCGATAGCGCCACGCTGGACCAGTACGATCCCGACGTGTTGGGCAGCTATGTGGGCTACCTGCCCCAGACCGTGACCCTATTCGACGGCACCATCGCGGAAAACATAGCCCGCCTTCAGGCCGATGCCGACCCAATGAAGGTCGTCGACGCCGCTAAGAAGGCCGCCGCGCATGAAATGATCCTGGAACAGCCCCAGGGTTACGACACCCCGGTTTCGGCCGTCGGCGGTCGCCTGTCGGGCGGCCAAGTGCAGCGCATCGGCCTGGCCCGCGCCATGTATGGCGATCCGGTGATCCTGGTCTTGGACGAGCCGAACTCGAACCTCGACAACGAGGGCACGAAGGCGCTGAACCGCGCCATCAAAGGCATGAAGTCCGAGGGGAAATCGGTCATCATCATTGCCCATCGACCCGCCGCGATCCAGGAATGCGATGTCCTCTTGATGCTCGAACAGGGCACGCGCACCGCTTTCGGCCCCCGCCAAGAGGTGTTGTCGAAGGTCGTCAAGAACCATGAGCAGATCGCTCGGTCCCCCGAACCCGGAGGCGTGACATGAACAAGCTGCCCGACAAACCCATCCCGGCCTCGCCCGCGATCCCGAAGGCTCCAGCCCCCCAGCCCTCCGCCCCTCCGACCAGCAAGGCCTGGTCCACCAAGCGCCACATGATCCTCGGCGTCCTGGGCCTTCTGATCCTGGTTGGCGGCTTCGGATCCTGGGCGGCGCTGGCCAACATTTCCGGCGCGATCATCTCGTCGGGCCGCGTCGCCGTCGACAGCAATCGCCAGATCGTCCAGCATCCCGATGGCGGCGTTGTGGCCGAGATCATGGTCCGCGAAGGCGACCGGGTCGAAGCGGGCCAGGCGCTGATCCGTCTCGACGCCACGATCATGTCGTCCGAACGCACCATCCTCAGCGATCAGTTGCAGGAGATCATCGCCCGCTCCGCCCGCCTGGAAGCCGAGCGTGACCGCGCCGACAGCATCACCTTCCCGGACAACCTGCTCCGCGCCGCCGAGACCGACCCAGAGGTCGCGGACATGATCCGCGGCCAGCGCAATCTTTTCGAGGCACGCCGCAACGGGCTGGCCCGCGAAGAAGATCAGATGGACAAGCGCAAGGATCAGATCGCGAGCCAGATCGACGGTATCGGCGCCCAGCAAGAGGCGCTTAGCCTGCAACTCGGATTTATCGAGGAGGAGTTGGAGGCCCAGCAGGGCCTGCTCGCGTCGGGCCTGGCCCGCGCGCCCATCGTCCTGGAGCTTCAACGCCGCGAGGCGGGGCTTCTTGGCCAGGTCGGCGAATTCGCCGCCTCGGTGGCCGAGTTGGAGGGCGAGGTCACGCAGATGGATCTGGAGGTCCTGAAACTGCGCACCCGTGCCCAGGAACAGGCCATCTCGGAACTGCGCGACCTGCAATTCCGCCAGATCGAACTGGCCGAGCAACTTCGCGCCATCGACGGTCGCCTGTCCCGGCTGGAAATCACGGCGCCGGTGGGCGGCGTGATCTACGATCTGCAAGTCTTCGCCGAACGCAGCGTGATCCGTCCCGCCGATCCCGTGCTGTATATCATCCCCCAGGACCGCCCGCTGGTCATCCAGACCGAGGTCGAGCCGATCCATATCGACCAGGTCTTTCCCGGACAGGAAGTGACCCTGCGCCTGCCTGCTTTCGACGCCCGCACCACGCCGGAACTCTTCGGCTCGGTCGTCCGCGTTTCACCGGATGCCTTCACCGATCAGGCGACGGGACGAACCTATTATCAGGCCGAGGTGCTGCCCAACGACGGCGAGATCATGAAGATCGGCGACCAGGTCCTGTTGCCGGGCATGCCGGTCGAGGCCTATCTACGCACCGATGACCGGACGCCGCTCGGCTACTTGGTCAAGCCGCTGACCGACTACTTCAACCGCGCTTTCCGGGAAGGGTGAGGGGCGCCTGGACGAGCAGGACAGGCCGACAGCTTCCCTCCTACCGCCCGCCTGGACCAGCTTGCGCCCTCACCGAACCACAAAACCGCTCCGAGTTCGGATGCGGCGCAGGATGGGGTTTACCCCGTCTCCGCGCCACGACATCGGGGCTCGCCAGGATGCGCGGCATGCGGCCGGATTGTCGAACCTCCGCCCCAGGCCGACCTCCCCTGCCCCGCATATCCAGCGCGGCCGAGACCCGGGCCCCGCCATCCGCCGACAGACGGCGCGAACCACATGACCCATTCAATGGCGCTTCATATGCAACGCCACCTTCAGGTCCGCCAACGCCCCGTCCTGCCCATCGCTGAACCCGCCCTCGGCCAGCCCAGCCAGCAGCCGCTCCAACTGGCCCCAAGACGCATCCTCGTCGATCTTCCATAGCCGCCGGCCCAGCCGCGACACCGCCGCAGACGCCCCGCCGCATTGATCCACCAACCACGCGGCCAAGGCACCCATCTCTTCGGCATCGCCCTGGTCCAACCGCCAGATGATCCGGCTCAAATCTTGCAGCCGCGCCTGATCTTCGCGCGTCGGCAGCCCGTCCAACCGAATGAACGCATGCCCAATCGCGACCATCGCCAAAACCGGATCGTCGATCCCTTCCACCGGATGCTCTTTGGTCTGGCGCCGGAACGCCATTTTGCGCGGCGCATTCCGTGCCATCGTCACTGCATCATCTGCCACGCCCAGCGCGTCGCCCGGATTGGACCGGGCCCACCACCAGATGGCGCCGCCAATCGCGGCCAAGATCGCTATCAAAATCGGCATACCAAAAACCCTTTCTCCGCCCGCGCGCTCCGGCGGGCGTCCTCTACCTTCACAATCCACCCCACCCATGCAACCGTCCGCGCACATTCCGCAGGAGAAACACCTTGTCCATCACCCAGCGCCTCGCCGATCTGGGCGTCACCCTGCCCGACGCCCCCGCCCCCGCCGCTAACTATGTGCCCTCGGTCCGTTCCGGCGATCTGCTCTTCGTTTCGGGCCAGATCAGCGCCGGGTCGGACGGCATGATCACCGGTCGCCTGGGCGACGACATGTCCGTCGAAGATGGCGCGGCGGCGGCCAAAGCCTGCGCGATCAGCCTGCTGGCCCAGGTGCAGGCCGCCTGCGACGGCGATATCGAACGGTTGGAGCAGGTCGTCAAACTCACCGGCTTCGTCAACTCCACGCCCGATTTCGGCGATCAGCCGAAAGTCATCAACGGCGCCTCCGACTTCCTCGTCGAAGCGCTGGGCGACAAGGGCCGCCATTCCCGCTCCGCCGTCTCGGCCGCCTCCCTCCCCTTTGGCGTCGCCGTGGAAATCGAGGGCATCTTCCGCATCCGATGAGCCTCCCGCCCAGCTTCCTGGCAAGGCCCATCGCCCACCGGGGCCTCCACGGTCCAGGTGCCCCGGAAAACAGCCGCGCCGCCTTCCAGGCCGCCATCACCCAGGGCTACGGCATCGAACTCGACATTCAGCCCTCGGCCGACATTGTCGCCATGGCCTTTCACGACGCGACCCTCGACCGTCTCACCCCGCGCACCGGCCCCATCGACGCGCTGACGGCCGATGAGCTTGCGCGCACGCAGTTGCGCGGCAGCCAAGAGGCCATCCCCCGCCTCACCGACGTCCTGACCCTCGTCGCGGGCCAAGTCCCCCTTCTGATCGAGATCAAAGACCGGGACGGCGCCCTGGGCCCCGATATCGGCCCCCTGGAAGATGCCATTCTCGCCGCCCTGCAAGGCTACCGAGGCGACGTCGCGCTGATGTCCTTCAACCCCCATTCCATCGCCCACAGCGTCGCCAAGGCCCCACACCTCCCCCGCGGCCTGGTCACCGCGGCCTATGATGCGGACAACTGGCCCGACCTCCCCGCTGCAACCCGCGCCAATCTAAGACAAATCCCCGACCTAGTCCGCACCCGCGCCCAGTTCATCAGTCACGACGCGCGCGACCTCGCCTCCCCCCGCGTCGCCGAAATCAAGGCCCAAGGCCTCCCGATCCTCACCTGGACCATCCGCTCCGCCACGCAGGAGGCCGAGGCCCGCCAAGTGGCGGACAACGTGACCTTCGAAGGATACTTGCCCTAAGCCCCCCGGGCCCCACCTCTGACCCCATGGATGGCGCCCCCGACACTCAGATCGAGATCACGGTCCTTGCCAGCTTGGCCAATATCGACGCGGCCGAGTGGGATGCCTGCGCCTGTCCCGAAGCCGAAGACGGCGGCCCCCCCAACGACCCATTCACCACCCACCGTTTCCTATACGCCCTCGAAACCTCCGGCTCGGTCGGGCCCCGCACCGGCTGGCAACCGCAATACATGGTCGCGCGGCTGAACGGCCAAACCATCGCCTGCGCACCGCTCTACGCCAAAGGCCACAGCCAAGGCGAATACATCTTCGACCACAATTGGGCCCATGCCTGGGAACGCGCGGGCGGCGATTACTACCCCAAACTCCAGATCGCCGCGCCCTTCACGCCCGCCACCGGACGCCGTTTCCTGCTGCGCCCGGGGCACGAGGAAATGGGCTTCCAAGCCCTGGTGCAAGGCGCCGTCCAGGTCACCGAACAGAACGACCTGTCCTCCCTGCACATCACTTTTTGCACCCAAGCGGAACGCGAGGCCGGGGCCGCCATCGGCCTTCTCGACCGCTCGTCTCAGCAATATCACTGGTTCAACAACGATTACGCCGATTTCGACGCCTTCCTGGCGGCTCTCTCGTCCCGCAAGCGCAAGACGATCCGTAAAGAACGTCGCACCGCCCAAGCCTTCGGCGGTCAGATCAAGGCCTATACCGGCGACCAACTCCGACATCGCCATTGGGACGCCTTCTGGCACTTCTACCAAGACACCGGCCGCCGCAAATGGGGCAGCCCCTACCTGACCCGCCCCTTCTTCGACGAGATCCAGTCGACCATGCGCGACGACGTCCTCCTCGTCCTCGCCGAACAGGACGGGGAACCCATCGCAGGTGCCCTCAACTTCATCGGCCGCGACGTGCTCTATGGCCGCTATTGGGGCTGCTCACGCCACCACCCCTGCCTGCATTTCGAGCTTTGCTATTACCAAGCCATCGACCACGCCATCGCCCGCGGCCTGTCCCGGGTCGAGGCGGGCGCGCAAGGCGACCACAAACTGGCCCGGGGCTACCTACCGGTCACCTGCCATTCCCTGCACCACATCCCGAACGAGGGCTTCCGCAAAGCCATCGCCCAATTCCTGGATGCCGAAGCTCACGCCGTCGCCCAAGACATCGAAATCCTGACCAGCTACGGCCCCTTCAAGACCCCCCATGTGGAGGAACAAGAATGAGCACCTGGACCGAAGAGAACGGCGCCCTGACCCGCCAGTTCAAGTTCAAGGACTTCTCCGAAGCCTGGGCCTTCATGACCCGCGTCGCCCTGATCGCCGAGACGATGGACCACCACCCCGAATGGTCCAACGTCTACAACAAGGTCGACATCCGCCTCACGACCCATGACGCCGGCGGCCTGACCGACCTGGACCGCGAGATGGCCAAGCGGATCGACGCCCTGGTTTAGATCATCGGACAGCCAGCGCCATTTGGCTTCAGAGCGGATTGTCGAGCTTGGTGTTGGATCGGAAGCAAGCCCGCACGGCACCGGTCCATCGCCGGGCCACCCCTGGCTCGGCGATTTGGCTGCCGTTGGCGCGACGCTCTGATCTTATAGGTATTTGGCGGCCATAGAGTGCTGCCGAACAAAGGTCGGATCGCCGCCCCCCGGCCCGTCGATGGCCCGGCTTGCGCTTCAAAGGCTGAGGTCCGCTCCAGCCCCAAAATCGTCCTCCCACCCCCGTCCGCCCTCACAATCCCCTGATGGGATCGTGATTGGCGACCCGACGCATTTGCGGCAACTCTCCAGCCAGCACCAACCGGACGGCCCGATCGACACCTGACCTAACGACCGCTGACTGAACCGCCACACGGCACCTCAAAACGTTGGAAAACACAGACCCGCGAAAGGCTTGTCCATGGCTCCGGCATTGATCTCTCGATCCCGCAACCTCCTTACCGCCGCCCTGGCCTCGCTCTCCCTCGTCTGGCCCCACGCTCTCTCCGCCCAAGCCACGGCCCCGCTTCCGGCCTATGTGATCGCCGCCTTCGGCGAACCGCCCGCCATCCCCGGCGGCCCGCTCTCCGACACGCTCCGAAACGCCGTCCAAACCGCCTTCGTCAACAGCATGACGCAGGCGTCCTGGGGCCGCGATCAAGAGATCGCCCTGACCGAAATCGCCGCCTCCGGCGACCCCCGGCTGGTCTGGCTGATCAGCGACCTGATGCGCTTCTCCTCCAGCCGCCAATTGACCGACACGCTGAACGAGGCCGCCTCCACCCTTCTGCAAAAGGACCTGCCAAACCAAAACCAATGGGGCAACGTCACCGATCACCTCATCGCCTGGGACATCCCCGCGCCACCGGACTACCTCCAGGCAAAGGGCGCCATGTTCTCCGCCATCGTCCCCCAATGGGAGCGGATCTTCGTCGACGGCGATGTCGATTGGCGCCACGTCTCCTGGGGCGGTGTCTTCATCGACGACCGGCCCTATGACACCACGGACGATCCCTGCAATTGCATCCCCGCCGCCGACAACCCCGAGGTCAGCACGGCGGCCGAGGCCACCTGGCTCGACGACGACGACATTGTCTTCGGCATCCAGGTGAATGGCGAAACCCGCGCCTATCCCCGCCGGATCATGGAAGTCCGGGAAATGGTGAACGACACCCTGGGCGGCCGCGATCTGGGCATTCCCTATTGCACGCTCTGCGGGGCGGCCCAGGCCTATTTCACCGATCAATTGCCCGCCGGAATTGACCGCCCCATCCTGCGCACCTCCGGCCTGCTCATCCGGTCCAACAAGGTGATGTACGACGTCAACACGTTCTCGGTCTTCGACACCTTCCTCGGCACCGCCGTGACGGGGCCCCTGAAGGGCCTGCAACTGGACCAAGCCTCCGTCATCACCACCGAATGGGGCGCCTGGAAAGAGGCGCATCCCGACACGACCGTGCTGGTCGAAGCCCTGGCCCTGGGGCGCGATTTCGATTTCCGCAATGGCCGCGACGCCGATGGCCCGATCTTCCCGGTCGGCGATGTCGATCCCCGCCTGCCGGTCCACGAGGACGTCATCGGCATCGTCACCGCGTCGGGCAAACCGGTCGCCTTCCAACGCAGCCGCGCCCTGGCGACCCTGCGCACCGGTGGCCAGATCGCCTTCGAAAACGTCCGCCTGGAACTCGACGCGGGCGGCATCCGCGCCGTCGATGCGGACGGCTCCGACCTGGGCAGCCACCAGGCATTCTGGTTCGCCTGGTCCCAGTTCCACCCCGACACCGCGCTCTGGCAGGGCTAAGACCGACCACGTCAGACCGACATCAGACGTCCGTCAGACGTAGATCAGACGTCCTCTTCACATCAGAAATTCTGATGTGAAGCCCAAGTCAAGCCGCCCGCCCCCAGCCATCCGCCTGCATCTCCCGCAGCCGCGACGCCGTGCGCTCGAACTCGAACACATCGTCACCCGCCAGGCCCTCCGGCTCCGCCTCGGCCGACGCGATCAGGATCACGCCCGCCTCATAGAGCGCGTCGATCAGCGTCACGAAGCGCCGCACTTCGTTGCCATGGGCCCGATCCAAGATTGGCACATCCGTCAACACCAAGACCCGCACGGCCTGGGCCAGGGCAAGGTAATCCGCCGCCCCCAAGGGCCGCCCGCACAGCTCCTCAAACGACGCCCGCGCCACGCCTGACGCAAAGTCGCGCAGCGTCACCGCTCGCCCCTTCACCCGCAAGGTCAGCCCCTCGGATTTCCCATCCGACAGCCGCGCCCAAATGTCGTCCAAAGGTCCCCCACCGACGAAGTAGGTCTGCGTCCCCGCCAGCCGGTCCTGCCGGTAATCCGTCGGCGCGTCTAAATGGTGAACGATCATCCGCTCATTCACCATCTCGATGAACGGAACGAACAGCGCGCGGTTCAGTCCGTTTTTGTACAGATCGTCGGGAACGCGGTTCGATGTTGCCACAACATGCACATTCGCGGCGAAAAGCTTCTCGAAAAGCCGTCCAACGATCATCGCATCGGTGATATCCGTGATCTGCATCTCGTCGAAGCACAGCACCCGCGTCTCGGCGATCACCGCCTTCGCCACAGGGTCCAACGCATCCCGCTCGCCCTGGGCCCGCGCCTCGTGCATGCCTTCGTGGATCCGCTGCATAAATGCATGAAAATGCACGCGAAGCGATGGCACCGGCGCGGCTTCATGGAACAAATCCATCAGCATGGACTTCCCCCGCCCCACGCCGCCCCACAGATAGGCACCCATCGGCCCGTCGGGCGCTTTCTTCTTGGCGAACAATTTCCGCTTCGCGGGCGGCAAAGCCAGCTTTTCGTGGATAATCTCCAAGATTTCTATGGCCTTACGCTGCGCCGGATCGTCGATCAGGGTGCCCTCGGCGATCCGGGCGTCGTACAAGTCTCGCAGCGTCATGGGCTCTCTCCTACCGCCCCGACGCGTCGCGGAAAAGGAGGGCTTACGGTGCCCCAAGACCTGACCGGCACATGGATTGGCCGCTACGCCTACGCGGCGGGCGGCGACCCCGTGCCGTTCGAAGCCGAGTTGATCCAAATCGGCGACGCCCTGGAAGGTCAGATCATCGAGCCCAACACCTTCATTTCAAACGGAGAGTCTGAACTCACCGCCCATCTCACCGGCACCATGGACGGCGACACGCTGACCTTCGTCAAACGCTATGATAGCGTCCCCGCCCGTGGCCATCCCCGCTATGACGGCCGTCTTCTGGCGTCCGGCAACCGCATCGAAGGCATCTGGCGCTTCGCCGCCCCGGCCTGGTTCACCGGCACATTCACCATGGCCCGCAAGCCCCGCGCCCAAGCCCGCAAGGCCAAGCGCGCGACCATCTCGCTGTCCGTCGCGCCATGATCCGCGCCACCACACCGGCCGACATGGACATGCTCGCCCGCCTCCACGTCCAGGCTTGGCAGGAAACCTATCCCGGCCTCCTCCCGCCGGACGAAACGCCCTTCCGCTTGCGCCAATGGCCCGGCGCCCTGGCCACCGATGCCAGCCGCATTCGCGTCCTCCCCGATCTCGGCTTCGCCCAGGTCGGCCCCCAGCACGACCCGACCTACGCCGCCTATCCCGAGGAACTCTACTGCCGCTACCTCCTGCGCGCCGGTCAAGGCCAAGGCCACGGTCGCGCCCTGCTGGCTTCGGTTCGCGGCAACCTGCCCATGACTGCCCTCGTCCTCGCCAGCAACACCCGCGCCTGCGCGTTCTACGCCAGCTCAGGTGCAACCGTCATTGCAACACTCCCGTGTCGGGTCGGCGATACACAAGAGCACGTCTCCGCCTGGCCCGCCCCCGAGCGACGCCGTCCGGCAAGACGAAGGAGCAGGCGCCTCACAAGACGCGAGGCACCCCCGGTTGCCCCAGGGCGCAATCCAACGCCGCCCGGTCCCACCCGCCAAGATCGGCCGCCGCCTCATAGGTCGCTTGCAGGAACGTCAGTAACGTCCCCGCCGGATCCGCCGCCTCCCGCACGACCGCATAGGGCAAGACGAACTCGCCCAGCGCCTCGACCCACCGCGCGGCATCGGCGGGCTGCACGACCGCCTGGGCGAACCCGTCCGGCGTCGGATAGGCGTAGGAATAGAAGATCGCCTCCTCCGCCCCCGGCCCACCCGGCCAGAACCCAGCCGAGCACACCTCGTGGCTATAGGCCTCCTGCGTCACCGCATCCGGCAGGTTCGGTATACCGCCCGGATGGGGCGGCGCGGCGCGTCCAGAAAACCGCGTCACCGCCAAATCCAGCGCCCCCCAGAACAGATGCACCGGGCTCGACTTCCCCAAGAACCCCGTCCGGAATTGCTCGAAGACCGGCACGATCCTAAGCAGCGCCCCATGCCACGCGGCCACCGCTTCGGCGTCCCACGGGCGCGGCCAGTGATCTTCGGCAAACGGCGTCACATCGGCCATCTCGGACGGCTTGGGATGGATGTCGAACGTCCCGCCGGCGGCCCGCATGGCGTCACCCAGCCGCCCATGGGCCTCCGCGATCGTCATCGGCTCCAGATCGAAGCCCCGGATCGCGCCGCCATCGGTGCGCACGTCGACCCGTCCGGCGAGCAGATCGAACACGATCTCAAAGCACCCATCCGCCCCGTGTATCGGCCCGGTCGTCAGGCCGGTGGGCGTGACGTAGAACGTGGCATGCCAGGAATGGATCGCCCAGGGCGTCTGCGCCAGCCGATACTTTCCCGCCATTTGCAGCATCAGATGCAACGCCGCGCCTGTCTCCGCCCAAGCGGCGAAGGACAAGATGGGCCAAGACCGGTCAGACATGGAAACTCCTCTGGAAACCTGCGCCATGGTGACATCCCGCCGCCCGTCCGTCACCCACCCCGACGCGCTGGCCCCAAGACGGCCAATCAAGACATCTGATCCTTCGCATCAGAAGTCCTGAATTGACCTCGGGCGTCCAGGCGCAAATGCTCGGCTCCATGACTGCTCGACCCGCTTCAGATGCCGGCCCCCTGATCACCCCCGTCCTGATCGGCGGGTGCATCGTGCTGATGGTCGGCTTCGCTATCCGGTCCAGCTTCGGCGTCTTCCAGATCCCCATCGAGACCGAATTCGGCTGGCCCCGGGCCGAATTCTCACTCGCCATCGCCATCCAGAACCTCGCCTGGGGCATCGGCCAGCCGATCTTCGGCGCCGTCGCCGACCGCTTCGGCGACCGCAAGGCCATCGTCGCGGGCATCCTCTGCTACGCAGCGGGCCTGGTCTTGTCGTCCTTCGCCGTGACACCCGGCGCCCATCAAATCTACGAAATCCTCGTCGGCTTCGGCATCGCCGGCATGGGCTTCGGCGTCATCCTCGCCGTCGTCGGCCGCGCCGCGTCGGACGAAAACCGCTCCATGGCGCTGGCCATCGCCACGGCGGCGGGTTCCTTCGGTCAAATCCTCGGCCCGCCCGGCGCCGAGTACCTGCTGGGCCACTTTTCCTGGCAGGAAGTCTTCGTGATCTTCGCCATCATCGTCGCCCTCCCTTTGCTCTGCCTGCCGATGATGCGCGCGCCGGTCACCGCGTCCAAGGCCGAGCTAGAGGAAAGCCTCGGCGCCATCCTGACCAAAGCCGTCCGCGACCCTTCTTACGCGATGATCTTCATCGGCTTCTTCTCCTGCGGCTACCAGCTGGGCTTCATCACCGCCCATTTCCCCGCCCTCGTGACCGAGATGTGCGGCCCCATCGACCCCGGCTCCACACTCTATTCCCTCGGCATCACCACGACCTCGGCCCTCGGCGCCCTGGCCATCGCCCTGATCGGCGCCGCCAACATCGCGGGCACACTCTATGCCGGCTGGCTCGGCAAGCGCTACAGCCGCAAATATCTGCTGGCGCTCATCTATCTCGGCCGTACCATCGCCGCCGCGCTCTTCATCGCGCTGCCGATCACCCCGCTCTCGGTGATCCTCTTCTCGCTGGCCATGGGCGCCCTCTGGCTGGCGACGATCCCGCTCACCTCGGGCCTCGTCGCCCATATCTACGGCCTGCGCTATATGGCGACGCTCTACGGCCTGGTCTTCTTCTCCCACCAGCTCGGCAGCTTCCTGGGCGTCTGGCTCGGCGGCGCGCTCTACGACACGACCGGCAGCTACGTCGCCGTCTGGTGGGTCGGCGTGGGCGTCGGCCTCCTCTCGGCCCTAGTCCACCTGCCGATCAACGAAACGCCCTTGGGCCAGCGCCGCCCAGCGGCCGCCTGACCTCAAGCGAGGCGGGCTGATCAAGCCCAACGAGCGCGCGCCCTGCGAAGCCCCTTGCCGCCGTCCAAATCCGTGTCACCATCGGGTGCATCCCAACAGGAGCCCCGACATGCGCACCGCCCTCGCCCTTCTTCTCCTCACGACCCCCGCCTTCGCCCAGGAAACCGCCGACAGCGTCGCCCCCGAAGGCGCGACCGGCTTCGTCCCCGACGCGCCCGCCCCGGTCACCTCGCAAAACTGGATGGTCGCCGCCGCCAACCCGCTGGCCTCCGAGGCCGGGGCCCGCGTCCTGCGCGAGGGCGGCAGCGCCGCCGATGCCATGGTCGCCGTGCAAGCCGTCCTGGGTCTGGTGGAACCGCAATCCAGCGGCCTCGGCGGTGGCGCTTTCCTGGTCTATTACGACGCCGCAACGGGTGAGATCACAACACTCGACGGCCGCGAAACCGCGCCCGCGACGGCCACGCCCACCATGTTCCAGACCCCGGATGGCGAGCCCATGGCCTTCTTCGACGCCGTGGTCGGCGGCCTCTCGGTCGGCACGCCCGGCACCCCTATGCTGATGGAAGAGGCCCATCGCCGCTGGGGCAGCGCCAATTGGGGCTCGCTCTTCGACGACGCCATCGCCCACGCGGAAGACGGCTTTCCGGTATCCCTCCGGCTCTCCATGCTGGTGACCGAGGATCAGGAGCGTCTGTCCGTCGCCCCGGCCACCGCTGCCTATTTCCTGCCGAACGGCCAGCCGCTCCAAAAGGGCGAAATCCTCCGCAACCAAGCCTATGCCGACACGCTCCGCGCTTTCGCCGAGCACGGGTCGGACGCCTTCTATAGCGGCGAGGTGGCCGAAGGCATCGTCGCCACCGTGCGCGGCGCGGCCCAGCCCGGCCGCCTGACCATGGATGACCTGGAAGATTACCGCGTCATCGAACGCGATGCCGTCTGCGCCCCCTATCGCGGGGCGGACATCTGCGGCATGGGCCCACCCTCCTCGGGCGCGCTCACCGTCGGCCAGATCCTGTCCCTGATCGAGCCCTACGACATCGCCGCCCTCGGCCCCGACAGCCCCGAAGCCTGGCGCCTGATCGGCGACGCCTCGCGCCTCGCCTTCGCCGATCGCGGCCGCTACATGGCCGACAGCGATTTCGTCCCCATGCCCCGCCTTCTGGACGAGGCCTATCTGGCCGAACGCTCGCAACTCCTCGCGGGCGACGACGCCCTCCCCGAGGTTGCCCCCGGCTCGCCCCCCTGGGACCACGCCGCATTGGACCTGGCCGACGATATCAGCCTGGAACTGCCCTCCACCTCCCACATCTCCATCGTCGACGCCGATGGAAACGCTCTCTCGATGACCACGACCATCGAAAACGGCTTCGGCTCGCGCCTCTTCACGCCCGGCGGGTTTCTCCTCAACAACGAACTGACGGACTTCTCCTTCCGAACCCACACCGACGGCGTGCCCATCGCCAACCGGATCGAGCCGCGCAAACGCCCCCGCTCGTCGATGTCGCCGACCATCGTGATGCAAGATGGCGCGCCGTCCATGGTCATCGGCTCGCCCGGCGGCAGCCGGATCATCGGCTACGTGGCCAAAACGATCATCGCGCAAATGGATTGGGGCATGGACCCGCAGCAGGCCGTCGCGCTGCCGCATCTGGTGAACCGCTTCGGCACCTATGACCTGGAAGAAGGGACGGCGGCCGAAGCCTTCGCCGAACCGCTGACCGCGCTGGGCTACGAGACCAACATCCGCGCCCTCACCTCCGGCCTGCACGTGATCGCCATCGACGGCGACACCCTGATCGGCGGCGCCGATCCCCGCCGCGAAGGCGTTGCCATCGGAGAGTAACCAAATCCTTCCAAGGATTTGGCCAAACTCTTCGAAGAGTTTGGTCTACGCCTCCGAGGCCCGCGGCGGAGCCATCCTCGGCTACGCCTCGGAGGCCCGTGTGACCATCCCGAACAGGTCGCGCGGGTCATCCGGATCGGCCAGCATGTCCAGGTCCGCGTAATGCCCCGTCCGCCGCATCTCCCCATAGATGTGCCGCAACGCCGAGAAATCCTCGGTCGCGAACCCCACCGAATCAAACAGTGTGATCTGCCCCTCAGACCTCCGCCCCGGCGCCTCCCCCGCGATCACCCGCCAGAGCTCCGTTACCGGATGATCCGCGTCCAATTGCTGGATCTCCCCCTCCACGCGGGTCTGCGGCGGATACTCCACGAAAATCTCCGACCGCATCAGGATGTCGCGATGCAGTTCCGTCTTCCCCGGACAATCCCCGCCAATCGCGTTCAGATGCACGCCCGAGCCGACCATATTATCCGTCAGGATCTGCGCCTGCTTCTTGTCCGCCGTACAGGTCGTGATGATCTGCGCCCCCTCGATCGCATCCTCCGCCGAGCCACAGGCCACGACCCGCAACCCGGACCCAGACAGGTTCCGCACAGCCTTCCGCGTCGCCGCTGGATCCAGATCCCACAGCCGCACCTCCTCGATCCCGAGGCAGTGATGGAACCCGAGCGCCTGGAACTCGCATTGCGCCCCGTTCCCGATCATCGCCATGACCCGCCCGCCCTTCGGCGCCAGCCACTTCGCGGCCATCACCGAGGTCGCCGCCGTCCTGAGCGCCGTCAGCACCGTCATCTCCGACAGCATCACCGGATAGCCCGTATCCACCCGCGCCAGCACCCCGAAGGCCGTCACCGTCTGGAACCCCCGCGCCATGTTGGCCGGGTGCCCGTTCACGTATTTGAAGCCGTAGAACTCCCCGTCCGAGGTGGGCATCAACTCGATCACCCCTTCCTCGGAATGGGACGGCACGCGGGCCACCTTGTCGAAGCTCTCCCAACGCAGGAAGTCGGCTTCGATCCGATCCGCGATAGCGGCGATGGTCTCGGCCACGCCGGCCGCATTCACGATCTTCATCATGTCGTCCACCGACACGAAGGGCACCATGGCCAGCTTCGACGGCTCCATGCTCAGCCCCCCTGCGTCGGTCGATCCAAGACCGACTTGCCGAACAAGGACGCCACCAGATCCACCAACACCATCGCCGTCCGCCCACGCTCGTCCAGGAACGGGTTCAACTCCGCCAGGTCCAAAGACGTCACCAACCCGCTGTCATGCAACATCTCCATCACCAGATGCGCTTCCCGAAACGTCGCCCCCCCGGGCACCGTCGTCCCCACGGCGGGCGCGATATCGGGTTCCAAGAAATCCACGTCGAAGCTCACATGCAGGTCGCCCTCCGCCGCCCGCACCCGCTCCAAAAACGCGCGCAACGGCGCCGCGATCCCGTGCTCGTCGATGGCCCGCATATCGGCGACGGCCATCCCGGCCTTCGCCACGACGGCCTTCTCATGGGCATCCACAGACCGCAGCCCGATCATGCACATGTTCTCCGGCGCCACCTTGGCGACCGGCTCGGGAAACCACGGCGCGAAGTCCGCCAACCCGCAGAAATACGCCACCGGTGTTCCATGCAGGTTCCCGCTCTCGGTCGAGCCCAGATCGTGCACGTCGCTATGGGCATCCAACCACAGGACAAATAACGACCGCCGCCCCGCCCGCTTCGCCATCGCCGGCACCGTCCCCGCCGCCATCAAATGATCGCCGCCCAGAAAGATCGGCACCCCCTCCACCTGAACCCTCTGCAAAGCGGCGACCCAGCCCGCGCAGGCGCTCAAATCCTGCACGGACGCATTCCCATGGGCCGGCACCTCGACCACCTCCGGTTCTACATCCCCAGCATCCCGCAAATCGTGCCCCAGCGCCGCCAGCGCGGGCCCCAGCCCCGCCGTCCGCAGCGCGTTCGGCCCCATGACGCAGCCCTTGCGGGCGGATCCTGCCTCCACCGGCGCGCCGATCAACGTGATGCTCTTGGACATTCAGCCTCCTGGAATGACGTCGCCAAAAGACCCCATTGAACCGGCAGCCCAAAGCCCGATAAGCGATCAATGGGGGCGCTCTATCGCTCAAATTGATTACCGGAGAAGCCCAAATTGGACGATCTCGACCGCCGCCTCCTGGCCGCGCTCAAAGCCGACGGCCGCGCCAGCGTCTCGACCCTGGCCGCGCAGCTGACCGTCACCCGCGCCACGATCCGCGCCCGGATGGCGCGCCTGCGCCAGTCCGGCGACCTCCTGGGCTTCAAAGCCATCCTCAAAACCGACCTCGCCGACCGCCCCATCCGCGGCATCATCCTGATCGAGATCGAGGGACACGGCGCCCCCCGCGTCGCCCGCCTGCTGACCGCCATGCCCGAGGTCGAGGCCGTCCATTCCACCCATGGCCGCTGGGACCTGATCGCCGACCTGGGCGCCGATACGCTCGAAGCCCTCGACCTCGTCCTCAACCGCATCCGTTCCATCGACGGCGTAAACCGGTCAGAAACCAACCTCTATCTGTCGACCAAACGCGGCTAGCACCCGCGCCAGTCCTCCTCAGGTTCGGCCTGATCACCGGCACCCGGGCTACACCTCCGGTGGCCCCTTCCGCCGCCCAGACGGTTTCCGAGGCGCCTCCGCAAACCCCACCGGTAAATCCCCAAACAAGCCACCTTCGGCGCCGCCCCAATCCAACATCCATGGCAGCGGCTCGGCCACGTCGCCCCCACGCACCCATTCAAAATAGCCCCGCGCGCCCACGGCCGGGATCGCCACGCAGGCCACCGGCTCCCGCAGCGCCAGACCCACCGGCCCGCCAAACCAAGGCGACGCGCTCTCCGTCACGAAATCCACCACCTCAACCGACCCGATCACGGCGCCGCGCACCAAATCATCCGGCCGGGGCACCACCAGCCCGTCCTGCCCCATCCGCCAAACGGCCCAGTCATATTCCTCGCGCCGCATTCCCAAAGCCGCATGCACCGCAACCCGACCCGCCACCATTCCCCCAACGCGCACCGAATAGGCCGATCGGTTCTCGATATCCTTCCCACCATGGATAACCGCCCATGCCCAAGGCTGTCGCACCGACAAGGCAAGCGGCGGCAGCGTCACGTCCATTGAGACGAACCACCGCCTGATCTCCCGTCAAAGCGGATCACAACTCACCCATCCGGCCTAGCCGCGTCGCGTTTTGAAGCACCCGACCAGACGGAACGGCTGGGATATGCAGATTTGAGGACCCTTGATGGCACATCCAGACCCAGACCCAGACCCCCGCGACCTCTCTGCTCTGGACGAAACGTCGAGGATCGCCCTAGCGCCCAAATACTACATCGCCCAAACTAGTAAACGCGCGCCGGAACCACCAGGTCATTAACCTTGACACGCCCCTTCTTCCTCTGGCCTTTAATGCCAGTCTGTCCTTGTGTGTATGTCGATTGCGGGCGGGCGCTCATCGAAGACCCGATGGGCTGAGATCGCCCCAAAGCTTGCGCCCCGCCTGCCGACGCCGTCCTGCACGCGTGATCGAGACGGGTGCCGCCGATGACCGCAGCCACCCGCAAACGGATCAACCCCCACCGCAACGATCCGCGACAACAGACCAGACAAACCAATCCCATAACACACTCGCCTCCGCAGAGGCGCGAGGGGCTGCCCCCCCGAGCTTTCAAAGAAGAAACAAGGTGATCGCCGGAAACGCTACCAAGATCGCGACCCGCACGATATCCGACCCGATAAAATACAGCACCGCCCGATAGGTCTGGAGCATCGGCGTGGCGCGGTCCATCGCGTTGATGATGAACAGGTTCATCCCCACCGGCGGCGTGATCAATCCGACCTCGACGACGATTAGCACCAGGATGCCGAACCAAATCGCCACTTCCTCGGCCGTCATGCCGAAGTCCAAGGCCGAGATGACGGGGAAGAAGATCGGCACCGTCAGCAGGATCATCGACAGCGAATCCATCAGGCAGCCGAAGATCAAATAGAAGACCAGGATCACAACCAGCACCGTCAGCGGCGCATAGCCCTGTTCAACCACCCAGGCCGACATCTCTTGCGGGACCTGGGTCAGGGCCAGGAAACCGTTATAGAACGCCGCGCCCAGCACGATAAAGAAGATCATCGCCGACGACTTGGCGGTGATCGTGAAGCTTTGCACCAGGGTCCGCCCGTTCAGCCCACCATTGGCCAGCGCGATCAACCCGGTGCCCAGCGCCCCCACGGCTGCCGCCTCGGTCGGCGTGAAGATGCCGCCATAGATGCCGCCGACGACGGCGACGAAGACCAGCAGCACGGGCCACACCGCCACCAACAGTGCCAAGCGTTCCCGCCCCGGGATCGGGTCGCGCGTTCCGGCCGAGCCGGGATTGACGCGCACATAGATCGAGATGGCGATGACATAGCCCAACGCGGCCAGCAGCCCGGGCACCACGGCCGCCACGAACAGCTTGGCGATGTTCTGCTCGGTCAGGATCGCGTAGATCACCAGGATCACCGAGGGCGGGATCAGGATGCCCAGCGTCCCGCCCGCCGCCAGGGTGGCCGTCGAAAACCCACCGTCGTAGCCATACCGGCGCAGTTCGGGCAGCGCGACGCGGCCCATCGTGGCCGCCGTCGCCAGGGACGATCCGCAGATCGCGCCGAACCCCGCGCAGGCGCCCACGGCGGCCATGGCCACGCCGCCGCGCCGGTGGCCCAGGAAGCCCTCGGCGGCGCGGAAGAGCGCTTGAGACATGCCGCCGAGCGTCGCGAATTGACCCATCAGCAGGAACATCGGGATGATCGACAGCGAGTAGCTGGAGAAGGTCGAATAGGTCTCGTTCTTCAGCCGGCTCAGCGCCACGATCGGCCCGTCCGTCACGATCCAGAGGCCGACCAAGCCGGTCACGAACATGGCCAGCCCGATCGGTACCCGCAGGAAGATCAGCGCCAGTAGCGCCGGAAAGGACCACAGGCCGATGGCGAGGTCGGTCAATGTTCCGTCCCCTCATCGGGCAGGATCGGCTGGCCCGTGAACGCCTCGACCACGCGGACGGTGGCGACGTAACAGGCGGTGGCAGCCGCGATCACGGCGCCCACCAGCGACGCCGCATAGGCCCACCAGATCGGGAACTGGATCAGAAACGTCGTCTCACCATATCGCGCCTTGTCCTGGGTCCCGAGCCAAAGCTGCCGCGCGATTAGGATCAGGACGGCGGCGAACAGCACCGCCCAGGCGGCCGCCAGGGCCCGGTTGCTCTTCTCGCCCAAGGCGCGGGTGAAGATGTCCACGCTGGCATGGGCGCCATGCAATTGCGTGATCGGCAGGAAGGCGAAGATGACGAAGGCCATCCCGGCCTCGACCAATTCGAAGTCTCCGGTGATCGGCCCGACGCCGCGGGCCAGCAGCCATTCGGCCAGGGCCACGCCCTCGAAGGCATCCGCGTTCAGCACCCCGTTCAGCCAACGTCCCGCGATGCTGAGACAGGTCATCAGGATCAACCCAGTCAGGACGAGCCCACCGAGAATGGCCATGAAGCGGGCCAGTGCCTCGACGATCCGTGCCAGCATCCCGTTACCCTCCAAGACAAAGGCCGCACCCGTCGGGGTGCGGCCTTCGCCCTATTCTCTATCCGATCAGGATCCGTGTTCCGCCATCAACCGCCGCGCCTCGTCGATCAGGGCTTGGCCGTCGATTCCCTTACCCTCCATCTCGGCGACCCAGGACGCATAGATCGGCTCGGCCGTCTCGCGCCAGACCGCCGCATCGGCCTCGGACAAGGTCAGGATCGTGTTGCCCGCATCCACCGCCAATTGCCGCGACGGACCATCGGCGGCGGCCATTTCGGACCCAGCGAAGATCGAAAATTCCAGCCCGGAATTGTCGTCCACCACTTGCTTCAGGTCATCCGGCAGGCTGTCATACTTTGCCTTGTTCATCGCCAGAACGAAGGTCACCGTGTACAGCATCGGGCCTTCGAATTCGGTGTGATAAGTCACCAATTCCGGCACCTTCAGCGCCTCGGTCACTTCCCAGGGCATGGTGGTCGCGTCGATCACGCCCTTCGACAACGCCTCCGGCACCGCCGGGATCGGCATGCCCACGGGCGTGCCGCCCAGCGTCTCCAGCAACTGGTTCACCATGCGCGAGGCGCCGCGTACCTTGACGCCTTCCAGATCGCTGGGGACCCGAAGCTCGCGGTCGGCATGGAACAGACCTTGGCCGTGGACCCAGGTGCCCAGCAGATGAACGTTGGCGAAATCCTCCTGCATCTCTTGCTGATACAATTGCCAATAGGCCGCCGACGCGGCGCCGGCATCTTCGACGAAGAACGGCAATTCAAACACTTCCGTGCGCGGATAGCGGCCCGGCGTATAGCCGACCACGGTCCAGACCACGTCCGCCACGCCGTCGATGGCCTGATCGATCAATTGCGGGGGCGAACCGCCCAATTGCATGGACGGAAAGCGCTCCACCTCGATGCGGCCGCCCGAGGCCTCTTCGACGTTGTCGGCCCAGACATCCAGGATGCGGGTCGGCACATTGGCCTGCGCCGGCAGGAAATGGTGCAGCTTCAGCGTCACCTCCTGCGCCGTGACGGGCAACGTGGTCAAAGCGAGCGCGGCCAGCGCGCCCAGGGTTCTGCGGGTGATCATGCCGTCATCCTCCCAAATGAGACGTCTGGAGCGAACCGAACCAAATCGCGGGCGGAAAGCCAAGGTCTAACGACACGGGAGGCGCGGCATCTTTCCTTAAGTCAGCTTCGTCTGACGCCCACCCGGCGCCTCACATCATCCGCTTCAAAAGCCCATCTTTCTTGAACAATTGGTGCCGCAAGACCAGCCCGATATGCCCCACGATCGCGGCCAACAGCACCCAGCCCGCGCCGATATGGACCCATCTCGCCAAGTCGCGCAGCGTATCGTCACGGGCCAGCGGACGCGGCATTTCCCAGACGCCGAACAGGTTCACCCCGTAGTTCCCCCACATCACATAAAGCCAGCCGGTGATCGGCATGACGAACATGGCGGTATAGAACACCTGCTCGACCCGGTGAATGAAGCGCTGCTCGCCGGTCGACAGGGTCGGCGCCCAGGGCGGCAACTCTCCCAACTGCCGATTGATCAGCCGCGCGATGGCCACGGCCAGCGCCACCAGCCCCAGTGACTTGTGCCAATTATAGTAGGTGTTCGTGTCGATCCCGGCGAAGCTGGAGTTGAACCCGATGGCCGTCATAATGTTCCCGCCAGCATATTGCAGCGCGAACAAGATCACGATCGACCAATGGAAAAACTTGGTCAGCCGGCCGTAGCCGGCGGCGGAATTCGTCAGTGGCATGGTGGGCCTCTTACGCAACGTCGCGACACCATAGGAGATGTCCGTCCGGCAGCCCAGGAGTTTGGCGTCCGAGGCCAGTCCAAGATGGATGACTCAAATAGCCCCGGACAGCGAACGACTGGTCAGCGAACCAACCCGGCCATCTTGGTCGAAACGACATCGTATTGCCCAATTGACGTGCTTCACGTGCCACGTTGCCGACGTCATAAACCGCCAAATGAAAGACCTCCCTGAAAGCTCGGACGACTACCCTGGCGCCACTGCGACGCCACGCGAGATCCTAGAACTGGCCTTGGCTTACGCGGATGCCGCTCGATCCCTGCTGGACGCGGCCGGAAAAGATGTCCCGCTCTCCTACGCACCTGCCCGTCTCTGCGCGATCCACGCTACGGAGCTGTTCTTGAACGCGTTTCTCCGCTTCGAAGGCACGTTACCGGAGTGCATTCGCGCACGAGGCCACCATCTCGCGTACGACCACTTCAGCGACGCCCTTCGATTGAAGAAGAAGACGGCGGGTCACCTAGTCGAAATGACCGATCGTCGGGAATATCTCCTGTGCCGATACGCGCCGGATTTGACTTCGCACCACACTCCCTTGAACAGGTTGCGGGCCACGCTCGATGAGGTCGAGAAGAAAGTGACGGCCCTGATTACCTGAGCTTATTCGATTGAACGAAGAGGCTACCTACGCCCTTCCCGAAGCCACGCCATCGTCGCCAGACCTGCGGCGAAGATCAGAAACAGCCAGGCGGGCACCAGGCTTAGGATCCGCACGTCGGCCGTCAGATACGCCTCGCGCGGGGTCCAGCCGATCCAGCCGCGTCCCGCGGCTTGGCGCCCCTCGCGCACGGGCCGCAGATCGGGGGCACCGTCCTCTATGGCCAGCGCGCCGCCGTCGCGGGCGGCGATGGCCTTGGCCATCACGTCGTCCGATGCGATGGTGACCTCGAATTCGCGCGGCGCCGCCGGGCCTAAACCGATTACGGCGTTCCGCTCGCCCTCCGTCAGCCGGAAGAGCCCCTGCTCCTCGCCGTCGATCCGCCCCACGAAGCGACCGGGGCTTTCCTCGTCCAAGGCCAGTTCGGTCTCGGTCCCATCGGGCGCCGTCACCGTCACGGCCCCGGGCGCGTCGCCCAGGGTGCGGCGGGTCACGGTGATCTCTTGCCCCAGCGCGGTCGCCGTCAGCGCCTCTTCCTCCAACTCCGGTTCCTGCATCAGCCAATGGGCCAGGCGCCGCAGCAACTCCGCCTGCGGCCCGCCACCTTCATAGCCACGATCCCACAGCCACACATGGTCCGAGCCCAGCAGTGCCACCCGCCCCGCTTTCACCCGGTCCAGCACCAGCAGCGGCTCACCCTCGACCCCGTTCATTACCACCTGCGTCTCGTCCAGCGCCTGCATCTGAATCTGCCGGAACCAGCGACCCCAAGGCGTGCCCTCGGCGCCATATCCATCGGGCAGTCCTTCGGTCACCGGGTGCTTGGCCCCGGTCTCGGACACTTCAGGCAGATAGCCTTCCTCCAGCACGATGGCCGTGGGTTCGGCGGGCAGGATATCGGCCAGGGGCGAGCGATAGATGCTGTCGGCCGTCGCGAAATCGGGTCCGGCGGCGACCAGCAGGGCCCCGCCTTCTTCCACATAGGCCCGAACGTTATCCAGATAGATCGACGGCAGGATCCCGCGCCGCTGGTAACGGTCGAAGATGATCAGATCGAATTCGTCGATCTTCTCGAAGAACAACTCCCGCGTCGGAAAGGCGATCAACGACAGTTCCGTCACCGGCACGCCATCTTGCTTGCCGGGGGGCCGCAGGATGGTGAAGTGGACCAGGTCGACGGCAGAATCCGCCTTCAACAGGTTCCGCCATGTCCGCTGCCCCGGATGCGGCTCTCCCGAGACCAGCAGCACCCGCAGACGGTCGCGCACACCGTTGATCTGGATCACGGCGGCATTGTTGCGGGTCGTTAGCTCGCCCTCGGCCTCCGGCAGGCGGAACTCGATGACGTTCAGCCCGCCATGGGGCAGCGTCACCGGCAGTTCCAGGTCTTCGCCGATGGGGATGCGGTAGGCGCGGGGCTGCCCGCCATCAATGCTCAGCTCGATATCGGCCAGGTTGCCCATTTCAGGCGGCACGTCGCCCTGATCCTCGATCCGCAGGGTGATCACGAATTCTTCGTCCAAGATCGCGAAGGCCGGCGCGTTGGACACGATCAGCCGCCGGTCCCAATCGCCCTCCCGCCCGGTGCGCAGCAGATGCAGCGGCGCGGGCAGGTTCGGCAATCGCGCCATGTCATGCACCTGCCCGTCCGAGATCACCACCGCCCCCGCCACCCGGTCGCGTGGCACCTCGGCCAGAAGCTCGTTCAGGGCCGTCATGACCAGGGTCCCCTCGTCGCCTTCGCCATCGGCCACCCGGGTCACGCGCACGTCCAGGCCATCGGCCTCGGCCTCTTGCAACAGATCGGCCAGGGCCGCCTCCGTCTGCACCTCCCGATCCGACACGCGCTGCGACGCGCTTTCATCCACCGCGACCAGCAGGATGTCCGACAGCGGCTCCCGCTCCTCGGTCTGCAGGCTGGGATCCAGCAACGCGACGGCCAACGCCCCCACCGCCAGCGACCGCAGCCACCAGCCCGGCATCCGCCGGAACGCCGCCAGAAGGCAGGCCGCCAGAGCGATTCCGGCCAGCGTGGCAATCGCCCAGATGGGCAGCATCGGGTCGAGCACGATCTGGTTCATCACTCAGTTCCCCAACCGGTCCAGCAAGGCCGGCACATGCACCTGGTCGGATTTGTAGTTCCCCGACAGCACATGCATCACCAGGTTCACCCCGAACCGATACGCGATCTCGCGCTGCTGTTCTCCGGCGAAGCCCCGGCCGACGGGCAACAAGGCGCGTCCGGACGGGTCCACCGCCCAGGCCGAGGCCCAATCGTTCGCCCCGATCACCACCGGCGTCACCCCGTCATTGAGGTTGCGGAACGGCATCCCTTCGACCTGTTCGGCCACCGGCGACGCCTCGACCCAGACGTCCCGGGAATTATAGCGGCCCGGATAATCCTGCAGCAGATAGAAGCTGCGCGTCATCACGTGGTCCGCGGGCAGCGGCTCCAGCGGCGGGATGTCCAGCGGCGCGGCCAGATCGCGCAGGCGCAGGGCCTCGGGCGAGTTCGACCCGAAGCCGCCCAGATCGGCATCGCGCGTGTCGAACACAATCATGCCGCCGCCGCGCAGATAGCGGTTCAGCTTGGCATAGGCCGCGTCCGAGGGGATCGGCTGCTCGGCCACCACGGGCCAATAGAGCAGCGGGAAGAAGGCCAATTCATCGGTTTCCAGGTTCACGCCCACCGGCTCCACCGGCTCGACAGAGGTCCGCTGGGTCAGCACCGTGGACAGCCCGCGCAGGCCCGCCTCGGCCACGTCGTCCACGCGCCCGTCGCCGGTCACCACGTGGGCCAGCGCCACTTCGCTCGGCACGAAATCCTGCGCCTCGGCTTGGGGCGTCGCGATGGCGAGAAGGCCCAGCAGGGCCGCCGAGCCCCCCAGCCGCCGCAGCCGTCCGCCCAGCCAAAGCGAGGCGATCGCGTCCACGGTGAGCAGGATCAAAGCCGCCGCCAGAAGATAAGGCATCAAATTCGTCTCCGCCGCCCGTGTCAGCCCTTCGATCACCGTGCCCGTGGGCCAGCTCGCTGCTTCCAACGTGGCCTCGCGGTCCAGCACGTTCAACGCCAAGGATTGCCCCGGCCCTTCATACAGCCCCGGCGGCAGATCGGGCCCCGGCACCGGATCGGCCAAGTCCTCGCCCGGCACACCGGCCAGATCGCCCGCATCGCGCGCCGCCCCGAAGCCGTCCAACACCACGCGGGGCACCCATGTCGTGCCCTCCAACGCCTCGGGGTCCAAGGCGGCGGGGCGTGTGGACACGGCCAGCCGCTCCAACATCTGCACGAACAGACCCGACAGCGGCAGCGTCGACCATTCCGCATTCGCGGTCACATGGACCAACACGACCTGCCCCTCGCCCACCGGCTTGCGCGTCATCAATGGCGTGCCATCTGCCAGGGCGGCAATCGTCCGCTCGGCCAAGGTCGGATCGGGCTGCGCGACGATCTGGGACGAGACGGTCACCTCCTCGGTGACCTCCAACCCGAAGAACGGCGAGTTCTCATCGAAGGGTCGCAACACCTTCGGTTCGCCCCAGGACAGCGCCCCGCCCACCGTCCGCCCGCCCGAGCGCAAGCGCACCGGCATCAGCGCATCCTCATCGGCGCGCGACACGTCCGAAGCCGCCAGCGACGGCCCGGCAAAGCGCAGCAGCAATCCGCCGCCTTCGACCCACTCCAACACGTCCTCGGTCTCGGTCGGGGACAATTGCGCCACATCCGCGAAGACCAGCACATCCGGGTTCGCGGGCAAAATCGTCTCCAGATCGCCCTCGATCAGATCCGCCGTGGGCTGCAATGCGTTCCGCAAATAATATAGCGGCGAAAGCAAATCCTGCGCCTCGTCCTCGGCCTGGGTCAGCAGCGCCACTTCCCGCCGCGCCAAGCTATCGTCGGTCAGCGCCACGGCCCCGGCCGAGCGCTCGCCCGCGATCTCGAACCGCTGCACGCGGTTGCGCAACTCGGGCGGCAGGGCCAATTCAACCTCGGTCTCGGCGGCGCCCGCGTCAAACGTGGCGCTTGTGACGCCCAACTCCGCCAGCGCCCCGTTCGGCCCCGGCCCGATGGCCCGCAATTCCAACGACCGCTCACCCGGATCGCCCAAGCGCAAAGCCCGCAGCGAGATCACGCCGTCCTCATACTGCGCGGGCGTCAGGCCAAGCACGGGCCGCCCGCTCTCGATCACCCGGGCGGACAGCACGTCGCGCCCATCCCGCGCCACCCCGTCCGACACCCAGACGACCTCGGCCCCATCCAGGTCGAGGCCATCGAGCCCGCCATAATCCGGCTCCCACGCGCGGGGTTCAAGCGCTGGCAAGCGCTCCACCCAGGCCGCTGCCGATTGCCACGGCACCTCCTCGGGCAAGGGCTGGGTCAGCGGCAGCACGGCGGCCAGCCGCCCGTCCCGCGCCGCGTCGCGCAGCATCTCGTCGACCTTGTCGACCCGCGCGGGCCAATCGCGCGCACTGGCCCAGGACGCATCCATGACCACCAACAGCGGCCCCGCCCCGGTCCCCGCCTGGCGCGGGTTCAGCACCGGTCCGGCAAAGCCCACGATCACCGCCGCCAAAGCCAGCATCCGAAGGGCCAGCAGCCACCAGGGCGTCGTGGCCGTCTGGCTTTCGTCATCCTTCAACCCCAGCAGCAGCACGATGCCGGGGAACCGCCGCCGGATCGGCGCGGGCGGCACCGCGCGCAGCAGCCACCACAGGATCGGCAGCAGCAGCAGTGCCGCCAAAAGCAAAGGGGCCGTGAACGCGAAACCACTCATCTCCGCCGCTCCAACAGACCATACAAGCTTAACAAAGCAGCCTCGGCCGACCCGTCCGTGTGATGCAACTGGAACCGCCAGCCGGTCTTCACGCACAGATCCTGCAACTCCGCCCGGCGGGCGGTCAGCCGCGCTAGATAATCGTCCCGCAGTCGCCCGGCTTTCAGCGTCTCGAAGCGAACCGCGCCCGACATGCTCTCGAAGACGGTCCGCCCGTCATAGGGGAACGCCTCTTCCTCGGGGTCGAGGATCTGCACCAGAACGCCGTGCACGCCCCGATCCGCCGCGCTGGTCAGCGCCTCGGTCACCGGCGCCATCTCGCCCAGGAAGTCCGACAGAAAGACCGCACGCGCCGCAAACGGCATGACCGTGGGCCGGACCGCGCCGTAATCCGGCACCTCGCCGCCTTCCATCAACGCGTCCGCCATGCGGATCAACTGCGCCCGCCCGCCGCGCGGTGGCTCAGGCAAAGTCGCGAGGCCCGTCCGCTCGCCGCCCTTCACGGCCAATACGGCCAGGGCCAACGCCAGGGTCTGCGCCCGCCGCAGCTTCGACGGACGCCCGTCGCCCGCGAACCGCATGGACGCGGCATCGTCGACCCACAGCATCAGCGTCTGCGCCGCCTGCCATTCCGTCTCGCGCACGAAATGCCCGTCGCCCCGCGCCGATTGCCGCCAATCAATCGACCGCCTCGAGTCCCCGGGCTGCGCCGGACGATATTGCCAGAAGCTGTCCCCTGGCCCGGCCCGCTTGCGGCCGTGTTCCCCCAACAGGATCGTCGCCGCCAACCGCTCGGCCGACATCAGAAGCCCCGGCAGCGCCTGCGCCGCCTCCTCGGAGCGGGCGCGCAGGGTATCCGGTGTATGGAGCGCCTCGCTCAAGCGGCTTGCTCGACCCGGGTCACCCGGGCCGCGACCTCGTCGATCACTTGATCCAGCGACACACCTTCGGCCCGCGCAGCGAAGCTGAGCGCCATGCGGTGGCTCAGGACGGGCCGCGCCAACCGGGCGACATCGCTTTGGTCAGGGGCCAATCGGCCCTCTAGCAAGGCCTGCGCCCGGACCAGCAACATCAACGCTTGCGCGGCCCGCGGGCCCGGCCCCCAAGCCACGTGCTTGCGGACGCTGTCCGGTGCCTCGGGTTCCTCGGGCCGGCACGCGCGCACCAAATCCAGGATCAGCTCAACCACACTCTCGCCCACGGGCATCCGCCGGACGATCTGCTGCGCCGCCATCAGTTCCTCGGCATCGAAAACGTGCCGCGCCTCGCCATCGTCCGTCCCGGTCGTGGCCAACACGATGGCCCGCTCGGTGTCGCGGTCCGGATAGTTCACGTCGATCTTCACCAAGAACCGGTCCAACTGCGCCTCGGGCAGCGGATAGGTCCCCTCCTGCTCGATGGGATTCTGCGTTGCCAGCACGTGAAACGGCGCCGGCAGCTTGTGGGTCTGGCCCGCCACGGTCACTTCCCGCTCCTGCATGGCCTGCAGCAGCGCCGATTGGGTGCGGGGCGAGGCGCGGTTGATCTCATCCGCCATCAGAAGTTGGGCAAAGATCGGCCCTTCGATATACCGGAACGACCGCGACCCGTCGGCCGTCGTCTCCAACACCTCGGCCCCCAGAATGTCCGACGGCATCAGATCCGGTGTGAATTGGATCCGGTTGCCGGTCATGCCCATCACGGTCGACAGCGTCTCGACCAGCCGGGTCTTCCCCAGACCCGGCAACCCCATCAAAAGCGCATGCCCGCCCGACAGCATGGCCGCCAAGGCCAGCTCGACCACCTCATCCTGGCCGATGATCCGCGTGCCGATGGCCGCCCGCGCATCCAGCAGGCGCGCGCCCAAGGCTTCGATCTCGTCCAGCAGCTCTTCGGCCATTTGCAACGCTCCTCGATGGCATATCTATTGCCAAGGTATGGCGGCCAAGGCGCGGGGCAAAGGGCAATGACCGAACACGACAACGTGAAAGCGTCCACATCGTCGCTTCTGTCGGCAGCAAAAGCCGAAGGAAAGCGCGGATCCCCGCCGGTTCACCTATGGAATCCGCCCTATTGCGGCGAAATAGATATTGTCATCAAACGTGATGGCACTTGGTTTCACGAAGGCACACCGATTGGGCGGCCGGGCTTGGTGAGGCTGTTCTCGTCGATCCTGAAGCGCGAGGGCGACCGCCATTACCTGGTTACCCCGGTCGAGAAGGTCGGCATCCAAGTCGAAGACGCCCCATTTGTCGCGGTCGATTTCACCGCCGATACCGGGGCGATCACCTTTGAAACCAATGTGGGCGACCGCGTCACCGCCGGACCTGACCACCCGATCCGCATGGATTTGGCCGATGACGGTGAGCCGTCGCCTTACTTGGAAATCCGACGGGGCCTGGAAGCGCTCATCGACCGCAAATCGTTCTACCGTTTGGCGGAAATCGGCGAAGAGGAAAGCGGCATGTTCGGGCTGCGCTCGGGCGGGATGTTCTTTCCGCTGATCGAGGCGTCGGCCTTGCGATGATGGCGATCACACCATCAGAATGCGGATCGACAGGTTAACCTGACGCCGACCCTGACAGGTTTGGGTGCAAGCCGGTTCGTCGTCGGGCCGCGGGTCGGCGATCCGCCATGTGTTCGTCAGCACTGTATCTTGGCCAAGTCCCGCCAACCGTGAGCATCGTGCCTGCGGCACCCAATCCAATCACAACCCCACCAGCTCCAGGGCCGTCTCAAGCTCCGCGTAATCATGCAATAACGCCTCGGGCCGCAAATCCGCCACCGATGCTCCGCCCGGCGCGAACGTCACCAAGATGCACGGCACCCCCGCCGCCCTTGCCGTCTCTCGGTCGGTGGTCGTATCACCAATCAACACCGACCGCCCAGGCGTCCCGCCGACCCGCGCCACCGTCTCGGTCAACGGCGCCGGGTCCGGCTTGCGGACCGGCAACGTATCCGCGCCCACCAATGCATCAAACAGATCGCGCGCGTCCAAGGCGGCCATCAACTGCTCGGCCAAGCGCTCGGGCTTGTTGGTGCAGATGCCGACCGCATCCCCCCGGTCCCGCAGCCGCCGTAGCGCGTCGACCGCGCCCGGATAAAATACGGTATGCTCGGCGATATTCTCGCCATAAGCCGTCAGCAGCGGCTCATATCCCGCATCGACCTCGGCCTCGTCCACGTCGCCCAATCGCGAAAGCCCCAGGCGCAACATCGCCTTGCCGCCCCGCAGGGCTGTGGCCCGGTCTTCCTGCGTGGCGGCATTCAACCGGACCTCCCGGCCCAGATGGGCAAACGCCGCGTTCGCCGCGGCCAGAAGGTCCCCCGACGTGTCGCACAACGTCCCGTCCAGGTCGAAAATCACACTGCGTTTCATCTAGGGTCCTTCCGCCAAGGCGCGCGTTGCGGGTTGCGGGCTCGATGCGGGCAGGTAGAACGGGCCGAGACGCAGGGAAAGGCCGAAGATGCCCACATCGCTGATCGTACTGGCCGCCGGGCAGGGCAGCCGAATGAAATCCGACCGCCCCAAGGTGCTGCACGAGGTGGCCCATATGCCCGTGCTGCACCACGCCCTGGCCTCGGGGGCCATTCTGGATCCGGTGCGGACCGTGGTCGTCGTCGGTCATGGTGGCGAGGCGGTGGCAGCCGCCCTGGCCGGCACGGACGTCACCATCGCCCAACAGGCCGAACGCTTGGGCACCGCCCATGCCGTCGCCCAAGCCCGCGCCGCGCTGGACGGGGTCGAGGGCGATGCCATCATCCTCTATGGCGATACGCCGTTCATCCGGCCCGAGACGCTCCGGTCGATGCTGGCCGCCCGGCGCGACGGCGCCGACGTGGTGGTCCTGGGCTTTGAGGCCGCCCATCCGGGCCGCTATGGGCGCCTCGTTGCGACCGGCGACCGGCTGGAACGGATCGTTGAGGCTAAGGATGCGACCCATGAAGAATTCGCGATCACTCTCTGCAATTCCGGCGTCATCTGCGCCGAAGCCGAAACGCTCTTTGCCCTGATCGACCAAGTCGGCAACGACAACGCGGCTGGCGAATACTACCTGACTGACATCGTCGGTCTGGCCCGTGCCGCGCGCCTGTCGGCCCGGGTCGTGATCTGCGACGAGGCCGAGACGCTGGGCATCGACACCCGTGCGGACTTGGCCCAAGCCGAGACCATCTGGCAGACCCGCCGCCGCGCCGAACTCCTGGCCGAGGGCGTCACCATGACCGCCCCCGACACGGTCTTCCTGGCCCATGACACCCGCATCGGCCGCGACGCGATCCTGGAACCCCACGTGGTCTTCGGCCCCGGCGTCACGGTCGAAAGCGGCGCCACCATCCGGGCGTTCAGCCATCTGGAGGGCTGCCACGTCTCGGAAGGCTGCGTCATCGGACCGTACGCCCGCCTGCGCCCCGGTGCCGAGCTGGACCGCGGCGTGAAGGTCGGCAATTTCGTGGAAGTCAAAGCCGCGCAGGTCCAGGAAGGCGCCAAGATCAACCACCTATCCTATGTCGGCGACGCCGAAATCGGTCCCCGTGCCAATATCGGCGCGGGCACCATCACCTGCAACTACGACGGCGTCTTCAAGCACAAGACGACCATCGGCGCCGACGCCTTCATCGGCTCGAACACCGCCCTGGTGGCGCCCGTCACCGTGGGGGCCAAGGCTATGACCGGCTCCGGCTCGGTCATCACCACCGACATCCCTGATGGCGCCCTGGCCCTGGGCCGCGCCAAGCAGATCAACAAAGACGGCTTCGCGACCCGCCTGATGGGCAAGCTTCGCGCCGCCAAGGAGACACGCTGACATGTGTGGAATCATCGGCATCCTCGGCGACCACCAGGCCGCGCCCATCATGGTCGAGGCTCTCAAACGCCTGGAATATCGCGGCTATGACAGCGCGGGCATCGCCACGATCAACGATGGCAAGCTCGACCGGCGCCGCGCCGTCGGCAAGCTGGTGAACCTGGCCGATCTACTGGTCACCGACCCGCTGGCGGGCTTCACCGGCATCGGCCATACCCGCTGGGCCACCCATGGCGGCCCCACCACGGCCAACGCCCATCCGCACCGCGCGGGCCGGGTGGCCGTCGTCCACAACGGCATCATCGAAAACTACCGCGACCTGCGCGCCGAACTCGACGGCCCCTGGGAGAGCGAGACCGATACCGAGACGGTCGCCCGCCTGTGCGAACATCACCTCTCGCAAGGCTTGTCCCCGCAAGAGGCCGCCTTCGCCACCATCGACCGGCTGGAGGGCGCCTATGCGCTCTGCTTCCTATTCGACGGCGAGCCGGATCTGATGATCGGCGCCCGCGCCGGATCGCCCCTCGCCGTGGGGCACGGCAAGGGCGAGATGTTCCTCGGCTCCGACGCCATCGCGCTGGGGCCCCTGACCGACCGATTGACCTATCTGGAAGAGGGCGACCGCGTGGTCGTGACCCGCGATGGCGCCCGGATTTGGGACGCCGACGGCCACCAAGTCGGGCGCGAGGTCCGGCGCATCCGGGTGGATGCCGCCCAGGTCGAAAAGGCCGGGCATCGGCACTTCATGGCCAAGGAAATCCACGAGCAGCCCCAGACCCTGAAAACCGTGCTCGACGCCTATCTCGATGGCGACCGCGTGGCGCCGCCGACCGACTACGACTTCGCCGCCACGGATCGGGTGCAGATGGTCGCTTGCGGCACGGCGCAGATCGCCTGTTCGGTCGCGAAATACTGGTTCGAGGGGCTGGCGCGGCTGCCTTGCGATGTGGATATCGCGTCGGAGTACCGCTACCGCGAAGGACCGGTCGGCGTTGATAATACGGCCCTTTTCGTCAGCCAATCGGGCGAGACGGCGGATACGTTAGCGGCCTTGCGCTATGCCAAGGGCAAGGCGCGGGCGATCTTGTCGGTGGTGAATGTCGACACGTCGTCCATCGCGCGGGAAAGCGACGTGGCCCTGCCGATCCTGGCGGGGGTCGAGGTGGGTGTGGCCTCGACGAAGGCGTTTGTGAACCAGTTGGCGGTTCTGTTGTGCCTGGCGGTCCTGGCGGCGCGGCAACGCGGCGAAATCGATGCCGCGCGCGAGGCGGAGATCGTCGCCGACCTGCGGCGCCTGCCCGGCATCGTGAGCCAGGCCCTGGCAACCGAAGCGCGGTGCGAGACGCTGACCATGCGCCTGGCAGAGGCGTCGGACATCCTGTTCCTGGGGCGCGGTTCGATGTTCCCCATGGCCCATGAAGGTGCGCTGAAACTGAAGGAAATCAGCTATATCCATGCCGAAGCCTACGCCTCGGGCGAGCTGAAGCACGGCCCCATCGCGTTGGTGGACCGCAGCCTGCCCGTGGTGGTGTTCGCGCCGATGGACGGTCTTTTCGAAAAGACCGTCAGCAACATGCAGGAGGTCATGGCGCGCGAAGGGCAGGTGCTGCTGGTCACCGACGCGGCCGGGGCGGCCGCGGCCTCGGACGGCGTGTGGGAGGTGCTGACCATGCCGAAAGTGGACCCGCTTCTGGCGCCGATCCTCTATGCCGTGCCCGCGCA
>JBCDCW010000006.1:0-37768 GCA_039180995.1 Pseudomonadota bacterium
CGCGGTTACGAAACCAAGAGCTTCCTGATCGCCCAGTCGCTCAATCAGATCGAGAAGGCCTATGACGGTCTTCCACGGCTTCGCGTTCTTGCGGGGCGGGTTGATGGCATGAAGACCCCCGCGGCGTCACGCCATACGAACACATCGTCAAATGTTGGACTGAACCGCGCCGGTTCAGAGTTAATCGAGATCAACACACCACCGGATTGAACACATTATGTGCCTTGCTCCTGCTATGGATGCCCCTGCGCGAGATCGTCAAGGCGACCCGCGATCGACGGCAAGGTCGGAGGGGACCGACGTTGGGATCCCGAGACGACCGGTCAGGCCGTCCGGGTCGGTCAGGGTTTCGAGAAAAGCCATCAGCGCAGTGAAGTCTTCTTCGCTCAAGACAAGGTCGGGGCCGTCGATGGCAGCGGCAATCTCGGTCGCCTGAGCGGGGTCGTCCAGGACGCGCCAGTCTTCCACATCGAGCTCGGGCAAGGTGACGTTCCGTGGATAGGCGATTAACGCGCGGCGAGGCGCGGCGTGATCCCGAACAAAAACTCGAAGGTTGGTATAGGCGCCGGCGTGGCCCCAGGGGCCTGTTTCAGTGACGTTCCGCAGACTGGGCGTGCGGAAGGCGTAGCGGTCGGTTTCCTGGCCGGTGACGCGGAAGCGGCCGTCGTCGCGGGCGTGGGTTTCGAAGCGGGCGGCCTTGCCGGGGCCCAGTTGCGGTTGGCCCATGGCGTGGAAGCCGTGGTCGGTTTGGAAGGGGCCGGCATGGCAGGTGGCGCAGCCGGCGGCCCCGTAGAAGAGTTCGATGCCGCGCAGGGCGTTGGGATGGAGCGTGTCTTCGCCGCGCAGCCAAGCGTCGAACGGGGCGGTGTCGGAGCGCCACTCGGCCTCCATGAATTGGGCGATGGCATCGGAGATGTCGGTGAAGTCGGGGTCGTCGATCCCGAGGGCGGTGAAGCGGTCGGCATAGGCGGGGATGGCCTGGACGCGGGTCGCGAGCAGGTCCCAGGCGCCGCCGTCGCCGGTGATGCGGCCCATGCGGACGGCTTGGGAGACGTCGTTTTCCGAGTAATGGCCGGCCATTTCGTCGGGCGATAGGACGGGGAACATGGTCTGGGCCGACAGGAGCGTGGCGAAGCCCTCGGTCATGTCGGGGCCCATAGGGGTGCGCAGGCCGTCGGCGGTGTCTTCGATGCGGCCGTCATGGAAGAGCACGGTGAATTCGTGGGCGCCCAGGTTGAAGAGGGCGGGCGCGTTGCGGGGGATGCGTTGTTCGGGCGGGTTGGAGGCGTCGGCGACGCGGTCGGGGCCGAGGCCCTTGCCGCCTTCGCCCAGGCCGAGGGATAGGCCGTCACCGGTGCCGAAGCGCGGATGGTGGCAGGTGCCGCAGGAGATGTTGCGGTTGCCCGACAGGATGGGGTCCCAGAAGAGCAGTTGGCCGAGCGCGACCATGGCGGGGTCGGTGGCGCGGTAATCGTCGTCGGTGACGGGGGAGGGGAACTCCATGGCCGGGGCCGGGAGGGTCAGGAGGAGGAGGGCGAGGAGCGCGCGCATGGATGGGTTGAAGCATGGCGGGCGCGGGGCGGGAAGGGGGTTTGGCGGGGTGTGGCGTCGCGGCCGATGATGGATCGTTGGGCGGATGCCGCCCGCTTGGGCGGACAGATGCACAGGATTGTCGCGCCCCGGTCATTTCGCTTTTGGTTCGCCGGTCTCGACTTTACGTTGGGTGATAGAAGACCCAGGGGGAGGCCCGCGCGCGGGCGCCGCAAATCGCGGCATGTCGTCTTTCGCCCCCGCTTCCGCCGACGGCGAGCCAGAGATCTCGGCCGGGCGGAGCCCTCACCCTTATTCAAGCAGATCGAATGGAGTTCTCATGGAGATCTCGGTTATCCACCCCGCCGCCCGTCAACTCGCCACCGAACACGGGGAGGGCAAGCTGTCGCGGCGGGAGTTCCTGACGCGGGCCACGTCGCTGGGCCTGACGGCTCCGGCGGCGTATGCCCTGATCGGGGTGGCGGCGCCGTCGGAGGCGCGGGCCGAGGCGGTCCAGGGCGGGACGATCCGGATACAGTCGGATGTGCGACCCCTGAAAGACCCGCGGACCTATGATTGGCCGCAGATGTCGAATTTTTCGCGCGGGTGGTTGGAGTACCTGGTCGAGTATCAGCGGGACGGGTCGTTCAAGCCGATGCTGTTGGAGAGCTGGGAGGTGAGCGCGGATGCGACGGGCTATGTGTTGCGCGTGCGGCCGGGGGTGACTTGGAACGACGGGACGCCGTTCACGGCCGAGGATGTGGCCTATAATATTGCGCGCTGGTGCGAGCAGGGGGTCGAGGGGAATTCGATGGCCTCGCGGATGGCCGCGCTGATCGACCCGGAGACGGGGGTGGCGCGGGACGGGGCCATCGAGGCGACGGACGATCTGACCGTGACGCTGACGCTGGAGACGCCGGATATCACGTTGATCGCGGGGTTCTCGGATTATCCGGCCGCGATCGTGCCCCAGGGGTTCGAGGGCGATCCGATGACCAATCCGAAGGGGACGGGGCCCTATCTGCCCGAGTCTTTGGAGGTGGGGATCCGGTCCGTTCTGGTGCGCAACGAGGGGCATGCGTGGTGGGGGGCGGACGTGTTTGGCGGGCCGTTCGCCGACCGGATCGAATACGTGGATTTCGGCACCGATCAGGCCGCGCATTTCGCCGCCGCCGAGTCGGAAGAGGTCGACATGGTCTACGAATCGCTGGGCGAGTTCGTGGAGTTGATGGACGCGATCGGGTGGGAGCGGTCAGAGACGGTGACCGCGAACACGGTGGTGATCCGGCCCAACCAGACGGCCGAGGTGGGGGGGCAGACGCCCTATGCCGATGTGCGCGTGCGGCGGGCCTTGGCGATGGCGGTGTCGAACGCGGTGTGCCTGGAGCTGGGCTATGCGGGGCTGGGCGTGGTGGCCGAGAACCACCATGTCTGTCCGATCCATCCCGAATATGCCGAGCTTCCGGCACCCGAGACCGACCCCGAGCAGGCCGCCGCGTTGATGGCGGAGGCGGGGATGGCCGAGTTCGAGCATGAGTTGATCTCGATCGACGACAATTGGCGGCGCGATACCTGCGATGCGGTGGCGGCGCAGTTGCGGGATGCGGGCATCCCGGTGCGGCGCACGGTCTTGCCCGGCAGCACGTTCTGGAACGATTGGACGAAGTATCCGTTCTCGGCCACCGATTGGGCGCAGCGGCCGCTGGGCGTGCAGATCTTCGCACTGGCCTACCGGACGGGTGAGGCGTGGAACGAGAGCGGGTTCGCCAATGCGGAGTTCGACGAGACGCTGCGGGAGGCGATGGCGATTGCCGATGCCGACACGCGGCGGGACTTGTCGGCGCGGTTGCAGCAGATCATGCAAGAGGAGGGGGTGGTCATCCAGCCCTATTGGCGGTCGACCTATCGCCACGCCCGGCCCGGGATCGTGGGGGCGGAGCAGCATCCGACGTTCGAGATCCATGTGTATAAGTTGGGTTTGGCCGCCTGAGGCCGACCCTTATGAGGCGGTCGTCTCGATCTGTGCTGTCATCCTCGGGTCGAGCCCGAGGATGACGGAGCCTGATCCTTGGTTCGTGTGACTGTCGTCGCGAACGCCGACGGTCTCACGACGTTATGATATTGTCCCACCGGCGCTGGCTTTCTGCGGCGCGGCGATGTACGCCGCGCGCAACCCGACAGTCGAGGCATTCCCATGGACCTTCGCAACATCGCGATCATCGCGCATGTCGATCACGGCAAGACGACCCTGGTGGACCAACTTCTGAAGCAATCCGGCGCGTTCCGCGAGAACGAGTCGGTGGCCGAGCGGGCCATGGACTCCAACGACCTGGAAAGGGAGCGGGGGATCACCATCCTGGCCAAGGCCACGTCGGTCGAATGGAAGGGGACTCGGATCAACATCGTGGACACGCCCGGCCACGCCGATTTCGGCGGTGAGGTGGAGCGGATCCTCTCGATGGTGGATGGGGTCGTCCTGCTGGTCGACGCGGCCGAGGGGCCAATGCCACAGACGAAGTTCGTGACATCGAAGGCGCTGGCGCTCGGGCTGCGGCCCATCGTGGTGCTCAACAAGGTGGACAAGCCCGATGCGGAGCCGGACCGGGCGTTGGACGAGTGCTTCGATCTTTTCGCCAATCTGGGGGCCGATGACGATCAGTTGGATTTCCCGTCGATGTATGCGTCGGGGCGGTCCGGTTGGGCGGATATGGAATTGGATGGGCCGCGCGAGAACCTCGATGCGCTATTCGACCTGATCGTCGAGCACGTGCCCGCGCCAAAGCAGATCGCCGACAAGGACAAGCCGTTCCGCATGCTGGCTACGACGCTGGGGGCCGATCCGTTCATTGGGCGCATCCTGACGGGGCGGGTCGAGTCGGGGACTTTGAAGGCGGGGCAGACGATCCATGCGCTGAGCCGCGAGGGCGGCAAGATCGAGCAGTTCCGGGCGACGAAGATCCTGGCGTTTCGGGGGTTGTCGCAGCAGGCGATTGATGTGGCCGAGGCCGGGGATATCGTGACGATTGCGGGGATGTCGAAGGCGACGGTGGCCGATACGCTGTGTGATACGTCCATCGACGTGCCGCTGCCGGCGCAGCCGATCGACCCGCCGACGATTACGGTGACCTTCGGGATCAACGATAGTCCGTTGGCCGGGCGGGACGGCAAGAAGGTTCAGAGCCGGGTCATCCGGGAGCGGCTGATGCGAGAGGCGGAGGTGAACGTCGCGATCAAGGTAAGCGACACGCCGGGCGGCGACGCGTTCGAGGTGGCGGGGCGCGGCGAATTGCAGATGGGCGTGTTGATCGAGAACATGCGGCGGGAAGGTTTCGAGTTGTCGATCTCTCGGCCCCAGGTTCTGTTCCAGGAAGAGGGCGGTCAGCGGTTAGAGCCCGTCGAAGAGGTCACCATCGACGTGGATGACGAGTATTCCGGCGCGGTGATCGAGAAGATCACCGGGGCACGGAAGGGCGACCTAATCGAGATGAAGCCGGCGGGGACGGGGAAGACCCGGATCATCGCCCATGTGCCGTCGCGCGGATTGATCGGGTATCATGGCGAATTCCTGACGGATACGCGCGGCACCGGCGTGATGAACCGCGTGTTCCACGAATGGGCGCCCTATAAGGGGCCGATCCCGGGGCGGCGGGCCGGTGTTCTGATCTCGATGGAGGACGGGGTCAGTGTGGCCTATGCGATCTTCAATCTGGAGGATCGGGGCAAGTTCTTCATCGGCGCGCAGGAGCAGGTCTATCAGGGCATGATCATCGGCGAGCATTCCCGGGATAACGATCTGGAAGTGAACCCGCTGAAGGGCAAGAAGCTGACCAACGTGCGCGCGTCAGGCACGGACGAGGCGGTGCGGTTGACGACGCCGGTGCGGATGTCGCTGGAAGAAGCCATCGCCTATATCGACAACGACGAGTTGGTCGAAGTGACGCCCAATGCGGTGCGCCTGCGTAAGCGGTTCTTGGACCCGCATGAGCGGAAGCGGCAGGCGCGCGCCGCGGGTTGATCCGGCCCATAACCAGACGACGCCACACTGTCGCCGAATTGGCTTTTTACAGCGTGTCTATGGCGGATAGAATGGCTCAACACATCATTATCGGGGGCGGGTCGGGCTTTATCGGCTCGGCGCTTGCGACCCGGCTGCGGGCCCGGGGTGATCGCGTCACGCTGATCTCGCGCACGGCCGGGCCGGAGCGGATCACGTGGGACGATTTGGCGCGGGATGGGCTGCCGGACGCCGATGCCGTCGTGAACTTGGCGGGGCAGCATATCTTGCAACCGGGGCGACGCTGGACGGATGCCTATCGGCAAGAAGTGGTCGAATCGCGCTTGCGGACGACGCGGGGCCTGGTCGATGCGATCAATGCATCCGAGGCGCCCCCCAACGTGTTCATCTCGACCGCTGGCAAGTGCTTCTACGGCACCCGCCGGGACCATGGCGGGGCCTATCCTGAACTCGATGAAACGGCTGAACCCATGGGATTGGATTTCCCGGCGGAACTGGTCGGGCAGTGGGAAAGCGCGGCGGACCATCTGGACACCTCCCGCGTACGCCATGTCCGGGTGCGCATCGGCGTGGTTCTTGGTAAGATCGACCGCGGGTCCTTCCTGGGTCGGCTTTGGCGGGTCGGCAGAGCGCGGGGATTCTTACCCATCATCCGCTTACCCTTCTGCTTGGGCGCTGGCGCGACGCTGGGCACCGGCCAGCAGCCTTTTCCGTGGATCCATATCGACGACATGACTGGTGTGCTGATCCACCTGATCGACACGACCGAGGCCCATGGCCGCTACAATGCCGTGTCGCCGGGGATTGTGTCCAACGCGGCGTTCACCCGGGCCTTTGCCGACGCACTGCGCCGACCGGTGGCTTGGCGGATCCCGGAATGGCTGATCTACGGGCTGGTGGGCCGCGACCGCGCGTCTATCTTGGTCGAAGGGCAAAAAGTGGTTCCGAAGCGGACTGTCGAATCCGGGTATCGCTTCCTCTATCCGACGATTGACCAGGCGATGGACGACTTGGTCGAGATCACGATCTGACCGACGATCGTGCTTGGGTAGATTGACACCGCGCATGGCTGCGTCATCCTCCGCCATAATCTTTGGGAGGAGACCACCATGACCATCAACCGTCGCCAGACGCTCGCCCTGATGGGCGCCACTGCCGCAGCCACGTTGGCCGCCCCGGCCATCGGCGAGGGCACCAAGCTGAAGGTGGGCGCACTTCGCTTCACCTCGCATTCGCCGAGCTTCATCGCGCTCCAAAAAGGGTTCTTCGCCGAGGCTGGGCTGGACGTGGAACTGGAGTTTTTCCAGGCCGCGCAGCCGATGGCTGTCGCCATCGCATCCGGTGATGTGGACTACGCCATGACCGCCATGTCGGGCGGGTTGGTGAACCTGGCCGAGAAGGGCGCGATCAAGGTAATCGGCGGAGGCTTGAGCGAGGAAGAGGGGATCGACGGGCAGAAGATCTTGGTCTCGGATGCCGCGTTTCAGGCGGGCGTGGCCCGCCCGGCCGATCTGGGCGGCAAACGGTTCGGGATGACCACGGCCGGCTCCAGCTTCCACTACATGGGCTCCAAGATCGCCCGGGCCGAGGGGGTCGAGATGGCCTTCGTGCCGCTTCAGAAGGTCGGCGCCGTGATCGGGGCGCTGAAAACGGGCCAGATCGACGCTTGGTCCATCGTGCCTCATATCGCCAAACCGCTGGCCGGTGGGCCGGAGGTTCACATGATCGGCGACGTGGCGACCTATCTACCGGGCTATCAGGTGACGACCGTCTTCACCTCGACCGCCAATGCGGGCGACCGGGCGCAGACCGAGGCGTTCCTGGCGGCTTTCGGACGCGGGGTCAGCGATTACAACTCGACCATGATCGACCGCGCGGGCGGCGATGCCGGTGTCGAGGCCATGGTCGATCTGATCCACCAATACGTCTATACCGACCGAGAGCGAGAGCGCGCGGCGCCGTCGATCATCAACGGCACGATGCGAATCAACGAGGGCGCGGCTTTGAACGTGGCGTCTTTGCAGGATCAGTTGAGCTGGTTCCAATCCGAAGGGCTCGTGGACGGGGGTATCTCGCTCGACCAGATTGTCGATAGCTCCTACGTCGAAACGGTCGGCGCTTAGGTGGACCTGCGCATCGACGGCCTGAGCCATGCCTATGGCGACACACAGGTTCTGGACGACGTCTCGCTGGATATCCCGGCGGGTCGGATCGTCTGCGTCGTCGGGCCGTCGGGTTGCGGGAAGTCCACGCTGCTGCGGATGATCGGAGGGCTGGAGCGACCTTCGGCCGGGGCCGTGTTGCAGGTGGGGTCGCCGCCCCCAGGGTCGCTGAACCCGCTGACCTTCGTGTTCCAGGATTTCGCTCTGCTACCCTGGCGCAGCGTGGCGGGGAACGTGTCGCTGGTGTTGGAGGATCACGCAATCGCCGACCGGGCAGCGCGGATCGCTGATGTGTTGGCGCGGACGCGTTTGTCGGATTTCGCTGAGGCCCTACCCAAGCAACTATCGGGCGGGATGAAGCAGCGGGTCGCCATCGCCCGCGCGTTGGCCGTCGATCCGGCTGTGATGCTCATGGACGAACCGCTTAGCGCCTTGGATGCGCAGACGAGAGATCTGCTGATGGAGGACCTGATCGACCTTTGGCAGCGGGAACGGTTCACGGCCGTCTACGTTACTCACAATCTGGCCGAGGCCGTGCGGCTGGGTCACCGGGTCGTGGTGCTGTCTCGGCGACCGGGGCGCATCCGGGAAGTGATCGAGATTGACGCACCGCTGGGTACGCGCGGGGCAATGGACGATGTGCAAGCCCATCTCTGGGGGCTGATGCGCGACGAGGCGCGGGCCGCGGATGCGGAACTAATGGATGGCTGAGGCGCGCGCCGGATCCGACATGGCTCGTGCGGCCCCGCAAGCGGGGCCGCGGCCTGTCCCGTTCCGTGGCGGGGGCTTTATGCCCATCGGCAACCGCTGGGCCGGGCTGGTCGTCTTCGTCCTCCTGATCGCATTCGTCGAGATCGGCTTGCGCCAGGGCTGGATCAGCCGCTTGACTTTGCCTCTGCCGTCGGAAGTGTTGGACACGTTCCGACAGCTTTATGTGACCGGTGCGCTCTGGGATCATTTGATCCCGTCCGTCAGCCGGTTCTTGGTCGGCGGCGCGCTGGGCACGTTGGCCGGGATCGGTGTCGGCGTTCTGATCGGGCTATTCGGGCTGGTCCGCGCGGGGCTGGTGCCGCTGGTGGCGGCGATCTTTCCGATCCCCAAGATCGCGCTGCTGCCGCTTTTCGTTATCTGGTTCGGGATCGGCGAGGGGTCGAAATACGCATTGATCGCGTTCGGAACCTTCACGCCGATGGTGGTGGCGACGTATGGCGCGGTCGACAATGTGGACCGCACGCTGATCCGGATGGGACAGAGTTTCGGGCTCAGTTGGGCGTCGATCGTGTGCAAGATCGTGCTGCCAGGCGCCATGCCGGGCATCTTGTCGGGACTGCGGATCGGGCTGGCAATCGCCATCATCCTGCTGGTCGCGGCCGAGATGCTGGGTGCGGAATACGGGATCGGCGCATATATCCTGGAGGCGGGTTCGCTTTATGATTTGGAGCGGCTCTTCGCCGGGGTGGTGATCCTGTCGGTGCTGGGTGTAGCAACCAGTTCGGCCATCGGTTGGGTTGAGCGGAGGGTGTTGCGCTGGCGGGTCTGAGAGCGTCGGCTCATCGCGCCGATTGGCGCTCTTCGCCCTTGGCTTGGCGGAGCGTCGAGGAGGGTGTTTGGATCGCCAGGATGAGTTCTTCAAGGAACTCGGAATTTGGGAAGACCTTCTGAGGAAGCTGCCAAGCTTTTCGGTTGATCGGCGGCTCGATCGGATCTGATCCGCCCATTGAGCGCCCGCGCCCCGGTAGCGGCAACGCAACGACGTCACTTACCCGTCCTCACCGCGAGCGGTGGTTTTTTCGAGTCACGTGCCGTCGCCAGTCCAGCCGGTCCGGTAATCGCGTCACCATCCAGCTCAAGTCAGAGGAGGATGCGTTGGTTCGATGCTACATACGCGCGATGTCCGAGCGCAACTCGCTAGGACGGCCAGGGAGCCCCTTCGGGATTTGGACGCATACCGGGCGAAGATGGAGGCGAAGCAAGCCTGGATGGTTGAGCGTCATCGCCGCGACCGGTGCGCGCTCGACGACGGTCGGGCGGTGCGTTGGAGCCCGGAGAGCGCTGACCGTACTCGGCCGTTCAGGTCCAGGAGGTCTGGGCTGTGGCAAGGGGCAATGGGCCAACACCGTCCGCTTCAGGAGCAGTATGCGCGGGGCATACCCTGCCTTACGGTGGAATGGCTCGATCCGCGCATATGGCAATGGCAGCGGGTTGTTTTGGTCGGTCGTGCATTAGTCCAGAGGTCGCGCCATGCGGAGGAATGAGGTCAGATAGGCCGTCCAGCCCCGTTCGATCCATAGTAGATATCCCGTCTTGGTTCCTGAGAGCAGGGCAAATACGCCGCCGAATAGGATCGCGGCCGACGGGGAGCCGACGTTGATTGGCGCGGATGTGCCCTGAGCAAGAATGTCCCGGGCGCCCGGGCCATTGATCTGGAAAGCCTGGAAGCGGTCGTCGGCCCGACTGAGCGCGAAGCCCGGCCCGTACCAGCCCTCGCCCGCCGACAAGGGTTTGTTGGTAATCAACAAGACCTGATCGCGGGCGATACGAAGGGCGAAGGCCGGACCCGCAGATTGCTCGGCCAAGCCGAGGATCGGGACGTCAGACGTTAGCATGTCGAGCGCTGCCGCGACATTGCCGGAGACCAGGGTCGCGGCCCGGGGCGGGTCCAGACCGATGGTGCAATCGCCCAAGACCAGGGTTTCCCCAGCCGTCAACGCCCGGTCGGTCCAGTCGCGTTCATCCATGCAACCGATCTCCCGCAGGGTCGACCGCGCAGATCGGGCCGACCTGGGCGGCGCGGACATCGCCATCGTTGAAGCAGTAGATCTCCCGACCCATTTGGGCGCGACCATCTTCCAGAAGCGCCAGAGCGATGGGGTGGCCGAGCGTTGGGCTGTGATAACTGGATGTGACGAAGCCGAGCGACCGTCGCGTGCCGTCCCGGGGGATAAGATGACTGCCCGTCACGATCGGGCGCGCACCATCGGGCACGGTCAGTCCGATCAATTGTCGCCGCATGTTGGACTTGGCCTCGGGCGTGAAGAGCGCGCGTTTGCCGAGATATTCGTCCTGCCGCTTTTGGCGTGGTCCGCCCCAGCCAAGATCGTGGGGCATTGTGAGTCCGTCCGTATCTTTGCCGACCAGGATGAACCCTTTCTCGGCACGGAGGATCATAACCGCTTCCAGCCCGATCCATCGGCCCGACTGCGCCGCCAGCGCGCCGTCGAGCCGGTCGCGCAAGGCACGGGCGTGGCGGGCAGGCACCGTGAGTTCGAAGCTGGTGTCGCCGGTGAAGCTAATGCGGGCGACGCGCAGGGGCATATCGCCGACCGAGATTTCGACCACGCCCATATGCGGCAGGTCGGGCAGCCCGATCCCAGCATCCGCGATCAGCGCGCGGGCCTTGGGGCCGGTGACTGTCAGTGTCACGTAACCCGCGGTCACGTCGTGGATGAAGACCTGATCGCGTCCGATCCGGTCTTGGCGCGCGTCCTCCAACCGGAAGCGAACGCCGTCCACGTGGCTCGACGAGGCGGAGACGATGAAGCGAGTCTCGTCCAGGCGCAGCACCACGCCGTCATCGTAGACCACGCCTGTTTCCGACAGCATGAAACCATAGCGCGCGCGGCCGGGTTTCAGCGTAGACATCCGCATATAGCCGGTGAAGTCGAGCAACTCGGCTGCCTTGGGGCCGATCACCTCCAGTTTGCCCAAAGGCGAGCCGTCGAAGATGCCCACAGTTGCGCGAGCGGTTCGCGCTTCGTCTTGGGCAAGCGTCACCTCGTCGCCCACACCATAGACCGACGGCCGCAGCCAACCGCCATATTCCCGGAACCGGGCGCCCACATCGCGGTGGGCCTCTTCCAAAGTCAGCCGTCTTAATGGGTTGAACAGATCCCCCCGCCGAGGGCCGGCGATGACGCCGAAAGGAACGGGCTGAAAGGGCGGGCGGTAGGTTGTGGTGCCGGTCTCGGGGATGGTCCGTCCCGTTTGGGCGGCCATGGCGGCGAGGCCACCGAAATTGGACGTCCGGCCCTGGTCGGTTGCCATGCCCAGGGTGGTGTAGCGCTTGAGGTGTTCGACGGATGTGAAACCTTCACGCCCGGCGAGGCCGACATCCTTTAGCGTCACATCGTTTTGCAGATCGACCCATTGTCGGCCCGGCAGGCTGGGATCGGGGCGCACAGGGGCGCTCGCTTGGGTGGTTTGCGTCTCGGCTTCGGGTGCGGGTCCGGTGCCGCCGCCCGCCGCATGACCTTCGGCCAAGGCCGCCGCCAGGTCGAGCGTGCCGTTCGCCGCGCCGACCACGGTCAGCGGCGCCGTGCCAGGGCGCGGCACCAGCATGTCGCGGTCCGGGTCCCAATCGAGCTTGCCGCCCGCTTGGCACCACAGATGCACGGTCGGCGTCACACCCCCGGCGCAGAGGATTGTGTCGCAGGGGACCTTGATCCCGCCGACCATGGCGCCTTCAACGCCGGTTCGGCCCTTTGCTTCGGTAAGATTGGCGCCTCTGATTTGGCGAATGTCGTCGATTTCCGGCGCTTCTGCCCGTTGATCTGCGACGGTGACGTGGGCGCCTGCGTCTGCAAAAGCTCGCGCGATCGCATAGGTCCGATCGCTTGCCGTCGTGACCAGCAGGCGGCGACCGGGCAGGCTGCCGTGGCAGGCAAGGAAGAACATGGCAGCCTCGGCGGACATGACGCCAGGCAGGTCGTTATTGGCAAACCAGAGCGGGCGCTCGATAGAACCGGCGGCCAAGATCACCTGGCGGGGGCGGATGCGCCAATGGCGGTCTGGGGCGCCGACACAGCGTTGCCAAGCCGCGAAGAGCCCATGATCGAAAGCACCCCAGATCGTGGCATCGGTCATCAAGCGACCGCCGTTGGCCTCGACATCGGCCTGAGTCTCGGTAGCGAAGTCCGCCCAGCTTGCCCCACCGATCTGCCCTCCGCGCCACCGCAGGCTGCCCCCCAATCTGGCCGCATCTTCGATCAACCAAACCGCCCGCCCAACCTGCGCCGCTGCGCGCGCAGCAGCCAAGCCCGCCGGGCCAGAGCCGATGACCAACAGATCGCAGGTCGCGTTGATCTGTGGTGTGTCAGCCGGCGGCTCGAAAGCTGCATCTACCTGGCCGAGACCGGCCATGCGACGGATCATGGGTTCGTAGAGCTTCCAGCCCAGCGCCATGAACGTCTTGTAGTAGAACCCGGCGGGCAGGAACCGGTGCAGGCGGTCCAGCAATGCGAACCGATCCCGGGCGGCATCGGGGGCGGCGTTGACGGACCGAGCCGCCATGCCGTCGACCAGATGGGTGGTCGTGGCGCGCTGGTTGGGGTGGGTTACCCCGTTCAGTTGGACGTCGAAAATGGCGTTCGGTTCCTCGGCGCCGAAGCCCCAGAGGCCACGCGGGCGATGATATTTGAAGCTGCGGCCCAGGATGCGATGTTCGGAGGCCAGCAGGGCCGAAGCCAGCGTGTCGCCCTGAAAACCGGCAACCTTCCGGCCGTCGAAGGTGAACGAAAGCGATTGGCTCCGGTCGATTTCGGATCCCAGTGCGTCGTGCCGCCAACCGCTCATGTCTCTGTCCCCCGCAGCGGCTCGGACCCGGTCACGTCGCGTGTGACCGTATCTCGGGTCATCATGAAGTATTCGCCGCAGGTTAGGTGCAGCCAGACCTCGCGTGCCGCGCCCTTCGGCGCTTTGCACGTATGGAGGTAAGCTGCCCATTCTGCGTCGGTGACGCGGTCGGCCGGTTCGGGCCGGGATTTCCCGGCCTCGACAACGAAGTGGAATTCCGTCTCGTCGCGCGGGCCACAGAAGGGGCAGGAGAAGAGTTGCATATCCGTCCGTCCCTAATGCGCGATGCCGGAGCCCGCCGCCTCATCAATGAGGCGGCCGTGCGCGAAACGGCTGAGATCGAAGGAGCGGCTGATCTCGTGATGCTTGCCCGTGGCGAGCAGGTGGGCCAGCAAGTAGCCGCCTGCGGGGATGGCCTTGAACCCGCCCGTGCCCCAGCCGCAATTGATGTGCAGCCCTTCGGGTCCAACGGGTCCGATGATCGGCGAACTGTCAGGCACCACGTCTACGACACCCGCCCATTGGCGCAGCAGCTTGAGCTGGGCGAAGGCGGGGAACATCTCCAAAAGGCCGGACAGGACGGTTTCCTGCACGGGCAGGTTGCCGCGCTGGCTGTGGGTGGGCACCCGGTCCAGGCCGCCGCCGATCACCAACTCGCCTTTGTCGGATTGGCTGAGATAGGCGCCGGTGCCTAAGTAGAGCAGCACCGTATCGAGGCAGGGTTTCACCGGCTCGGAGACAAAGGCTTGCAGTGCATAGTCATGGATCGGCAAGGATACGCCGACCTGCTGCACCAGGCTCGGCGTGGCTCCGGCGGCCGCGATGCCCAGCCGGTCGGTACGGATGCGACCACGGCTGGTCTCAACGCCGGCAATCGCGCTGCCCTCGGTGTGGATCTCTTGCACCTCGCAGTTCTCGATAATGTCGACGCCCAGCGCGTTGGCGGCGCGCGCATAGCCCCAGGCCACGGCATCATGGCGGGCGACGCCCGCGCGCGGTTGCCAGATGCCGCCCATGCATTTGTAGCGCGCCGATGGGCCGGTATTGACCAGCGGCACCTGCCTCTCGGCCGCCTCAGCCGTCATAAGTTCGCCGTCCACATCGTTCAGCTGCATGGCGTTCGCGATGCGGGCGCAGATCTCCATCTGCATGGGCGTATGGGCGGCGATCAGCATGCCGCGCTGCGACAGCATGATGTTGTAGTTCAACTCGCGCGACAGACCCTCATAAAGCCGCAGCGATAGGTCATAGAGCGCCACGCTTTCGGGGTAGAAGTAGTTCGACCGCACCACGGTCGTGTTCCGCCCAGTATTCCCGCCGCCGATCCAGCTGCGTTCCAGCACAGCCACGCGGCGCATCTTGTGGTGTTTCGCCAAGTAATAGGCCGTCGCCAAGCCATGCCCACCGCCGCCGATGATGACGGCGTCGTAGGCGTCCCTAGGCTCGGCCTTGCGCCAAGCTGGCTGCCAACCTTTGTGGTGGCTCAGGCTATGGCGCAGCAGGGACAGGGCGGAATAGCGCTGCATCAACCGAGCCCCAGGTCGCGCACGTGCTGGCGGAAAGCGTCCAACGCGGCCAGATCCGGGGCCTGGCCAGTGAAGCCGGTCAGATAGGCGGGCACGAGGGACAGGCGCTTTTCGATAGGTTCACGCACGTCCAGCGCGTGGTAGCCGAGCTGCATGAAATAGAGGATCCGGGCACGGGCCTCGGCCTCGGCGGCGGTATAATCATGCCGTTCGTACATCCGTGTCACGGCCTTCAGCCGCGTCGCATCCGCCGCATCTACGCGGTCGCGCAAGGCGGTATCCCGGCGCGACCATTCGCGAATGGCGAAGTCGAGACCCTGGTCGAAGGTCGACGGGTCGATGAAGCAGCAGAAGAAGTTGCAGACGGCCTCGGTGATGGTCTCGGCGGGTAGTGCGCAATGCTCGACGATCCGGGCGGTATTGCGAGCGCTCCATTCTTCCAGCAGTGCGCCCAGCAGGTCGTCGCGGTCGCGGAAATAGCCGTAGAAGCTGGATCGTGAAACACCTAAGCGGTCGCTTAAGCTGAGGATCTTCACCACGGCCACGCCATCGCGGACCAGCACGTCGCGGGCCAGGTTCAGCCAGTCTTCGCGCGTGACCTTGATATGCCCGACCAGGGGCGCGCGGTCGGGGTCGTCGCGGTGCAGAACGGGGGCAGGGCGGGTCGGCACGGGGCTCAGCTTTCTGGCGGCGCGCCGCCTTCGGCAGTGCGGCGGGCGATGAAATCGCGCAGGGCTGCCATCCGGTCGGGGTCGGTCTTGGGCCGCTGGTCCGCTGCCAGGATCCCCTCCCATACATCGGTTGCGCGGGTCGTGGCGTCGCGGGCCCCGCGTTCAGACCAGGTCCCGAAATTGGCGTAGTCATGGACGATGGGTTCGTAGAATTCCGTGTTATAGCGGGCCATGGTTTGGGTCGTCGCGAAGAAGTGCCCACTGGGATCGACCTCTTTCATGGCCTCGAACCCGATCTCGTCGGGGCCCGCCGCGCGCCCGGCGCAGAGTTCGGCGACCATGTTCAGCACCTCCGCATCGGTCACCATCTTTTCGTAGGATACGGTTAGACCGCCCTCCAACCAGCCCGCCGAATGGATGACGACACTGGCGCCCGCCAGCAGGCAGCCCCAGAGGCCCAGTTGGTTTTCGTTGGCGGCCTGTACGTCGTTGAGGTTCGACGCCGATCCCGCCGCGCTGCGCCAGGGCAGACCCAGGAAGCGCGCCATCTGGCCAGCGGCCAGAGAGGCTTGGAAATGTGTCGGCGTGCCGAACGCTGGCGCCCCGGATTTCATGTCCACGTTCGACGTGAACGTGCCGTAGCAGACCGGCGCGCCGGGATTGACCAGTTGCGTCAGGGTGATGGCCGCCAGGCATTCGGCGTGGCTGAGCGTGATGGCCCCCGCCACCGTAATCGGCGCCATGGCGCCCATCAGGGTGAAGGGCGTCACGATGGACATCTGCCCGTGGCGCGCGAAGTCGATCAGCCCCTGCGCCATGGCAATGTCGAGCGTGCGGGGGCTGTTGGTGTTGATGATCGTGTAGGCGTGAACGCCCCGCTGAAACGCGTCGTCCGAAAGGCCCCGGGCAAGCGCCATCATCTCGAAATTATCCATCGTCTGCGGGGTGCCGCGGGCGAAGAGGAATGGGAACTTGTCGGTCAGCGTCAGTTGGGTTTCGGTCGTGAAGTAGTGGCGTAGATGGACGTCGACATCCTGCGGCTCGACCGAGGGGCTCATCATCTGAAAAACGTCGAAATGGTGGGCGAGTTGGGTGTATTCCCGGTAATCCCGGGCCGAGCCTGGCCGCCGCCCGCGTTTCAGATCGGTGGCATGGGGCGCGCCGGCGCCGGGTTGAAAGGTCAGGGCGCCCAGTTCCAGGGCGATGTCCCGGTGCGGCGCGCCGCCGTGGCAATGGATCGACCGGGGCGCGGTCCGCAGCGCGGCCTCGATCATGTCGCGGCCGATATGGACCATCTCGCCGTCGACCCGCGCCCCGCCCTTGGCGTAGATCGCGCGCGCCTCCGGCAGCAGGACCATCATCCCCAGCTCTTCCAGCATGCGCAGGGCCGTCTCGTGCATGTTCGCGATCTCGTCGGTCGAGAACACATCCATGCTGGGAAACGGGTTGCGCAATTGCCGATAGTTGGGCGTCCGTTTCGAGACTTGCGGCGTGCCGCTTTGCCGCCCGCGCCGCCTTCGGGCGCGGGTGCCGCCGCTGGTTTCGATCTCCACCCTTAGCCCCGCATCGCTCGGCCGGACGGGTCGTAGGGCGAGGGTGGGATCACCCTGGCTTTTCGTTCGACACCCACGATGTGGACGTCCAGTTCCGTGCCTTCGGCCGCGGCCTCTTGGTCGACCATGGCCATGGCCAGCGACTTGCCCACGCTGTGGCCGTAGCCCCCGGAGGTGACGAAACCCACCAACGCGCCGTCCCGCCAGATGGGTTCGTAGCCGCTGGCATCGGCATCCTCGGCCTCGACTTCCAACGTCACGACCCGCTGCGCCGGCCCGTTCCCGTCCCGCTCGGCGATGGCCGCGTCTTTGCCGACGAACGCCTTCTTGTCCCAGGCGATCCAGCGATCCATGCCGGTTTGGCCCGGCGTGTAGCCCTGGGTGAATTCGGCGTTCCAAATGCCGAAGCTCTTTTCCAGCCGCAGGCTGAGCAACGCGTTGTACCCGATCTCCCGGATGCCAAGATCGGCCCCGGCCTCCAGCAGCATCCGGCGCAGCGCGATATGTTCCGCGGCGCTGCAATGCACCTCGTAGCCCAGCTCGCCCGTGACCGAGATCCGCCCGATCTTGGCCCGGATCAATCCGATATCGACGGAGCCGCAGCCCATGAAGGGCAAGGCGTCGACTGGGCCGTCTGTCAACTTTTTCAGCACTTTCAGGCTGTTGGGGCCAGACAGCGAGAACCCGACAGTTTGGTCCGACAGGTCGCGCAAGTCGACCCCATCGCCCATATGGTCGTGGAACCATCGCATGTGCCAGGCGCGCAAATAGTAGGATCCCATGATCCACCAGACCCCGTCGCCCCAATTGAAAACCGTGAGGTCGCCTTTCAGCTTGCCCTCGGGCGACAGCATCGGGGCCAAGCGCGCGCGGCCTGGCGCGGGCAGTTTCGAGGCCATGATTTTGTCCAGCCACGCCTCGGCGCCTTGTCCCGTCACCTCGAACCGTGAGAAGCCGGAGATGTCCAGCACCCCCACTGCGTCCCGCACCGCGCGGCATTCCTCGCCCACGATGTCGAACGCGTTCGAGCGTTTCAGCGTCGGTTTCTCCTCGAACCCCGGTGTCGGCGCGAAGTAGAGCGGCACTTCCAAGCCCCAGCTCGCGCCCCACTGGCACCCCGCGGCGTCCATATCCGCATAGGCCGGCGCCATCTTGAGCGGGCGCCCGGCGGGCAGTTGCTCGTTCGGATAGGTCATCACGAAGCGGCGGGTGTAGAACTGGCCCGTCGTCTCCTTGATGAACTGCTTGTTTTCGGCGAAGTCGCCGTAGCGGGCCACGTCCATGCCGAAGACATCCGCCTCGGGCTCGCCATGGATCATCCATTCGGCCAGCGACTTGCCGACGCCACCGCCTTGCAGGAAGCCCGCCATCACCGCGCAGGCGCACCAATAGCCGGGCTTGCCGCGAACCGGGCCGACCAACGGATTGCCATCGGGCGAGAAGGTGAAAGCCCCGTTGACCCAGGTCTTCACGCCGACATTTTGCAGCACGGGGTAGCGTTCAAACCCAAGGGTCAACTCGTGTTCGATCCGGTCCGGGTCTTCCTGCTGCAACTCGAACCCATATTCCCACGGGGCGCCGTCCATCATCCAATGTTGATGGTCGATCTCATAGATGCCCAGAAGCATGCCCTTCTGGTCTTGGCGGATATAGGTAAAACCCTCCAAGTCCACGGTTAGCGGGATCTCGAAGTCGAGCGCCTCAAGCTCGGGGATGGTGTCCGAAATCAGGTAGTGGTGGTTCAGTGGCGAGACCGGCAATTCGATGCCCGCCATCCGCCCGACTTGCTTGGCCCAGAGCCCGGCGGCGTTCACCACATGCTCGGTCTGAATGGTGCCCTTTTCGGTCACCACCTCCCACCCCTCGGCGGTCTGGTTCAGCTCCAGCACGCGGTTGTGCAGGATCACATCGGCCCCGTGCTTTCTGGCAGCACCCGCATAGGCGTGGACCGTGCCGGTCGTGTCCACATAGCCTTCGCGGTCGGCCCACATGCCGCCGATGATGCCGTGGGTCGACATGATGGGGCACTTTTCACCCGCTTCCTCGGGCGTGATCAGGTGTACGTCGTCGATCCCGATGGACTGGAACGTACGGTAAGCCGATTGCAGCCATTCCCAGCGGTCCGGCGTGCCTGCCAGGGTCATACCGCCGGTCATGTGCATACCGACGGACTGACCCGATTCCTTCTCGATCTCGCTCAGCAGGTCGATCGTATATGCCTGAAGGCTGGCGATGTTCGGATCCGCGTTCAGCGCATGGAACCCACCCGCCGCGTGCCAGCTAGATCCGGCGGTCAGCTCGCTGCGTTCGATCAGGCAGACGTCCTTCCAGCCGAACTTGGCCAGATGGTAGAGAACGGATGTGCCAACAACGCCGCCGCCAATCACCACGGCCCGGTAATGAGATTTCACCTGCGATCCTCCCCATAGAAAACCGGTTCCTTGTCCGGTCCTGACTGTGCACTCTCGAAAGTCTGCGCATAAATGGGCACATGTGTCCAATGGTTTTGAGTCTTTGGTGATTGGGCTTGAACCGTCTTTGCATTGACGACTGGGGCATCTTGCCGCTAGGACATTTGCTGCAGCGCAGCGAGAGGGTGCCATGGCCCAGATCATTACCTTTGCCCAGCAGAAGGGCGGCTCTGGAAAGACGACGCTTTGCGCGAATGTGGCTGTGGAATTGGCGGCGCGGGGGCACGAGGTGGCGCTGCTGGACAGCGACCCGCAGGGCTCGCTCGGGCGGTGGTTCATGACCCGGTACGAACGGACCAGCGGGCTGCACGGCGACATCACCTTTTCGACGGCCAGCGCTTGGGGCGTCAATTACGAGGCCGACAAATACAAGAAAACACATGATTTCGTTCTAATTGACACACCACCCAAGATCGACAGCGACCTGAAACCGGCCTTAAAGGCGTCCGACTTGGTCGTGGTGCCGGTTACCGCAAGTCAGGTGGATCTTTGGGCCACCGAAGGGGTCTTGGAAATGGCGGCGCGCGAAGGGAAAATGCCCTTGGCTGTGCTGAACCGCGCGCGGGCCGGGACGAAATTGACCAATGCGGTGAAGGAAGCCTTGTCCTCGCTAGAGGCCGATGCTGCCGATGCGGTGATCGCGAACCGCGTCGCCTATGCGGAAGCGATGGGCACGGGGCAGGGTGTTCGGGAGTATTCCGGCGCGAAGATGGCGGCGGGCGAAGTCGCGGCCCTTGCCGACGAAGTGCTGGCCAAGCTCGGCTAGCGCCAGATCCAGGCATAGGATGCCAAAGCCCCCTGGGCTTTGGACAAGACGCGATTTGCCGGTCCCGGCGACGGCAATGGGCCGTTTTCCAGGCGATGGATCACGGTCTCGGGCGGGCACGCCGCGCCGATGACGGGGTCGAAATAGCGCGGATAGGCGATCAAAGCAGCGTGGATCAGCGCGTCCAGCGACGGGCGTGCGGCGCGGCGGCGGGCGGGCGTTTTGCCACGATCGTCGGTCAAGCCCCAGCCGGCATAAAAGGGCGCACCGAAGGTTGTGACTTTGGTGTCCCGAAGCAGGGCCTCAAAGCCCAAGAGAGAGGTCATCGTCCAGATTTCACTGGACTTTTCGATCAGCGCGACAGGGTCGGCCCGGGTGGCGATCAAGTCGGCGTCGATGGCTTGAATGGCACCGTCTCTGAGGCCCGCTTCGACATCCGGGTGGGGCTTATAGATCAGGAAGGCGTCGGGATTGGCTTTGCGGGTTTCGGCCAGAAGGTGCGCGTTATCAGCGACGTCTGAGGTTCCGAGCCGGATCGAGGCATCGTCGGCAACTTGGCCGGGGACGAGAATGATCCGGGTGTCCGGGAGGTCGGGGATCTGGCCCTGAAGGTTATATTTGGTGAGTCGGGCCGCCGTGACCGCACGGCGGAGTTTGCGTGCGCGATCAAGGGCATCGGGGGGCAGAGCCGCGGCGCGCTCGATGGCGTCTTCCAGGTCGGAGCGGCGGGTGGGGTCGTAATAGATACCCTGCTCGTCGAGGACGAGGGAGAGGGGCGGGATCAGTTCCGCGCCTAGGCCACGGGAGCGTAGGAAGCCGTCTTCCATGTGCAGAACTTGGCGTCTGATCTGCGTCTGATCCCGGTCTGATTTGGGGCCGATGTCAGACCCGACATCTGGTCCAGCCCCCCAGACCAGCCGTCGCTTCGACGCCTCGTCCCGAAAGGTGACCTTCCGGGATAGGAACTGTCGCAGCGGTGCCCGCTTCCAGAGCCGCATGTCGGGCGCAGACCAGCCGTCGCGATCTTCGCGCCAGGCGCGGGCACGGGCCTCCAGCAAGCGGACCACGTCGACCGGGTCGCAGAGCGCGTCGCGATGGGGGTCGTACCAATGGGGATAGAGCACCAAAGCCCCGGCAAAGAGCTGGGCGCGCGTCAGTTTGCGCTGGCGGCGGTCGAGCGGGTGACGGTCATCGGTCAAGTCCCAGCCCGCATAGAAGGGCTGGCCGAAAGTGATGGGACGATGGCTGTGTAGCAGCGCCTCGAAGCCCAGCTGGCTGGAAACCGTGTAGACTTTGGTGGCGCCGGCAAAGAGCGTGGCCGGCGGAAAGGGCCGGGTTTCCAGGGTGGCGCCGTGGACGGCGTCGACCTCGGTGTAGTGGCCGGGGCGGTGGCCTTGAGCGGTCTCGGGATGGGTCTTGATGAGGATCGGTTGGCCCGGATTTTCCTCGCGTGCGACCAGGAGCATTTCGCGGAAGGTTTCCTCGGACGCGCCGCCTAGGCGGATGGAGGCATCGCCGCGCGTCTGGTCGACAACCAGGACGTAGCCTGGGGCGGGCGGGTCCAAGTCCGTGCGGGTGGCGGCGTATTTGGTGACGCCGCTGCGGGCCATCTCCTCCATGGCGATGCGGGCGCGGGCGATCAGGGCGCCGTCGTCGAACGGATGCGTGGCCAGCAGGGTTTCCAGATCGGACGGCGTGCGGCTGTCGAAATAGGCGGCGCGGCTGTCGATGGTCAGGCCCAGGGTGGGTTCCTTGGCACGACCGGGATGGAGCGAGCGGAGAAAAGCATCCTCGAACCGCAGGATAGGCGCGCCGTAGCGGCGGGCCACGGCCTCGGCGCGCGCGGACGTCCCGGCATGGCCCCAGGCTGCGACATGGTCGCCGGGCTTCGGCAGGCCGGGGCGCAGATCGACCCCGGCGAGCCAGGCGATGCGGCGGATCCGGCGGTTGAAGAACCCGCCGGACACGAACCGGGCGATGCGAGGGGCGTCGCCCGGGTTCGACATGGGATCAGAAGGCGTTGCTGACCGACCCGGCAGTCGCCACGGGCTGGATCAGGCCGGTGACCGAGCCGAGAAGCACACCGATGGCGCGATTGAACGCCACGATGGGCGCTTCGGTCACATAGACGGTGTCGCCGTCGCGGATCACGAAGTCGCGGGCCTCGAACATGCCGGTGGGTTCGGTCAAATCGAGCACGTAGACCATGCGCTGCGCCCCGATGATGTCGGTGCGGCCAAGGACGGCCCTGGCGATTTCCTCGGGCTCGTTGCGGAACACGAAAACGCCGGTCGGATTGGCCAGGTTGGGGTTCAGGCCGCCGACCTGTGCGATGGCCTCGATGGCCGAAATCACCTCGGTCTCGAATTCCAGGCGGTTCTGGGTGCCGGTGGCGCCCAACACAGTAAAGGCACGCGTATCCTGTTCGATAAAGATCGTATCGCCATCTCGCAATGCGATGTCGAGATGCGGCATCGTGTAGAGGTCTTGCAGGAACGCCGTCTCGGTCATGTTCCCGCGGGTGACGGTGACCAGCGCCACCTCAGGCGGGATGGCGACGCCGCCCGCTTGGGCGATCATGGAGGTCAGCGTGCGGGTCGGTCGTTCGATCGGATAGACGCCCTGGGCGCCCGCGCCGCCGACGATGGAAACGGTCGCGCCATCACCCGCAAGGCGACGGACGACGACCTGGGGGTCTGGCGTCTGTTCGTCCAGCCGGGCCGTGATGATGCGGCGCAACTGCTCGGGCGTGTTGCCAGCGGCGCGCAGGCGGCCAGCATAGGGTATGAAGATGAAGCCGCCGCTATCGACCTGGATTTCGTCGATCAGCGAGGCCGAGGCGCCGGCATTGGTCAAAAGGCCGTCTTCGACATTCTCGTAGACGATCAGGCCCAGCACATCGCCGGGCCGGATCGTATCGGCGCCCAGGGGATGGGCGTTGCGAAACGCCTCGGTGAAGCCGAAGGCGGGGGTCACACCTATGGCTCGGGTCACCTGGTCGTTCACGGCCACGATGAAGGCGTCGCCTTCCCGCATCACGGAGCCGGAAAAGATCTCGGATTTATTCGGTCCCGATCGTGGCAAGGCCGCGCAAGAGGCCATCATGCTCGCGATCAGCGACAGCGCGACGAGCTTCGCCCCGCGTCCCGTCTGTCTGCTCATGGTCTTCGTCCTTCTCGATCTGCCTCGGTGCCATATCGCGGGGGTTTTCCCCCGTCTCGGCGGGTTATGGTCGTGTGGTCGCCTTAGCCGGAGACCAATTTCAGGTTCTGACGCGGCGCAGGCTTGCCTGCCTGTAGCCGGTCATATGGGTCCATTTCGGACAACATCATGTCGACAACTTGGCGAAGCAGTTGTCGGCGGCCCCGTGCCGAATAAAAGCCGCCCGCCACTTGCGAGGTTTCCAGCAGGTAGTGCCGGTAGTCGCGATAGGCGCGGCTGTCGGGACGATCGGGGTCGGCGAAGAAGTCGGCGACCGATTGGTCCGACACGAATTCCGGTTTGGAATAGACCGACCGGCCCAACGCCTTCACGGGCAGGCCGCGCCAGAGCGCCTGCTGCGCCGCGGTGGAGTTCACCGTGATCGCGCTGCGCGCTTCATTCATCAGGCCGGCCAGCTTGCCGCCGCGCAAGTAGTGGACCCGGCCTTGCAGGCCATGCTTGGCGATCAGGCGCCGGATCGTGGCTTTGATCGGCGCGCGACCGTCTTCCAGCGGATGGGCTTTCAAGACCAGGTGGTGGTGTCGGGGGGCGCCATCGGCGAACCCGGCGATCACGACCTCCAGGAAGTCGGTCATCGAGCCATAGGGCGAATGGGCCCGGAAGCTGGCATCATGTTCCAACTGCATCAGGCAGAGATGGTACGGAAAGCCGCCATGGACGATCCGCCGCGTGGCGATGCGGCGTTCCAGCGCGGTGAATGGCATCGTGACCATGCGGCGCAGATAAAGGCGGAATTCCTTCAGCACCGTGATGTCCCGATGGGGCCGGTAGACGCGGTAGCGACCGGGGCGGGACAGGACGAACCAATGGTAGAGCATGCCGTAGAAGACGTGGTGGCGCATATCGCCCCAATGGGCCGGGGCGTCGGGCAGGTCCAAATCCAACTCGGCCAGGGCGGCCTGCATGTCGGGCACGGTCTTGTCCATCAGGCGGGAATGGGCGTTGGACCCGCCCCGTTCATAGCTGATCCACCAGGGCCGCAGATACCCTTCCTCGAAGACATGGACGGTCAGGTCCCGGGCTTCGGCCAATTCGATGGCCTGGGCGTGGATCGCGCGGGTATCGCCGTACAGAACCACGTCGGTGATCTGCTTGTCGTCCAGGATGGCGGCGCAGGTGTCGGGCCAGGCCTCGGGCGGTTGCTGGAATGGAATGAACGACTTGCGGTCGAACCAGAACGCCTCGTCCCCACGGTTGAAACCGACGCGCCACACCTCGCCCCCTGCCGCGCGGAGGAGGCCCCCCAAGCGGTGGAAAAAGGGCCCGTGGGGCCCTTGCAGGAACAAGAAACGGCGCTGCGGACGCATTGCGACCCTCGGATTTCGTTCCCGCCACATTGCGGGCGGCTCGGGGCAGGGGTGAGACGGCATTGTGGCACGATTTGGGCGCTTGCGGCGACCGACCCGTAGAATTAGCTGGATTTTGGCAGGAGGGACACACCCATGTTCACCGGGATCGTAACGGATATCGGCACCATTCGGGCCATCGAGCGGCGTGGCGACCTGCGCGCGCGCATCGGGACGGCCTATGACCCGGCGGGCATCGACCTGGGCGCGTCCATTGCCTGCGACGGCTGTTGCCTGACGGTGGTGGATCGCGGCCGGGATGCCAAAGGCGGCTGGTTCGACGTGGATGTCAGCGCCGAAAGCCTGTCGAAGACGGGCTTGGGCGATTGGGACGTGGGCGTGCGCGTTAATTTGGAGCGATCCCTGAAGGTGGGCGACGAACTTGGCGGCCATATCGTGTCCGGCCATGTGGACGGCGTGGCGGAAATCCTCTCGATCACCCCCGAGGGCGATTCAATGCGCTACCGCTTCCGCGCGCCTGACACGTTGGCCCGGTTCATCGCACCGAAGGGGTCCATCGCCTTGGATGGCACGTCCCTGACGGTCAACGAGGTCGAGGGGGCCGAGTTCGGCGTCAACCTCATCCCCCACACCCAGCAAGTGACCACCTGGGGGGACGCCAAGGTCGGCGACCGGGTCAACCTGGAGATCGACACGCTGGCCCGCTATGTCGCGCGGCTGGCCGAGGCGTCTTAGCATCCGGCCAGATTGCCGCTTGATTTGCGTCAAGGTGGCGGTGCTGCCGATCGGGCAGCATGGGATCAACGACACGAGGAGAGAGGGAGTCCCGCGTTATGTCCCATGTGCCCCACGAATTGGCGGAAGAGTTTCCGGACGCCGTATCCAAGATTTCGCAATTGAAGGCGACTGCACCTCATTTCGCGAAGTTGGCGGACGAGTATCACGAGGTGAACCGCAAGATCCATCGGGCCGAAACCAATGTGGAGCCCTGCTCGGACGAGCATGAGCAGCAGCTGCGGCGTCAGCGGATGCGGCTGAAGGACGAGATCGCGGCGATGCTCGCCAAATCGGACGCTTAACCCTGGTCAGGTCGGTCGGGGCAGGTGAAAGACCGGCTCTGGCATGCCCCTATCGTGCAAGACGTCGACTTGGGTCAGGCCGAGGCGCTTTGCGACCGCCAGCATGGCGGCGTTGCGGGCATCGGTAATCAGCACGATGCGGCGGGCGGGTGTTTCGGCGAACACCAAGTCAGCGGCAATTCTGATCGCTTGCGGCGCCAGGCCCCGACCTTGCGCGGCACGGGCCAGCGTGATGCCGAGTTCCAGTTCCGTGCCATCGTCGGATAGGTGCAATCCCAGATCGCCCGCCAGCCGATCATCCTGTGCATGCGCAATGGCGATCTGCCACCAGCCACCGCGCGGGAAGGCTGGCGCTTGCTCCATGGCGGTCACGAAGCCCCGTGCGCCGTCCAAGTCTAACTTGTCCCAGTCTTGGTAACGCCCAACTTCGGGATCGGAGCGCATCTTGTGGAAGGCCACCGCGTCATCGGGCCGCAAGCGCCGCAGGACTACATCGCCTTGCTGGACCGGCAGCATCAGGGCGCGCGAGCCGTCAGAACCCGGAGGCCTGCGGCGCCAAATCCCAGGGCAAAAACCGCTTCGAACACACGGCGGGCCCGGAGATACGCAGCCGTGGCGACTGGGGTCGAGAAGATGACGGCATAGCCGTGGAAGACGAGGGCGCTTTGGAGGCCGACGGCCGCGATCACCAGCGCCAGATCGGCCGAGCTGGTGCCGGGCGGCAAGCCGACGGCATAGAGCGCGCCGAAGAACAGCACGGCTTTCGGGTTCGTCAGATGCAGGGCGAGGCCTTTCAGAAACACAGCCTTGCCCGTCCCTTCAACAGCACGCGTCGCCATGGGGCGGGTCGACAGGGCAGCACGGGCCGACCGAATAGCAAGCCAGACCAGATAAGCGGCGCCCAGGTAGCGGATTGTCTCGAACGCCCAAGCATGGCCCAGCATCAAGGCGCCTAGGCCCAAGGCAGCAGCGACGGACCAGGTCAGCGACCCGCAGGTGATGCCGGTCGCCAGGACTAGGCCCGCGCGGCGCCCCGAGGCCATGGAGGTTCCCGCCAAGGCAAGCGTTGCGGGCCCTGGGCTGGCGCTGGCGATCAACGCGGCCAGAAGGATCAGGGGGAGGTCGATTTGCATGCATTGACCCTGTGCGGGTGCAGACGTCGCGGTCAAGGCTGGACATTACAGGGCCGACGCGGTCCGATCCGGACCAAGGAGGCGTGCCATGACACCGGGCATCGGACATAACTCGCGGCAGGATTTCAACGGCTATGCTGGGCGGCTTCACCAATGGCGGCGGGCGCGCACCGATCTTTTGGGCAAGGCGCTGCCGCTCGAAATCGTGCGCATGCGGGTCCGGCGCGCCGCGGCGCTGGGCCTGGATTACGGGACCTATGCCAGCGTGCGCGCCGCCACGGGCCGGGACATCGTCGCATTGCTGTTTTCGTCGAACGCGCTCGGCATGTTGCGACGGGTTGAAATGGACGCCGCTCGCGCGGCGAAACTGGCCCGGGTCGAGGCGGCTTTGGGCGGATTGATCCATGCGCCTCTGACTGTCGAGGCGGGACCGCCGGTCGATTGGGCAGACCGTGCGCCAGGGTTTCACTTGAGTTGGAGCGACATGTCCGCCCACTTGCGCGGGGTGTTGCGAGAGAGGGGATTGCCGCCCGATGGCGTCCTCTTGATCGGCGAGACGGCATTTGAATCGTCCTGGTGTCCGGCGGCCAAGGCGGCCGGATATGTCAGTGGGGATCTTTACTTTCGGATGTGACATGCGGTGCGCGCAGAGCACGCACCCTACGGCTGGGACGCGAGCCAGCGCAGGACGAGATCGACATTCTCGACGGTTTCGTAGCGCGCGACATCCGGGATCGGCACCCAAAGCGCCTCGTCCGCGTCATCGCCGGCCACCGGTTCGCCGGCCTGCCAATGGCACAGCGTGGCGACCAGCAGGTAATGGTGATCCGCGCCGATCGCGTCGATCACCCCCAGATGGGCACCGGCCCGGGCCGTTACGCCCGTCTCCTCCGCCAGTTCCCGAATGGCGGCGTCCCGCGCCGTCTCGCCCCATTCCACATGGCCGCCCGGAAAGCCCCAGAGTCCGACCGCCGGAGCCCGGCCCCGGCGGACCATCAGCACGGCGCCGCCGCGTTCCATGACGGCCAAGGCCCCGACTTTCGGATATCGCGTCATGCATGACCCTCCCTGCGCGCCCGCACTGGCACATGGACGGGGCGGCGGCTACATCCTTGGCCAACAGGAGGTGTTCCCATGGCCGATCCCATCCCCTTCGAGGCCCCCGGGCCCGTGGAGCGCGAGAATTCCGACGTGATCTCGTCCATCGAGGACATCCTGGAGGATGCCCGCAACGGACGCATGTTCATCCTGGTCGACCATGAGGACCGCGAGAACGAGGGCGACCTGGTGATCCCCGCCCAGATGGCGACGCCCGACGCGATCAACTTCATGGCTAGCCACGGCCGCGGGTTGATCTGCTTGACCCTGCCGGGCGAGCGGATCGACGCTTTGGGCCTGCCTCTGATGGCATCTCACAATTCGTCGCGGCACGAGACGGCCTTCACCATCTCCATCGAAGCCCGCGAAGGCGTGACCACCGGCATCTCGGCCCATGACCGCGCGCGCACCGTCAGCGTGGCCATCGACGCGTCAAAAGGCGCCGCCGACATCGCGACGCCTGGTCATGTGTTTCCCTTGCGCGCGCGAGACGGCGGCGTTTTGGTCCGTGCGGGCCACACGGAGGCCGCCTGCGACATCGCACGGTTGGCCGGGCTGAACCCGTCGGGCGTGATCTGCGAGATCATGAAGGAGGACGGGACGATGGCCCGCCTGCCGGATCTGATCGCCTTCGCACAATTGCATGGGCTCAAGATCGGGACGATCAGCGATCTGATCAGCTACCGGCGGCGGCACGATAATCTGGTGAACCAGACGGCGTCGAAACCCGTTGTCGCGAAGATCGGGGGGGATTGGCTGATGCGCGTTTTCACCGACGAAACCCAAGGGGCCGAACACATTGTGCTGACGAAGGGTGATATCTCCGACGGGCCGGTCCTGGTGCGGATGCACGCAATGAACCCGCTAGAGGATGCTTTGGGGATTGGGGACAGCGACCTGACCGGCGCCATGAAGGTGATCGCCGGGGAAGGGCGCGGCGTTGTCGTGCTGTTGCGCGATACGGAGATGAAGTTGGATCCAGGCGGTGTGTCGCCGCAGAAGTTGCGGCAATATGGTCTTGGGGCGCAAATTCTTGCGGCTCTTGGTCTGCATGAGTTGGAGTTGGTGACCAATTCCGGGACGCCGAAGGTGGTTGGCTTAGATGCCTACGGGCTGTCCATCGTGGGTACGCGCCCAATTCCGGCGGGGCACTGACATGGCTGGACATTCGGACAACGTCCTGGATCTGCCGTCCTTCGAGGGCGAGCGTCCGAAGGTGCTGATCGTGATCGCGCCATATTACGGGGCGATCTCGGCGGCGCAATTGACGTCGGCGCGGTCGGTCCTCGATGGGGCGGGGGTCGAGCACGAGACGGTAGAGGTCCCGGGTTCATTGGAGATCCCCACGGCCATCGGGATCGCCCATCGACAGTCTGACTTCGATGGCTACGTCGCGCTTGGCTGCGTGATCCGGGGGCGGACGTCCCACTACGACATCGTCGTGAACGAAAGCGCGCGGGGCATCGCGACCCTGGGCCTGACGGGCGCCTGCATCGGCAACGGGATCATCACCGTCGAGAACATGGAACAGGCGGAAGAGCGGGCCGATGCCGACCGCCTGGACACGGCGGGCGGCGCGGCGCAGGCGGCGCTGCATCTGATCCATCTGCAGCGAACGTTGAAGACGGTGCCGAAGGGGATTGGGTTCAAGGCGAGCGGGACCTGACAACGCCCACCGTCGCCATCCTGGTCGCCATGCCATGCTGACCCGCTCCGACGGTGCGATGCCGAAGCGCCAGGAATGCACGCTGGGCGCTCAGGAAGACCCCACGGCCAGGGGGACGGATCATCGCAGACATGTCGCACCGGCTTGCTGGCCTGGCCCATTGACCCAAGCCCCACCGCCCCATAGGTCCGCGCCCATGCCGAACGCCACCGCCGAAGACAAGCGTGCCCTGAAGCGCCGCATGAAATCCGCCGCCCGGCTCTATGCCGTCCAGGCGCTATTTCAGATGGAGGCGGCGGGCCAGACCGTCGACAAGGTCCGGGCCGAGTTCGAGGATCATCGCTTCGGCATGGTGACTGAAGCGGGTGAGTTGTCGGAGGGGGATGTGGATCTCTTCCGCGCGCTGTTGGAGGCGGCGGTCAACAACCAGGCCAGGGTGGATCAGATGACTGACCGGGCGCTGGTGGCCAAATGGCCCATCGACCGGATCGACCCGACCCTGCGCGCGCTTTTCCGGGCGGCGGGCGGCGAATTGGTGGACCGGGAGACGCCGCCCAAGGTTGTCATCACCGAATATGTGGAGATCGCGCGGGCCTTTTTTCCCGAAGGGAAGGAAGCTGCTTTCGTCAATGCGGTGCTCGACCACATGGCGCGGGACGCGCGGCCCGACCAGTTCTGACATGCGTCAGGCCGTGACGCCGTCCCGTTTGGTCCGCAGGACCAGCAACCCGCCCACTAACCATGTCGCGATCAGGATCGCGGCAGTCCCGCTCAGAAACAGCGCCAGTACGGATCCTGTTCCGTCCAAGCCCAACGCGGCCAAGGGCGGCATCGCCGTTCCACGGGCCAGGTGCCAGCCCAAAGTCGCGCCGCCCCAGGCCGCGACCATCGTGCCGGCTGCCAGACCAACTGCCCCCGCACTGCGCCCGCGGCCCCGGGCCGGCAGGCGCAGCAGGCGGCGGAGAGCTGCGGAGAGACGCGACATGTCCTCTCCCATAGCGAGAACCGCGGGCACGAGGACGAGGACCAGCAGCATGCCGAAGCCCAGCCCGTAGCTGAGCGTGATGACCGTGGGCCGTAGGAACTGGGCCTGGGACGACGTCTCATAGAGCAAGGGCGTCAGACCTAGGACGGTCGTCAATGTCGTCAGCAGGATTGGCCGCAAGCGGTCGCAAACCGCGTCGACGATGGCGGGTCGCAGGGCGCGGTCTTTCGAGTATTCATCGACCGTCGTAACCAGCACGATGGAGTCGTTGATGATGATCCCGATCATCCCAATCAGGCCGACGACCGAGAACATCGACAAAGGCACGTCCCAGACCCAATGCCCCCAGATCGCGCCGATCAGGCCGAAGGGGATGATGGCCATGATGACGCCGGGCCGCGTCCAGGAGGAGAAGATCCAGGCGAGCACCAGATAGATGCCCAATAGGCACGCGACCAAGCCGACCAGGGCGTCGTTCAGGAAGTCGCGCTCCTGCTCGGCCAAGCCGCCCAAGGTGTAGCCCACCTGATATCGCGCGGCGATCTCGGGCAGGATCACATCGCCGATCTCGGCCCGGATCTCGGCGGCGCGGGCGGCATCGTCTTGGTCCAGGTCGCCCAAGACCTCAACGACCTGAATGCCGTTCTCGCGCTCGATGGTGGCGAAGCCGGACCGGACCGTGACGGTCACGATGTCGGCCAGCGCCACGTCGCCGCCGGAGGGCGCGGTCAGCCGCAAGGTGTCCAGGAAGTCGGCCCGGACTTCGTCTTCGGGCAGTTGCACCTCGATGGTGCCGGTGCGGGGGCCGACGGGGAAGCTGGCCGCCTCGATGCCGTTCAGGCGGTTCCGCAGGACGCCGCTGAGGGTACCGATATCGAAGCCCAGCGCCTCGCCCTGGGGGGTCAGTTCCAGGATCAGCTCGTCCTTGTCGAAGGGCAGGCTGTCGTCCAGGCCGGACACTTCGGGGAAGCGGGCCACGGACCGCTCGAACGCGTCTGCGGCGGATTTCAGGGTCGCGCTGTCGGCGCCCTGGAATTCGACCGACAGGGAATCGCCGCCGGGGCCGGAGCGCCAGCCGCGGAAGCTGATTTCTTCGGTCAGGGGCAGTTGACGCGCGCGGTCCTGCAGGTCGGCCACGAAGTCGAACGAGGAATAGGGGCGCAGGTCCGCGTCGATCAACTCGATGGAGATCGAGCCCAGGAGATCGCGGTCCTTCCCTTCGGCAGAGGCAAGCTGGCGCCCGGTATTGCCGCCGACCTCGCCCAGGACGTAGTCCAGTGGGTTGAGGCCGTACTCCGCTTGATACTCGGCGCCCAGCTCCTCGGTGACGCGCTGCAATTCGCGCATCTGCTCGATTGCGTCGGCCCGGGTCGCACCGTCGGCCATGGCGAAGTTCCCGGTGACAGAGCCGCGTTCGGGCGCGTTGAAAAAGCGCCACTGGACGTCGCCGGTCAGGAACAGGGCGATCTGCGTCGATAGCAGGACGACAGCGGCGGCCGCCACGGGATAGCGCGCGACGAGGCAGAGGCGGATCAGCGGGCGGAACAGATGCTCGCGCACCCAGTCCAGCCCTAGATTGACGAGGCCGGACGCCGCATCGAGCCCCGCCGTCGCCATCCAATCCATCGTCCGGGCGCGGCGGGAGGGGTCTTTCAAGGACGCCCAAGCCGGGATCAAGACGCCAAGCGTCGCCGGGATCAGCAAAACCGCCCATCGGGTGGCCCCGTCGAACCAAGCCTGTGCGACGTCGTGCCAAGCTGCTGCTTGCGGGAAAGGCCCAGTCAGCAGCTGGCCCGCGATGGTTAGGCCAACGCCGGTCAGGAATGCGACGACGAACCAGGCGCCCGCGCCCAAGGCGGCCAGCAGGACGAACAGGACCAGCCCGGCGACCCCAATCCGAAGCCCGCGGGTGCCGAACGGCGCCCGGGGGCGCAGGGCCGAGGCCATGTGATGGGGCAGGATCAGGAAGCATTCCATTAGCGACGCGATCAGCACGACGATCACCGTGAACGGGATGTCGGCGATCAGATTGCCGAAGCGGCCACCGATGGCGACCAGGCCGAAGAAGGCGATGACGGTGGTCAGCGTGGCCGAAAAGACGGGTGTGAACATGCGACGGGCGGCGTTTTCGGCGGCGCTGGCCGCGTCTTCGCCCAGGCGGCGGGCGCGGAAATCGGCGTGTTCGCCAACGACGATGGCGTCGTCCACCACGATGCCCAGCGTGATGATCAGCGCAAAGAGCGAGATCATGTTGATCGTCAGCCCCGCCGCCCACATCAGCGCGATGGCCGAGAACATGGCGACCGGGATACCGGCGGCGACCCAGAAGGCAGTGCGGGCGTTGAGGAACAGGAACAGCAGGCCGACCACCAAAGCAAGGCCCAGTAGGGCGTTGTCGACCAGGATGCCGATGCGGCCGGTGATCGCCTCGCTGCGGGTGCGGATCAGGTCGATGGCGACGCCGTCTGGTGCGCCTTGCAGGATGTCGTCTGCGACCTCTTCGACGGTGCGCTGCAAAGCGATGGCGTCGCCCGCCGCCGAGCGGTCCACCCGGATCGAGATCGCCGGATCCGGGCCGACGAAATAGGCCCGCTCCCGGTCGACGCCCTCGGACGTCACGCGGGCCACGTCGCCGATGGTCAGTGCCGTGCCGTCGGCGCCCCGGCGCAGGACGATGGCTTCGACGGAGGAGGCGTCGCGTCGCGCGGTGCCCGTGCGCACGCGTGCATTGGCGCCGGACACCTCGCCCGCCGGGTCACCGTCGGCTTCGGCGCCGATGGCTTCGGCGATCTGTGCCAGCGAGACGTCGTAGCGCAGAAGCGAGGCGGTCGGCACCTCGACCACGACTTGCGGGGCCGCGACGCCGTGAATGACACTGCGCGTCACGCCGGCTGCGACCAGCTCGACCACGAATTCGTCGGTGATCCGCGCCAACTGATCCACGCCCACCGGCCCGGTGATGACCACATCCGTCACCCGGTCGCGCCAGCGGGCCTGCCGGATTTCTGGTTCCTCGATACCGTCCGGCAAGCCGGTCGTGCCGTCCATGGCCGCCTGCACGTCATTGGCCGCTTCGCCCATGTCGCGTCCCGGCTCGAATTCCAGGCGGATGCGGGCGCGCCCTTCGCGCGACATCGCCTCGCTGTCGATCACGCCGTCCACGGCCAGCAACGCGGGCTCCAGCACCTGGACGATGCCGCGATCCACGTCCTCGGCGCCCGCGCCGTCCCAATCGACGGTGACGGTCACATCCTCGACGATCACATCGGGGAAGAACTGGGCGCGCATATTCGGCAAGGCCAGCACGCCCGCCGCCAGCATCAGCACCAGAAGCAGGTTGGCGGCCGTGCGGTGGCGCGTGAAATAGCTGAACAGACGCATGCCCTAGCCGCCCGCGCGGGCTTCAAGCCGCGCGACCATGTCGGCGGGGACCTCGTCGTCTTCCAACCGGGTCAGCAAGCGCGCCTTGACGTCGGACGGCATGCGCCCGGCTTCGACGATGGCCTTCAACCGCGCGCGCCGAGCCGGGTCCAGGACCACGGTGGCGGTGGCCTCGGGCTCGGCCGCTGCGTTGGGGCGCAGGGGACGAACCTTGATGCCAGCGCCCAAAGCCACGGTCCGCTCCGACACGACGTCCCGACCGGCGATGTCGCCGGTCACCAGGATGCGGTCGCCTTGGCGGCGCAGCAGGGTGACGGGAACTTCCTCCAACCGTTCCTCCGCCGTGACCAGTAGCACGGTCGATTGCGCTGACAGAGCCGTGGCCGGCAAGTCGATCACGCCGCTCAGCGGCGGTTCCTGCACCTCGACCCGAACGAAGTCGCCGGGCCGGAAGCCGCGGGGGTCATCCAGCGTGGCAAAGACCAGGCGCCCGGTTTGACCTTCCCCGACCGACGGCGATTCCCGGGTGATCGTGCCGGACGTGGCCAGCATTAGCCCCGAAACTTCGAGGACGGCGCGCAAATCGGCCCCGACCAGATCGCCGCTGCCATCCAACAGGCGGGCATGCTGCGCGGCCGACAGGCGGAACGCCACTTCCAGCGCGGTCGGGTCGATCAGCGTCCCGATCCGCTCGTTTGGGCCCATCAGCCCGCCTTGCAGCACGCTGACATCGCTCAGCCGCCCCGAAAAGGCGGCGCGCAATGTCCGGTCATCCAGATCGCGCCGGGCTTCGGCCAGGGCGATCTGGGCCCGCGCTACACCCAGATCCGCCGAATCCACCCGGCCCTCGGCCTGGGCGACCGCGCCCCGGCGCGACAGGATCGTCTGCTCGGCCGCTTGCAGGGCCAACTCGGCCGTTTCGACCGCGGCGGTTGACCCCACGCCGCGTCCGGCCAAATCCACGGCCCGCGCCAAGGCTTGCCGTTGCAGATCGCGCTGCGCCTCGGCACCGGCCACTTCCGCACGGGCCAAATCCAGGGTGCGGGCCGCATCGCGGACTTCCGCTTCGGCGCCGGCCAGATCGGCTTCGGCCACCGCCAGGGCGGCCTCGGCCTCAGACGGATCGATGCGCAGCAGGACCTGCCCGGCCTCGACGATCCCGCCCTCTTCGAACCCTTCGGCCAGTTCTTCCACCCGGCCGTCGGTCGGCACGCGCAGCTCCAGGACCCGGCGGGCGAGCACCTCTCCGAACGACGTCAGCGTGGGCGACACCATCGCGGGCGTCGCCGTGACCACATTCACGGCCAGAACCCGTTCCGCCGCGGGTCGCCCGCCGCCTTCCCGGGCCCGCCGTTCTTCCAAAGCGGCGAGCGTGATCTGTCCCGCCCAAGCCAAAAGCCCCGTGGTCAGGGCGACGAGAAACAGGGCAGTCAAGCTTCGGGCAAGGAAACGCATCAAGGCTCCGGCATCGATCCGGGATCACAGATAAGGCATGGACGCCCGTTATCCAAAGACACACGGATCGGTGACCGGTTTCCGTCGCGCCAGAGCGGAAAATTCCGCTGGGATCGGCCGTTGCCGATCCGACAAGGCGAAATTACTGCGTCACTGCGGTAAGTTGACCCGTGGCGCAACCTTTGTTAGCGGGGCGACGTTCACAGCGGTGTGAACCTTAGACGTATCCGCGGGGCGCCATGCGAGGGACGCGTCCCACCCAACCCCCGAGCCGCGGCAATTCGGCCCATGGCTCTAAACAGGACGCATATGACCAGCTTCTCCGATTTGAACCTCGATCCGAAGGTTCTGAAGGCCGTTGAGGCCACCGGCTACACCACGCCAACGCCGATCCAAGAAGGCGCCATTCCCCCGGCTCTCGAAGGACGCGACGTGCTGGGCATCGCCCAAACGGGCACCGGCAAGACGGCCAGCTTCACGCTGCCCATGATCACCATCCTCGGCAAGGGCCGGGCCCGCGCGCGCATGCCGCGCAGTCTCGTGCTCTGTCCTACCCGGGAATTGGCCGCCCAGGTGGCGGAGAATTTTGACAATTACGCCAAGGGGTCGCGGCTGAAGAAGGCCCTGTTGATCGGGGGCGTGTCATTCAAGGAACAGGACCAGCTGATCGACCGAGGCGTCGATGTCCTGATTGCCACGCCTGGCCGGCTGATCGACCATTTCGAGCGTGGCAAGCTCCTTCTCACCGGGGTCGAGATCATGGTCGTCGATGAAGCCGACCGCATGCTCGACATGGGCTTCATCCCGGATATCGAGCGTATCTTCGAGATGACGCCCTTTACCCGACAGACCCTGTTTTTCAGCGCCACCATGGCGCCGGAGATTGAGCGGATCACCAACAAGTTCCTCTCGAACCCCGAGAAGATCGAGGTGGCGCGCCAGAACTCCACATCTGACACGATCACCCAGATCCTGGTGGAACATACGCCCAAGCGCCGCGATATGGGCCCCAAGGACAAGCGCGAGATTCTGCGCGCCATCATCGACCGCGATGGCGAGGATTGCCGCAACGCCATCATCTTCTGCAACCGGAAGACCGAAGTCGACATCGTCGCCAAGTCGCTCAAGAAGCACGGCTACAACGCCGAGCCGATCCATGGCGACCTGGACCAGTCCCACCGCACCCGCACGCTCGATGGCTTCCGCGATGGGTCGGTCCGGTTCCTGGTGGCCTCCGACGTGGCTGCGCGCGGGCTCGACATCCCCAATGTGAGCCACGTGTTCAATTTCGACGTGCCCAGCCATGCCGAAGACTATGTCCACCGCATCGGTCGCACGGGTCGCGCCGGCAAGACGGGCACGGCCTACACGATCTCGGTCCCGTCAGATGACAAGTACCTGGATGCTATCGAGCGACTGGTCGACGCCAAGATACCGCGTGGCGACAACCCTTGGACCTCGCCAGGCAGACGCGACGACGCGCCCGAGGCGATGGAAGAGACGCCCAAGCGCACGTCTCGGTCCCGCAGCCGCTCCAGGTCGAAGAGCCCGGATACGGGCGATGAGACGACCCCTGCCCCTGTCGCCGAAGCGACCCCGGAACCGCGCCGGGACGACGATCGTCCTGGCCGCCGGTCCCGCGGCGGTCGTGGGCGGGATCGCGACGACCGTGGCCCGAAAGTCGTGGGCCTGGGGGACCATGTCCCCAGCTTCATCGAGATGAGTTTCGAGGAACGCCGCGCCGAAACGGTCTGAAAGACGTAGATCGTACGATCCACGCCTTCGGCGCATCGAGAGGGGACCCCGTCCCTCTCTCCTGGGTCCCTGGGCGCAGGAATGTGGTCGACGGACCAGCGCACCCATGCGACCGTTTCCCCCAGTCACGAGGAGGATTGCCATGGCCATCGACACCTACATCTTCGACGCCTACGGCACGCTCTTTGACGTGACCGCCGCGGCCCGGCAGGCCGCTGCCGAAGACGAGTTCGAGGCCTTGGCGGACACCTGGCCCAAACTCGCCGCCGATTGGCGGGACAAGCAGTTGCAATATACTTGGCTGCGTGCGGTCACCGGGGCCCATGCCGATTTTTGGCAGGTCACGGGCGAGGGGTTGGACTGGGCCCTCGAAGCCTCCGGTCTGGCGGGGGACGACACGCTGCGGGCTCGCCTGATGCAAC
>JBCDCW010000007.1:0-37136 GCA_039180995.1 Pseudomonadota bacterium
GGGCGCAGAACCTGGGCGGGCCGGGTCATGGGCTTGCCCTCAAGCTTGGTGAGGGAGGCGATGCGGGCCACCTCCTCGACCAGGTCGGCGGGCCCTTGGACGTCTGGGCGCCAGAACGGGACCTGGGCCATGTCGCCGTCGAGGGTGAAGCCGAGGGCCTCTAGCGTGGCGCGTTGGATGTCGGCGGGAATGGCCATGCCGACGAGGCTTTCGACCCGGTCGGTGTCGAGCGTGTAAGCGCGGGTGGTGTCGGGGACGGCGCCGGCCGTATGCAGCGTCGACGCTTCGCCGCCGGCGATGTCGAGGATCATCCGGACCGCGTGGTCCAGACCCTCGGGCGTGAAGGCGGGGTCGACGCCCCGCTCGAACCGGTAGCGGGCGTCGGAGTTGATCTTGAGCGCCCGGCCGGTCAGGGCGATCTGGATCGGGTCCCAATAGGCGGATTCGACGATGACGTTGACGGTGTCCTCGGTCACGCCAGACTGGGCGCCACCCATGATGCCAGCGATGCTTTCGGGGCCGTTATCGTCCGAAATGACCATGGCGCCTTCGGGCAGGATGTAGTCCTTGTCGTCGAGCGCGGTCAGCGTCTCGCCGCCCGCCGCCCGGTGGACCCGCAGGTTGCCCTTCACCACGTCGGCATCGAAGACGTGGAGCGGGCGGTTCAGGTCGTAGGTGAACCAGTTGGTCACATCGACCAGTACGCTGATGGGGCGCAGGCCGATGGCCCGCAATTGGTCTTGCAGCCAGGCGGGTGACGGGCCGTTCTTCACCCCCTTGATCATCCGGGTACAGAAGATCGGGCAGCCGTCGCGCGTGTCGTCGTCGATAGCGACCGTCACGGGGCTGTCGAAGGTGCCGTCGATGATGGGGCGTTCCAGGGGCTTCAACGTCCCCAGCCCTCGCGCCGCCAGATCCCGCGCGATGCCGTGGACGCCCAGCGCATCGGGGCGGTTGGGCGTGATGGCGATCTCGATCACCGGGTCGACCTTGGCCGGGTCGTTATCCGCCAGCCAGTCCACGAAGCTCTGGCCGACCTCGCCCGAGGGCAGCTCGATGATGCCGTCATGCTCGTCCGACAGCTCCATCTCGCGCTCGGAGGCCATCATGCCGAAGCTCTCGATGCCCCGGATCTTGCCGACGCCGATGGTGGTGTCGATGCCGGGCACGTAGACACCCGGCTTGGCGACGACGACGGTGATGCCTTCGCGCGCATTGGGCGCGCCGCAGATGATCTGTTTGACGCCCTCGTCGGTCTCCACCTGGCAGACCCGCAGGCGGTCGGCATCGGGGTGCTTCTCGGCCGAGACAACCTTGCCGATGGTGAAATCGCGCAGGCGCGCGCCGCGATCCTCGATCCCCTCGACTTCCAGGCCGAGGTCGGTCAGGGCCTCGGCAATCTCGTTCACCGGGGCGTCGGTCTCCAAGTGGCGCTTCAGCCAGGACAGGGTGAATTTCATCGCTTTGGACCTCCGGGGATCGCGTCACGCTCGCCTAGCGCATCGCCGCCGGGGTTTGAAGTCCGCATGCTCAGCCGGTGGGCAAGTCGAACACGATCCGGCGAACCTTGACCGGGCGGCCGACCAGCGTGTCGTCCTCCTCTCCCACATCCCGTCCGCCATGGGCTTCGTAGAACCGCCGCGCGCCATCGTTGCGGGACAGGACGGTCAGGGTGCTGTGGGCGAAACCCGCCTCGGCCAGGGCCGTATTCATGGCCGTCAGCAACCGGCCGCCCCAGCCGCCACCCCGGAGGTCGGGGTGAACGTGGAGATTGTCGATCAGCGGCCAAGGGCTTGTTCGCAAGGGCGGCGTCCGATCCGTCAGCGCGCAGGCGAACCCCACGATCCCGTTTGCCTCGGCCACCACGGTCACCTGTCCATCCCCGAAAGCGCGCGCCGCCCATTTCTGCGCCAAGTAGCCCGGTAAGATATCCCGCAGCACCGCCTCCGGCAGTTCGATCCCATAGCTCGCCTGCCAAGACGCCAGATGCAGCGCGACGATGGCCGCGCGATCGGCCTCGCGCGCCGGACGGATCATGCCGGACGCACCGCATCGCCCAAGGCCACGTCCCCAGGCGTCACCACCTCGGCATACCAACCGCCATGATGGCGCACCGCCTGATAGCCGCCAGGGCCCAGCTCCTCCTCCATCCGCGAACAGGGCGGGCAGGGTCCCCAGATATGCAGAACGGCCGACCCCACGGCCACATGGCGCTTGCGCAAGGCGGCCAGGTTGATGCCCGAAACGACGATGTTGCGCCGCAGCCGCGCCGGTGTCGCCTGGGTGTCGCACAGAGCCGAGATCACCGGCAGATGTTCCGCCTGGATCAACGTCACGGCGCGCTTGCCGACCCGCGCGTGATCCCCGTCCAGCCCATCCTCGGCCACCGCGACGCGCGCCAAAGCGATGAGCGCCAATCGGCGCGAAGAGCGGACCCCGATCCAATCGACCACCCCGTCGCGGATTTGGGTGTCCATCAGATCGCGCATCGACCTCATCGCGCGAACACCGTGTCGAGCAGCGCCTGCAATTCCCGCGCATCCGCCTGCGTGAAGGCATTCGGCCGGTCACTGTCGATATCGAGGACGGCGATCAACTCACCGCCCCGATCGCGCACGGGCAGCACAATCTCCGACCTGGTCGAGGACGCACAGGCGATATGCCCCGGAAAGGCCTCCACGTCCGGCACAAGCTGCACCTCACCCGTCCGCGCACACGCACCGCAGACACCGCGGTCGAACGGAATCTGTAGGCAGCCATGGCCGCCTTGATACGGCCCGATCTTGAGCAGGCCCGGCGCCGTCACGCGGTAGAACCCGGTCCAGTCGAAGCGGTCGTCGGCATGGTGCAACTCGCAGGCCAGGGTCGCCATCAGGGCGACGGGATCGTCCTCGCCTTCGGTAAGTGCAGCGACCGCAGCCGCCGCCTGTCGATAATCGATCCGCTTCACTTTCTCAGCCGACCCTTTTTCGAGGGAAGTGCTGGTGGCCGATGCCGCTTTTCAGGCCGCTCTCGAACACCAACAAGATCGGGAAGCGCGTTCCAGAACGTGGTCTCTGGAACCTGATCGGTCGGCTCTTCGATCATGATGCTTCCGATTTCGATCAGTCTGTCCTGGCGGTGGAAACGCAGAAATAGGTAGTTGAAGTCTGCGAAGCCATTCTCGTCGAAACCTCCTCGAATCCACTTCCGGACCTGCGCGAGAGAGCACTGTCGAAACTCCTCTCGGATCAGATGGGCGGCGCGCTCAGGTATCGTCATGTCGATCAAACCCGCTCGATCGCAATCGCCGTCCCTTCCCCGCCGCCGATACAGATCGCGGCCACCCCGCGCCTGACGTCGCGCGCCTCCATGGCCGCCAGCAGCGTCACCATGATCCGCGCCCCGGACGCCCCGATTGGATGGCCCAGCGCGCAGGCCCCGCCATTCACGTTCACCACATCGGCCGGCAGCCCCATCTCGTGCATGAAGGCCATGGGCACCACGGCGAAGGCTTCGTTCACCTCCCACAACTCGACGTCCGCGACCGACCAGCCGATCCGGTCCAGCAGCTTCCGCGCCGCCGGCACCGGCGCCGTGGTGAACAGACCCGGCGCCTGGGCGTGGGAAGCGTGGCCGACGATCTGGGCCCGCACGGCCAGCCCCTCGGCCTCGGCGCTTGAGCCCGACGCCAGCACCAACGCGGCCGCCCCGTCCGAGATCGAGGAGGCGTTGGCCGCCGTCACCGTACCATCCGTCCGAAAGGCGGGTTTCAGCTGGGGGATCTTGTCTGGCCGGGCGGTCCCGGGCTGCTCGTCCTCGGCCATGACGGTCTCGCCCTTTCGGGTCACCACCGTATAAGCCGCGACCTCGCCCGCGAAGGCCCCCGAGGCGATGGCCGCCTGCGCCCGGCTGAGCGAGCGCAGCGCATATTCGTCCTGCGCCTCGCGGGTGAATTGATAGGCCTCGGCGCAATCCTCGGCGAAGGTGCCCATCAGACGGCCCTTGTCGTAAGCGTCTTCCAGACCGTCGAGGAACATGTGGTCGACCGCCTGACCATGCCCCAGGCGGGCGCCCCCCCGCATACCGGGCAGAAGGTAGGGCGCGTTGGTCATGCTCTCCATCCCGCCTGCCACCATCACGCTGGTGCGGCCCAAGGCGATCTGATCATGGGCCATCATCGCGGCCTTCATGCCCGAGCCGCACATCTTGTTCAGCGTCGTTGCCGGGACGTCTTCCCCCAGCCCGGCGGCGAAACCGGCCTGCCGCGCGGGGGCTTGGCCTTGACCGGCCGACAAGACACAGCCCATCAGAACCTCTTCGACCCGGTTCGGCGCAATCCCGGCCTGGTCCAACGCGGCGGAAATCGCCGCCCCGCCCAGATCGGCCGCGCTCGCAGCCGATAGCGCGCCCTGGAACCCACCCATGGGCGTCCGCTTGGCACCCGCGATCACCACCTGTTCCATGTCCGGTCCTTACCCTTTGGTAACGTCTTGGCCCTAGCTTGCCAGCCAGAGGCAGGTGATGCCAGCCGCCAAACCGTGAGAGGACCCCATGGAGATTGAAAGCCGCATCCAGGACGACGTCTTGATCTTGACCCCGAAGGCGGAACGTCTGGACGCCAATTGCACGGTGGTCTTCAAAGAGAGAATGCACGCATTGTCGGTGACCCATAAAGGGCAAGTCCGGCTGGACATGTCGGGCATCCAATTCATGGATAGCAGCGGGTTGGGCGCGCTGGTCGCGGCGATGAAGGGCCTGGGCCATGGTCGGCGGCTGGAGCTTGCCGATTGCACCCAGCCGGTGATGCGCGTCCTGACGCTGACGCGGATGGACCGCGTCTTCGTCTTGTGCGATTCCGGCGCGCCGTCCCAAGGGACGGCTGCGTGACAGCCACACCCCAGAGATTTGGGGACGGTGTCGGCCCAACGGTGATGGGCTCGACTGCGCCTCGACCGGCGGAGCGGGTGGGGCCGGTTCAGCCCCATGCCCTGCATCGCCGGATCGGGGCGACGGCGCAGGATGTTAGCGCCTTCCTGGGGGATTTCACCGACATCACGGCGACATGGCCTCTCTGCCAGACCGTCCTTGGGGACGCCGTCATTTTGCTGGGCGAGTTTCTCAACAACGTCGTGGAACACGGCGATGCCGCCCCCGAGACCGAGATCGACATCGCCGTGACGCTGGGCGTCGCCCATCTGCGCGTGGCGACCGTGGATCGCGGCGCGCCGCTTCCCGGCGATTGCCTGGCCGGCGCCGTTCTGCCAGATGCCGCGGCCGAGATCGACGATCTGCCCGAGGGCGGGTTCGGATGGTTCATCATCCACCAGATCGCGTCGGACATCGCCTATGAACGGACCGACGACCGCAATTGCCTGGTGTTCTCGATCCCGGCCTGACGGGACCATGTCGCCTTTCCGGCGGCGGCAAGATGGGCGAACCGGCAGCCGCCCGGCACTGACGAGACGTCATGGGACCTGCCGGGGAACCCGGGCATTGGCATCCGCCTGCCCAGATCCTAGCGTCGCCGGGACTTTGTCCCGGAGGGCCCATGCGCGACTTCCATCTTCCCGGCCGCTCGCCGGTCTTCGCAACTGACGGCATGTGCGCCACATCCCATCCGCTGGCCGCGAAGGTGGCTGTCGACACCCTGACCCGCGGCGGCAACGCCGTGGATGCGGCGCTGGCCGGCGCCATTTTGCTCGGTGTCTGCGAACCGCAGATGACCGGGCTCGGCGGTGACTGCTTCGCGCTGCTGAAGCCGGCCGGGTCGGAAGACATCCTGGCGCTGAACGGTTCGGGACGAGCCGCCGCAGCCGCATCGGCCCAGGCCCTGCGGGCCAAGGGATTGAAGACCATCCCCACCGGATCGGCCCATTCGGTCACGATCCCCGGCGCCGTCGATGCGTTTTGCGCCTTGTCCGAAGCGCACGGCAAGCTGGGCCTGGCCGATACGCTGGGCCCCGTCATTCCTTACTTCGATGCGGGGGTGCCCGTCGCGCCGCGCGTCGCCTTCGACTGGGCCCAGGCCGCGGGAACGCCCCAAGGCACGGCGAAGGGGATCTATCTGGTCGATGGCAAGGCCCCGGTGCCCGGCACCCGCTTCGCCCTGCCGGGCCAAGCCGAGGTTCTGCGCAGGATCGCCAAGGACGGTCGCGCGGCCTTCTACGAAGGCGAGATCGCCGAAGACATGGTCGCAGCGCTGCGGGCGGCGGGCGGCCCGCAGACGGCCGCCGACTTCGCCGCGACGGCCAGTGATTGGACCGACCCGATTTCGGGCGTTTACCAGGATGTGGAGTTGATCGAGCACCCGCCCAACGGCCAGGGCGCCACGGCGATCCTGCTGGCGAACATCCTGTCGCATTTCGACATCGCGGCCCTGGACCCGCTGGGCGCCAGACGCGCCCATCTGGAGGCCGAGGCCGCCAAGCTGGCCTATGACGCCCGCAACCGGTTCATGGCCGATCCCGATCATGCGGCCCGGCTGGCGCATATGCTGTCACCCGAAACGGCCGAGCGGCTGGCCGCCTTGATCCATCCCAAGCGCGCCATGGCGAGCGCCGCGCCGCTGACGGAAGCGGTGCATAAGGACACGATCTACATCACCGTCGTGGATCGGGATCGGATGGCGGTTTCGCTGATCTATTCGATCTTTCATTCGTTCGGATCGGGGATCGCATCGGACAAGTTCGGTATCCTGCTCCAGAACCGCGGCGCTGGCTTTACGCTGGACCGCTGGCATCCGAACGAATACGGACCGGGAAAGCGGCCGATGCACACGATCATTCCCGGCATGCTGCGCCAGGGCGGGCGCGTGACCATGCCGTTTGGCGTGATGGGCGGGCAATATCAATCGGCTGGCCACGTCCGCTTCCTGTCGAACATGGTGGATTTCGGAATGGATGCGCAGACCGCCATCGACGCGCCCCGCGCCTTCCCCGAAAACGGCGCGTTGAAGGTGGAAGGTGGCTACGGGCCCCATGTGCGGGCCGAGCTATATGCGATGGGGCACGAGGTGACGTCTCCCGACACGGCCATCGGCGGGGCGCAGGCGATCCGGATCGACCGAAGCGGCTATCTGGAGGGCGCGAGCGATCCCCGGAAGGATGGCTGCGCGCTGGGCTATTAGGCGATTTCCCCACGGGGAAATAACCTTTCTTTAACAATTGTTTACATTCCGTTACACGCGCTCGATGGCCAACGCGATACCTTGCCCGCCGCCGATGCACATGGTGATGAGGGCGCGTTGGCCGCCCGTACGCTCCAATGCATAGATCGCCTTGGTGGCGATGATCGCGCCGGTCGCCCCGACCGGATGGCCCAGCGCGATGGCGCCGCCATCGGGATTCACGCGACCGGGGTCGAGGCCCAGTTCCTGGGTCACGGCGAGGGCCTGAGCGGCGAAGGCCTCGTTGGATTCCACGATGTCGAAATCATCGACGGTTAGACCGGTGCGGTCGAGCAGCTTGCGGACAGCGGGAACCGGGCCGATGCCCATGACCTCGGGCCGGACGCCTGCGACGGCGTAGCCCAGGATGCGGGCGCGGGGTTTGAGGCCAGCGCGGTCGGCGGCATCCGCGCGGGCCAAGATCAGGGCGGCGGCGCCATCGTTGATGCCCGACGCATTACCGGCGGTGACGCGGCCATCTTTCTGGAAGACCGGGCGCAGCTTGGCCAAATCGTCTGGCGTGGTGGGGCGGGGATGCTCGTCGGTCGCGAAGCTTACCTCCTCGCGACGGCGCTTGACGGTGACGGGGGTGATTTGGTCGTCGAAATGCCCCGCCGCGATGGCGGCGGCGGCGCGCTGCTGGCTTTGCAGGGCGAAGGCATCCTGGTCGTCGCGCGAGACCTGGTGTTCGGCGGCGACATTTTCCGCCGTCACGCCCATATGGCCAGTGCCGAACGGGCAGTTGAGCGCGCCCAGCATCATGTCGAGCGCGCGCACGTCGCCCATTTTGGCGCCCCGGCGCGCGTCGGGCAGGATGTGGGGACCACGCGACATGCACTCGGCCCCGCCGACCAGGGCGAAGTCCGCGTCACCCAGTTGCAGGGCCTGGGTGCCGGAGACGATGGCCTGCACGCCCGAGCCGCAGAGGCGGTTGACGTTCATCGCCGGGACGGTGTCGGGCACGCCCGCCTGCATCCCAGCGACGCGCGAAAGGTACATGTCGCGGGGTTCGGTGTTGATGACATGACCGAAGGCCGTGGTGCCGATTTGGGCGGGATCTATGGCGGCGCGGTCGATGGCGGCTTTGGCGGCGGCGGTGGCCAGGTCGATCGGGGGCGTGTCGGCGAGGCTGCCGCCGAAGGTGCCGATGGCGGTGCGCGCGGCGGACAGGATGACGATGTCGGACATGGGGCCTCCGGGGTGGGGAGGCTGTGCGGGCAAGACCGGGGGCCAGCCCCCGGACCCCCAGGATATGTATGAAAGGAAGACGGGGGCCGGGGAAGAGCGACGTTAGGGCGTCAGGCGGATGCGGCCGCCCCCGCTGAGGGCCCAGGCGTCGCGGCCGCGGATGACGGCAGCCGTGATCGGGTCGCCGTAACCCGCCCCGCTGTCGAGGTTGAGGCGGTTCCCGTAATGGCGTGCGGCGGGCAGCGCGGTGTGGCCGTGGACCACGAGGCGGCCATGGTCGCGCGGATCGTCCAGGAAGGGCTGACGGATCCAGACGAGATCATCTTCGGCTTGATGTTCGAGGGAGATGCCCGGGCGCAGGCCGGCATGGACGAAGATCTGATCGTCCGTTTCGTGATGGGTTCGCAGGCCGCTAAGAAAGCGGCGATGGGCATCCGGGACGGCGGCGCGCGCGGCCGAGGCGAGGGCCACGACGATGTCGGAATGGCCCACGGGATTGTCGGTGGGCAGCGCGTCGTAGGACGGAAGATCGCGCGGGTCGAGATAGCCGGCCAAGGTTTCGCGGCCGCCCATGTTGCGGTGCAGCCATGTGATCCCCGACCGGAGAACGCCATCCGTCAGAGTTCCATGATCAAGGAAGTCACGGAAGAAGCGATCATGGTTACCCATCAAGCAGATCCAGGGACGGCCGTCGGCAACGCCTTTTGAGAGGCGATCCAGCACGCCGGGGACATCCGGCCCCCGGTCCGCGTAATCGCCAAGAAAGACGATGGGGGCGTCGGGGCCGCCATCGGCCTCGATCAGGGCGAGCGCGCGGTCGAGTTGGGCCAGATGACCATGGATGTCGCCAACGGCGTAGATCATGCGGTGCGGAACCGCAGAGGCGAAACATTTTGGAACATGTTGGTCGCGCGGAGCTTTTCCAGAACCGCCGCGGGGGGTTGGTCATCCAGGTAGAGCAGCGCGATGGCGTCTCGTCCGCGATCGGACCGCCCCAGGGTGAAGTTCGCGATGTTGACGCCACCTTCGCCCATGGTGTGCCCCAAAGTGCCGATGATGCCCGGCATGTCCTTGTTGGTGGTGTAGAGCATGTGTTCGCCCACCTCGGCGTCGATATTGATACCCTTGATCTGGATGAAGCGGGGTTTGTCATCGCTGAAGACCGTGCCCGCGACCGAGCGTTCGCGGCTGGACGTCTTCACAATCAGCTTGATGTAGCCGTCGAAGACGCCGGTTTTGTCCTGCCGGGTGGTGGAGATTTCGACGCCCCGTTCGCGGGCGAGGACGGGGGCGGAGACCATGTTCACGTCGGGGTTCGTGGCCGCCATGACGCCCGCAATGGCGGAGCAATTGAGGGCGTCGAGGTTCATATCGGCGACAGAGCCGTTATAGACGATCTCAATGCTTTCAATGGGTTCATCGGTCATCTGACCCACGAAGGCGCCCAGATGATCGGCCAGTCTGATCCAGGGGCCCATCACCTTGGCCTCCTCGGCGGTGACCGAGGGCATGTTGAGCGCGTTGGAAACCGCGCCGGTCAGGAGGTAGTCGGACATCTGTTCGGCGACCTGGAGGGCGACGTTTTCCTGCGCTTCGGTGGTGGCGGCGCCCAGATGGGGCGTGACGACCACGTTGGGCAAGTTGAAGAGCGGGGACGCGGTGGCGGGCTCTTCCGCGAAAACGTCGAAGGCGGCGCCGGCGACGTGGCCGGATTTCAGAAGGTCGGCAAGGGCCTCTTCGTCGACCAGGCCGCCGCGGGCGCAATTGACGATGCGGACACCTTGCTTCGTCTTTTCCAGCGCTTCCCGAGAGAGAATGTTCTTCGTCTGGTCCGTCAGCGGCACGTGGAGCGTGATCACATCGGCCGTGGCGAGCAGTTCATCCAGCTCGACCTTGCGAACCCGCAGGTCGGTCGCGCGTTCTTCCGACAGGAAGGGATCGAAGGCGATGACCTTCATGCCGAGGCCCACGGCCTTCTGGCAGACGATGCCGCCGATATTACCGGCGCCGATCACGCCGAGGGTCTTGCCGGTCAGTTCGACGCCCATGAAGCGGGATTTTTCCCATTTACCCTCGTGGGTGGAGGCATTCGCCTCGGGGATCTGACGGGCGACGGCGAACATCATGGCGATGGCGTGCTCGGCCGTGGTGATCATGTTGCCATAGGGCGTGTTCATCACGATCACGCCCTTTTTGGACGCCGCGGCTTTGTCGACATTGTCGGTGCCGATCCCGGCGCGGCCGACGACCTTGAGGTTGGGGGCATGCGCCAGCAACTTCTCCGTGACCTTCGTGGCCGAGCGGATGGCGAGGCCGTCATACTCGCCGATGACAGACAGGAGCTTGTCTTTGTCTTTGCCGAGAGACGGGTCGAAGGTGACGTCGATGCCGCGGTCGCGGAAGATCTGGACAGCGGTTTCCGACAGCTTGTCGGAGACGAGAACTTTGGGAGCCATGATCTGGGTCCTTTACGTTTTGGGATCATCCGCACGGGGCGGACCCCAAGTTGGAGTAGAATTTCAGGGGTTTCTGGAAAGCCTCAAACGGCCTTTTCAGCGCGGTAGGCCCATTCGATCCACGGCATAAGCGCGGCCACGTCGGCGGGTTCAACCGTGGAACCACACCAGATGCGCAGCCCCGCCGGTGCGTCCCGGTAGCTGGCGATGTCGAGGGCGACGCCCTCCGATTCCAATCGCTTGGCGACCCGCTTGGCGAAGTCGGCGGGCAAGTCGTCGGTGAATTTGAGGCAGACGCTGGTGGTGGAGCGGGTGGCCGGATCGTCGGCCAGATTTGCGATCCAGTCCCGGGTCTCGCAAAAGTTCCAAACATGGCGCGCGCTGTCCTCGGCGCGCGCGACGAGTTGCGGCAGGCCCAGCGCCTCGGCCCAGTCGAGCGCGGCGAGGTAATCTTCGACGCAGAGCATGGAGGGCGTGTTGATCGTGGCGCCTTCAAAGATGCCTTCGATCAGCTTGCCGCCTTTCGTTAGGCGAAAGATCTTCGGGAGCGGCCAGGGCGGCGTGTAGCTTTCCAACCGCTCGACCGCACGGGGCGACAGGATCAGGATGCCATGGGCACCTTCGCCGCCCAGCACCTTTTGCCAGGAGAAGGTCGTCACGTCGAGCTTGTCCCAGGGCAAGTCCATGGCGAAACAGGCCGAGGTTGCGTCACATAGGGTGAGTCCGTCGCGGTTCGCCGGGATCCAGTCGCCATCGGGGACGCGGACACCGGAGGTGGTGCCGTTCCAAGTGAAGCAGACATCGGATTGAAAATCGACAAGCGAAAGGTCAGGGAGCTGACCATAGGGTGCTTCCATCACCGTTGTGTCCAGCTTGAGCTGTTTTGTCGCGTCGGTCACCCAGCCCGCGCCGAAGCTTTCCCAGGCCAGCATGGTCACGGGTCGGGGGCCCAGCATCGTCCACATGGCCATTTCATAGGCACCCGTGTCAGAGGCAGGGACGATTCCAACGCGGTACGCGTCCGGCACGCCGAGAAGCGCCTTCGTGCGGTCGATAGCGGCTTTCAGCTTCGACTTCCCAACGGCGGCGCGGTGCGAGCGGCCAACCGCGGCATTTGCCAGGCGGGACAGGGCCCAACCCGGGTGCTTTGCGCATGGGCCAGAGGAGAAACGCGGATTTGCCGGCCGCGCGGCCGGGGTTTGGTCGTCGAGCATGTCTTATCCTTGCAGATACGCGCCCCTCGTTGGGGAGGGGTGTCCCATCGCTGGGGTTACGGCCCCCGAGGGGGTCGCGCAAGTCATCGTGGCGCGATAGGCGAAACGAAATGCGGCGAATTGCGCCGAACAAGTAGCCGATCGGAAACCTTGAGATGTTCGTCTGTGTCCTGACCTGCGCCCCTGCGCGGCCCGTTCTTGAAGCGCCTCTGGTTGAGGCGCTGCGGAATAGCTGGGGCGGTGGCGAGGCCCGTTGGCTAGACCGGGGCATCGCGGCGGAATTCGATCTGGACGTCGCACCCGGTGGCCTTGACGCGGTGCGCGCGGACATGGACGGGCTGGGGATCGACGTAAACGTCGTCTCGGCCCAGGGACGGCGGAAACGCCTGCTGCTGGCGGATATGGATTCGACCATGATCCAGCAGGAATGCATCGACGAACTGGCCGCCGAAGCAGGCGTGGGCGAGCGGGTCGCGGCGATCACGGCGCGGGCCATGAACGGCGATATCGGGTTCGAGGATGCGCTGCGGGAACGGGTCGGCCTGCTGCGCGGCCTGGACGTGTCGGTCATCGACAAAGTGCTGGCCGAGCGGATCGAGTTGATGCCGGGCGGGCCGGTCTTGGTGGCCACGATGAAGGCCCACGGGGCCAAAGCGGCCCTGGTGTCGGGCGGGTTCACTGCGTTCACCCAAGCGATCGCCACGCAGTTGGGCTTCGATTGGAACCGGGCCAACACGCTGCTCGTGGCGGAGGGTCGGCTGACCGGCGCGCCGGGCGAGCCGATCTTGGGGCGTGCGGCAAAGGTAACGGCGCTCGAAGAGTTAACGGCCGAAATGGAGATCGCGGAGGCCGATGTAATCGCGGTGGGCGACGGAGCGAACGATCTGGGGATGCTTGGACGTGCGGGCTTGGGCGTGGCGCTGCATGCGAAACCGGCAGTGCAGGCGCAGGCGGCGTGCCGTGTGAACCATGGGAACCTGACGGCGCTGCTTTATCTGCAAGGCTACCGTGGGGATCGTTTCTCCAATGCCTGAATGTCACAGCCTGAGCGTCACATTGCTGCAATGCAGCAGGACTAAGGGTGCAGACGAATCGACACGGAGACCGGACCCATGGCCGAGATCGACCCGATCAAGTTCATCCTGGACGTCATCCTGCCCCGCAAGAAGCGCCGCCTGGCCACGTCTTCCTCTGGCTAGAAATACCTTCGGGGGTTTCTTAAGGGGGCAGACAGCCCCCTTGAGCGGGGAGTTTGAGGGGCTGGCCCCTCAAGGCTCGCCCTCAAAGCCCCGCTTCGGCCGCGATCTGCGCACGAGACTTCCGCGCCCGCTCCGTCGCTGACTTCAACTGACCGCAGGCCGCCATGATATCTTCGCCGCGCGGTGTGCGGACCGGCGAGGCATAGCCCGCCTGCATCAGAATCGTCGCAAAGGCCCGGATCCGATTGTTCGAAGACCGCGTGTAGGGCGCGCCGGGCCATTCGTTGAAGGGGATCAGGTTCACCTTGGCCGGGATGCCGTCCAGCAGCTTGACCAACCGGTGCGCGTCCGCATCGCTATCATTGATGCCGTCCAGCATGACGTATTCAAACGTGATCCGTTCGGAATTGGTGGCTTTGGGATAGTCCCGCAAAGCATCCAGCAGCGTCTCGATGTTCCAGCGCTTGTTGATCGGGACCAACGCATCGCGCACGGTATCCGTCGTGGCGTGGAAGGACACGGCCAACAAGCAGCCGATTTCCTGCGCGGTGCGCGCGATTTCGGGGACGACGCCCGAGGTCGAGAGCGTGATGCGGCGGCGACCGAGCGCGATGCCCTCGCCATCCATGACGATCTTCATGGCGTCGCGGACGTTCTCGAAATTATACAGCGGCTCACCCATGCCCATCAGCACGATGTTTGACAGAAGGCGCGGGCCATTGTCGCCCGTCCCCTGCCCCGGCGCGGGCCATTCGCCCAGATCGTCGCGGGCCAGCATCACCTGGCCGACGATTTCGGCCGCACTCAGGTTGCGGACCAGCTTTTGCGTGCCCGTGTGGCAGAAAGAACAGGTCAGCGTGCAGCCCACCTGGGACGACACGCAGAGTGTGCCGCGGCCCTCTTCCGGGATGTAGACGACCTCGACCTCGTGGCCGCCGGCGATGCGGACCAGGTATTTGCGGGTCCCGTCGGCGGAGACTTGGCGGGTCACCACCTCTGGCAGCGCAATCACGAAGTGGTTGGCCAGCTTGGCGCGGTACGCCTTCGCCAGGTTGGTCATGGCATCGAAGTCGCGCACGCCCCAATGGTACAGCCATTGCCAAAGCTGGTTTACGCGCATCTTAGCCTGCTTTTCCGGCGTGCCCATCTCGATCAGCGCCTGCCGCAGCCCGTCGCGCGTCAGCCCGATCAGGTTTGGCTTCGACCCGTCGTCGCGGCGCGGGATCGTCAGGACATCCTGGGTGATCGGCGCTTTCATGAAGGCACTCCCGAAACGAAAAACGAGCGACCGATATAGGGCCGCTCGTCAAAGAACTCAAAGGCGAGCGTTAGCCGACGCAGCGTTGTTCCGCATCGGCGATGGCGGCCGTGAAGCCAAGAAGGCTGAACGTGTCTTCGGTTCGGGTCCCCCGGCCCGAGCGACCGACGACCACGGCTTGGGCGCCGCGGCGCATGGCCGCGATGATGCGCTGGTCATCCGCCGGGGACGAGGCCCAGGCCAGTTCGCCATCGGTGAACAGCTCGAACGAATCCGAGCCGATTTGCACCGTGACGTTTGAGCCATCGGCATAGGGATAGCCCCCGGTCAGCGAGACCTGGCCCCCAGCGCTTTGACCAGGCCAATAGCTGACCCAAAAGCGGATATCGCCGCGCCGGGCTTGGACTTCCTGGCCATCACGGGTGTTGCGAATGCCGGTGGGTCCCGAGACGATGAAACACTGGGTCGGGTTGTCTTCGACGAAGATCGACCAGTCCGTCTCGGTGCTCACGCGATTCGTGGTCTCCTGCGCCGCGGCGGGCAGGCTGATTGTGGCGGCCAGCAGGGCGGCTCCGATCGCCTTGAGGGTCATTTTTGTTCTCTGCCTCTGTCACTCAAGCGCGGGCCGGGTGTCCGGTTGATCCGAGTCCTCATGCCGGGACCGCGCGGTTCCCAAAACTGCGCCTTGGTGATAGCGCACGCGGCGGCGTCCCGGAAACCCCGATGGGCGGATTTTTGCGCAAGGGAGGCATAGGGATGACAGGCTCGGTCCCATTGGTCGAGGTGATCCGGGGGGGCCGGGTGGAATCGGTGCATCGCGGGCACGCGGTGATTTGCGATGCGGGCGGCGTGGTGGAGGCTTGGGGCGATCCGGGCGTGGTGATCTATCCGCGGTCGTCCTGCAAGATGATCCAAGCGCTTCCGCTACTGGAAAGCGGCGCGGGGAACGGCTTGTCGGACCGGCATGTGGCGCTGGCCTGCGCGTCGCATCAGGGGGCGGCGGTGCATCGGACGATGGTTGCCGATTGGCTGGACGGTTTGGGGCTGGGCGAGGCCGATCTGCGCTGCGGCCCGCAGGCGCCGAGCGACATCGAGGAGCGGGATCGGTTGATCCGCGCCGGCGAGGCGCCGTGTCAGATCCACAACAATTGTTCCGGCAAGCATGCGGGATTTCTGACCCTGGCTCAGCATCTGGGTGGCGGGCCGGAATATAACGAGATCGACCACCCGCTCCAACTGGCGATCAAGGCCGCCTTCGAGGCGGTCACGGAGATGGAGAGCCCGGGCTGGGCCATCGACGGCTGTTCGGCGCCCAATTTCGCGACTCGGCTGGATGCGCTGGGCGGCGCCATGGCCCGGTTCGCGACGGCCCGGACCGATGGCGATGCAAGGGCGCGGGCCATGGTGCGCCTGCGCCGCGCCATGGGCGCAGCGCCCGAGATGGTGGCGGGCGAGGGCCGGGCCTGCACCGATCTGATGCGCGCCATGGATGGCCGGATCGCGGTGAAGACCGGAGCCGAGGCCGTGTTCGTGGCCATCGTGCCCGAGACGGGGCTGGGTGTGGCGGTCAAGATCGAGGATGGGGCGACGCGCGCTTCGGAAGCGGTGATCGCAGCGCTATTGGTGCGGATGGGCGTGTTGGAGGCCGAGACGCCGGTGGCGAAGGCTTTGACGGAAGGGCCGATCCGAAACTGGAACGGGCTGGTAACCGGCGGATATGCGGTGACGTTGGGTTAGCGGGTTACGCTTTGGAGAACATGTCTTTTGGCCGATTCCGTTGGAAAAACACCGGACGACCGGGACGGGCGTCGCTATCGACGAACGAGATTTCACAAACACAGGTTTCGCGCCGACAACCTGCGCAAGACGCCTGTCAGTCTGAACAATTCCCCGCGACGACGGCACGATTTGCGTTTCGTCAGAGTTCTTCAACACAATCGGCCCGGAACGGATATCCGCTTCTCGTCAGATATTCGCTTGATCGCCATCGCACGTGTCGCGCGACGGCCTAGGCAAGCTTTCCACAGATTGTCGAGCCGGACATCGGGGTGGACGTTTCTTTCTGCCGCGGAGCGCCCAGTGGGTGGAACGTTTGGGGCTGCGCATTCTTGGGCCGGTCTTGGGCCAGTGACGGCAAGGTCTGGTTCAGCTTAACATCGGCCTCAGATCTGCTTCGTGGGATGGGCGGCCCGATTTACAGCGGTTCTCGGAAAACCTGACTGAGCTTCTGTGAGAAATGTCTCGACATTGCATTGATGTGGCTCGTGTTTCTCGAAATGCCGATGTCTCAGGTTTTCCGAGAACCGCTTTGGTGGCGGAGCACGGCAGAACCCGTCTGAGTGACGGCGGTGACTGTTCGTTCCAAAACAAGACGCCCGACCAGGCAAACGGGACCCGTGTCTTTCACATGGATCGCCCCGAGGTCGGTCAGGTCGGCGGGCCAGCCGGGGCTTGCGCATCCAGGGCCGCCGTCAACGCGTCCAGCAGATCTTGCTTCTTCAGAGGCTTGTTGAGATGGGCCGCGAATCCCGCGACCAGTAGCCGGTTGCCCATCTCGTCACCCGCATGGGCGGTCAACGCCAAGAGCGGGGCGCAATCGGCATCGTGGTCCTGCATGGCGGCGGCAGCCTCGAACCCGTCCATGCGAGGCATGGAGATGTCCAACACCACGGCATCGGGGCGCCGGTCGCGATAAGCCTCGAAGGCCTCTTGCCCGTCGGTGACGATCCGGATTTCGTAGGGCGTGTCCCGCATCATCCGGTCCAGCAGCAGGCGGTTTGTGGCGTTGTCGTCGGCCATCAACAGGTAGGGTTGCCCGCCAGGATCAGCGATTGTCGGCGTGGGGCTAACCGCGGGCGGGGGCGTGCTGAGCGCGGCCATCAGGGTCGCCCCTGGCGGATCGGGCGGCAGGGTGAGCGTGGCCCGGCCGCCCAACGCCTCGGCGCCGCCGAGCCCCAGGCCGATCAGCGGTGCGCCCTGGGCGGCCAGAAGTTGCGCCGGGGGCGCCGTCAGGGATTGTATCGTTGGGCCCGCCCCCGGTTGGTCCGAGAGCGAGACACCGATAGCAGTCAGCCGTTCCGCCACCAACCGCGCGGCCAGATCGACGGGTGGAACGTGGATGATGGCGGGCAGCGCGGGCAGCGGCGCGGGTGGCTCGGATGGCAGGGACACAGACAGCATGAAGCGAGAACCTTGCCCCGGCACGCTGCTGAGCGACAGGCTGCCGCCCATCCGCTCGGCCAGCCCGCGCGAAATGGTCAGGCCGAGCCCCGTTCCTTCGGCCGCACGTTCCGGCGTGGAGGACGCGGCCTGGCCGAATGCCTCGAAGATGGTGTCTTGTTCGGCCTCGGGGATGCCCGGGCCGGTGTCTTCGACGGCGATCACCAACGTCGTACCGTCGGCGGCAGGGGTGGCCGTGACGCGGATAACCACATGCCCTTCGGTGGTGAAGCGGAAGGCGTTGCCCAGCAGATTGGTGACGATCTGCCGGATCCGACCGGCATCCCCGGTCACGCGGATCGGCGCGTCGAGGGGGTAGAAAAGGCCGACTTCGACCCCTGGCTTGGCCGTCTGGCCGACCAGCCGTAGGCAATCGCCCAGCATAGCCTCCAGGTCGAAGACGGCTTCCCTCAGGTCGACCTTGTCGGCCTCGATCTTGGAGACATCCAGCGTGTCGTTGACGATCGACAAAAGCGCCTCGGCACTGTCGCGAATGGTGCGGGCATAGAGGCTGGTCTCGTCGTCCTGGGCGCCTTCGATCAGCAGGTCGGCCAGACCCATGACGCCGTTCATGGGCGTGCGGATCTCGTGGCTCATCCGGGCCAGGAAACCGGCCTTGGCCTGGGCCATCGCCTCGGCCTCGTCCCGGGCGTCGGACAGGGCCTCGGCGTGGGCGGCTTCGACGGTGACGGCGACGGCCAGGGATACCACGTCGCCGTCGGGGGCGCGGCGATCCTGGAGGCGGATAACGCGGCCGTCGTAATGGTGCAGTTGCAGCGGCTGGATGGGATCCGCGTTCCAGCGGGCGGTATGGGCCTCGGCCCATTCCTCGGGTTCCATCTCGCCGATGTCGAAAGCGCCTTCCTCGGCGGCCAGCGCGAACATCTCGGCCGCGTTCGATCCGGGGCCGATGGTCGAATCCGCCTCGAAGAGCTGGAGATAAACCGTGTTGGCCGCGACAAGCCGCCCCTGGGCATCAAATACGGCGAAGCCGTCGCGCATGGCTTCCAGCGCGTGCCACAGGCGGCGGCGCGCGCGGTCAGCCCGGTCGGCGGCCTCTTTGCGCTGCTCAAGGACCTGGGCCTGTCGTTCGGTCAGCTTCAGGTTGGTTTCGCGCTGTGACAGATAGCGGCGGGACAGCCGGTCGGCATTGGCCACCAGGGCGGCATGCGCGCGCGTCAACTCGCCACGCGTGCGCTCCAGCGTGCGCTCCGCCACCAGACGCCGCCGCCGTTCCTGAATGAATCGGGTATCCGCCGCGCCGCCGTCCATAATCCTCGTCGTCTCCGGCCCGGGGGTCGGGCGGTGCGCTCGGCATGACGGGGAAAGGTGAAGATCGCCTTAAGCAGACGAACCCGGCGCCTAGTTCAGATCGAAATGCAGAGGGTATTGCTGACCATCGAAGGACCCGAATAGATCGCCCAGATCGGGATGCGTCACCGGCTCACCGGAGCGGTCGCGAACCAGGTTTTGCTCGGAGACATAGGCGACGTAGTAGCTTTCCTCATTCTCGGCGAGCAAATGGTAGAACGGCTGGTCCTTGCGCGGGCGCGCTTCGGCGGGGATCGCCTCGTACCATTCGTCCGAATTGGAGAATTCTGGGTCTACATCGAAGATGACGCCTCGGAATGGATGCGTCTTGTGACGAACGACTTCGCCGAGCCCATACTTGGCATGATTATGAAGCATGACATTGCCCTTTCCCACCTCCGTTCCTAGACCGCCCACTCCGACCTTGTAAATCGCGTCGGGAGTGATTCGGCGGAAACACATTGTGAGTCTTACACTGACAGTCTTGCAGATCGTGGCGCCGGTCTTCGCGCTGGCGGCCATCGGGTTCACCTGGGTCAAGCTGGGCTACGATTACGACACCGCCTTCGTGACGCGCCTGGCGATGACGCTAGCCGTGCCTTGTCTGATCTTCGTCGCGCTGGCCCGGTCGGGCCTGGATCCCGGCATCGCCGGGCGGCTGCTGCTGGCCGCGCTGGCGGCCTACGGAGTGGTCCTGATCGCGATGTGGGGGATGTGCCGGGCGCTTGGACTGGGTCGGCGCACCTATTGGGCGCCGCTGAGCTTCGGGAACACGGGCAATCTGGGTCTGCCGCTGGCGCTGTTCGCGTTCGGGGATGTGGGGTTGGGCTATGCCGTGGTGGTCTTTTCGGTGACCGCTGTCCTGTCTTTCACCATCGGCATCTGGATCGTGTCGGGCGGCGGCAACCCGCTGCGCGCCCTGAAGGAACCCATGGTGGGGGCGACCCTTCTGGGCGCGTTGTTCCTGTGGCGAGGCTGGGCCGTGCCGGATGTGATCTTCAATACCGTCGATCTGGTGGGTCAGATGGGCATCCCGCTGATGCTGGTCACGCTGGGTGTGGCCGTTGCCCGCCTGCGCCCGGCGGGTCTTTGGAGGGCGGTCGGGTTGTCGGCCGGGAAGGTCGTGATCTGCGCCGCGCTTGCCTGGGCGGTTGGACTGTCCTTCGGGTTGGACCGGGTGACCCTGGCCGTTCTGGTGGTGCAGATGGCCACGCCGGTGGCCGTCACCTCGTACCTGCTGGCGGAAAAATACGGCGCCGAGGCCCAGCCCGTGGCCGGTCTGGTCGTGGTGTCGACGGCGATGTCGGTCTTGGCCCTGCCCCTGCTTTTGGCCGTATTCGTCTGATGTGATTGGCAGGCGCGTGCGCCTGAGCTATCCTTTCCGGCAAATCGGTAAAATAACAAAACCGGGCAGTGACAAAATGAAAAGACTTCTGAAGATCGGCTGTGTGCTGCTGCTTGCCGCCTGCGGCGGTGGCTATGGCGACGGCGAAATCCGAGGCAAGGCGCCGCGAAACCTGGACAATGCGTGCAGCATTCTCGACCAGCGACCCGGTTACATGCGCGCCTTCCGCGCGACCGAGCGGAAATGGGGCGTGCCGGTCCATGTTCAGATGGCGACGATATACCAGGAATCGAAGTTCATTTCCGATGCCCGCACGCCCCTACGATTCGCACTGGGCGTCGTGCCCATCGGCCGGCAGAGCAGCGCGTTTGGCTATTCCCAGGCGCTGGATGGCACCTGGGACGAGTATGTCGAAAAGCAGAGCAAGCGGCGCGCCCGGCGCGACGATATCCGCGACGCAACCGATTTCATGGGCTGGTACATGGCCGATACCAACAGGGCGCTGGGCATTTCGCTGGCGGACGCGCGCAACCAATATTTGGCCTATCACGATGGCCGCGCCGGATATGCCCGGGGCAGCTACCGCGCCAAGCCATGGCTGATCCGCATCGCTGGCGAGGTCGATGCCCGCGCCGCCATGTATCAGCGGCAACTGACCCGCTGTCGCTAGCCCCCGGTCGATCGCGCCAAGGCGCGATAGATCGCCTCGGTCAGACCGGTCTGGCCGGATCCGGCGACTGCTTCGGCATGGGCACGGCGCAGGAAGCTTTCAAACTGTGAGTCGCCGCCGCCCGATGGCGACGGCGATGCGACGCCCGAAACCCGCAGCAATTCCTCGAAGAGGAAAGCTTCCAGTTGAACCGCCTTGTTCCGGAGCGGATCGGGCGGGGTCGCCAGCGGCGCGGGCGCGCCGAAGAGGGCGGTCGAGTCGGGGATCATGGCGGGCCTCCTACGGATTGGCCCTTGGTTTAGATCGACGGGGTAAAGGAATTGGTAACACCGAGTCGCTAGGAGATCGCGCAGTCGACCGATCCGAGGATTCCCATGTTGCCGCTGCCTGCTGTGCCCGTCCAGACGCCGAAAGCGGCCCCCGACCCCGGGACAGGGCCGATCCAGGACGCGACCGGCCGCCGATTGGATGCATCGGCTTTCCAGGTCATCTTCGACAGGACGGACGATGCCTCCCGGGCGATGGACAGCCCGTTGCCAGAGGATCCGATGGAAATCGACGGGGTCGATCCCGAAGCCGAGCCAGAAGCCGAGGAAATCGCAACGGCGTCGGAGGACAGCGCGACGGCACCGACCCCGATTCGCGCGCAGGAAAGCGCAGGAGAATCGGGAGATTCCGTCACGGAGCGCCAGGATGGGCGGCCGGAATGGGCGATTTTGACGACCACGTCGGCAGACGTTCCCCACGCCGCCGCCGCCGTGCCGAACGCTCTTCTTCTGCCAGGCGGGGCGGGGGGGTCGGCCTTGGCCCAGCCGCCAAGCGATCCGGACATTGTGAACCACCGGACCGCCCTCGCTTTCGAGGCGCGGCGGTCGCGGCTGCCGACGCCTCCGGGTGCGCCAACGGTCGATCCGGCGCGGCCGGGTCATGTACCTGGCGCATCGGCCGGGCCGTTCGACGGCGATACGCCGCGTCCGCCGGGCTTGGCGCCTTCCCAATCTGGCTTCGCCGCCCAATGGGCGCCCGACACGACACCGCAAGCCACGTCGTTGGTGCGCCCGGCCGACATAGACGCGATGGATGCGGAAGTCGGTCCGGCCCCTGCGATCACCGCCTTCCACGGCGCAATCGCGGAGACCGATCGGACGTCGCCGACGGGCACGGTGGTTCCGGCGGCCGGGGCGGGCCTGCCACACTCCTTGGCCGATTCTAGCGGAACGCGGCCGACCGCACCGGCGCATTTCAGACCGACTGTCACCGGCCCAGCGGTGCCCACAACCGACGGGCAACGGGAAGCGCCCACACCCGGCATTGCCATGCCATCCTCTCTGGCGGATGCGACAGGGATGCGGCCGGCCGCGTTGGGTCAACCCGATCGGCAGCCCGTTGATCGTCCCGCAACGGGCGCATCGCGCGCCCCGGCAACGGCGCCGGACGCACTGCCATCCTCTTTGGCGGACAGGACGGGAATGCGCCCAGCCGCGTTGGCCCAAGATCTGCCGCGATGGTCGGAGGCCACACCGGTCGCGCCTTTCTCCTCTGCGGCGCCTGATGGTACCTTCCTTCGGACGACGCCGTCGGACATTGGCGGACCCGTTTTGTTCAACGGAGATGCGTCCGCCGGGCCCAAAGGCTGGGCGGTGGAGAGCCGGGAGCGGCCGGGCCCGACAGCGGTGCATCCGCACCTGCCCAGAGAGGCAGGCGGACGGTTCCTCGGCCGGGGTCCGGGGATCGACCAAGTGGCAGCCGGTCCGGGCGCCTCCGATGGGGTCGTTATCCATGTCCCCCAGTCCGCGGGGCGACCATTGCAGGCGGCCACACTTACGGACCAACCGACGGCGGTGCCATCATCGCGGATCTCGGTCGATGCTGTCGCCGCTTCGGCCGCCCCTGCCGCGCCGATCCGATCAGCCGATGGCCCGACCGGGTCGGTCGAGGCGCTGACATCCGCAACCGCGACCGTGTTGCCCGTGTCGGGGCCCGTCCAATCCTCGGCCGATGACCTCGCAGGGGCCAATGGCCAAGTGCGGCAGACGAACGGGCGATCCGGCGGCGGACTGCCCGATTTGCCGCTTGGCGCAACGACGCCCAATCCCGCACGTGCGGCCATGCCCCTGTTGGAAGCGACATCCCGCATACGACCTACAAACCCTGAAGCCGCTGCGACCGATACCAGCGGACATCTCGGGAAGATCGAACGGCCAGGCGGCGGGCGCGAGATTTCGGCCCGCGCCGTACTCGATGTCGATCTGGTGATGTCAGCCCGGGCACCTGCACCCGAGCAAGCCCCTCCAATGGCGGCGCTGTCCGCAGCGCCAGTTTCGGCGGCTGGCGCCCCGCCGGTCGCGCCGGTCGCGCCGGTCGCGCCGGTCGATCTGCCGAACCGACTGAGCGCGTTGGTCGAGGACATCCAGATCCGCACCCGCGACGCCACTGTGACGACGCCCCATCGCACCGAGATCGAGTTGGCGCCTGCCACCCTCGGCCGGATCCGAGTCACGCTGGAAACCGGTGACCGAGGACTACAACTGGCGATCCAGACCGACCGGCCCGAAACGGTCGATGTCATCCGACGCCAGATCGAGATCTTGCATCGAAGCCTCGTCGCGGATGGCGTGCCGATCGACCGGGTCGATCTGTCGTCCGGGCCCCGCAGCCTGATGACGGATGGCAGCCAGGGCCAGTCCAACCCGACCGATAGCGGGCCCGAAGGCGACCGCGACCCGACGCGCGCGCATCCCGATCGGCCGCAAGCGCCGACCACCGGCCAGGCCGAGACCCCGCCCGAGGCCACCGCACAGGGCAAACCGACCCCTGGAATCACTCGGCTCGACCTACGCCTTTAGGAGGCAATATGACCACTATCGCGGACAGCACCGCAACCACCCCGGCCCCGACCGCACCGGCCGCGACCACGGCCAGCAGCAACGGGCTCAGTTCCGACTTCGATACATTTCTGACCCTGCTCACGGCCCAAATCCGCAATCAAGACCCGCTGGAACCATCCGACAGCACGGAGTTCGTGGCGCAACTGGCCACATTCTCCAATGTGGAACAGAGCGTTCGGACCAACGAATTGCTAGAGGGAATGACCGCGCGCCTCGATCAGCGGGACGTCTCCTCGGCGGCGGAATGGATCGGGATGGAAGTACGCCATCGCGGCCCGATCGCGGGCGATGCTGCGGCACAGGACCTGTATGTGGACATTCCAGCCGTGGCCGACAAAGCCGACTTGGTCGTCACCGACGAACTGGGACGGGAAGTGCGCCGCCAGGCCCTGAACCCGGATGCGAAGACCCTGGCCTGGCCTGGCCCCGCCGGTCCCTTGCCGGCGGGTCAATACACATTACAGGTCGAACCGCAGGCGGGAGATCAGCTGCTCGATCCCATTCCGGTCAGTCATTACGGGGCAGTTCGTGAGGTTGCACTGACCGATGCCGGTCCAGAACTGATCCTGGCTGACGGCACTCGGTTGTCAACCGATCAGATGGACACGGTGCGCGCACCACAATGACGGGCCAGGCCGACCCGGTGGCTCGCCCGCGCCAAGATCGGCCGGCGCGCTCTGCCAGATGTGCCAAGACCTAAGCTGGTCGGGCGCCGTCACCCGATCCAGAGGCCCAGCGTCAATGCCACCATTGCCGTACCGGCCCCCAGCGCGAACCACCCCATGGCGGCGCCCCGGCGTCCGGAGGCCGACAGCTCGGGCGCCGCACCACGAATGCGTCCCCGCAGCGCGTCGTCGAGCGCAGCCGGCAATTGCGGACCGAACCGCACGAGAACCTGCGCCGTTCGAGTCAGGTCGCGCACGACGGCCCGCGGGCCAAGGCTTTCGCGGATATATCGCTCGATCTCCGGACGGCCCGCCGTCCAGAGATTCATATGGGGGTTCAGCGTGCGGGCAACGCCCTCGACCACGACCATGGTGCGTTGCAATAGGATGAGCTCAGTCCGCGTCTCCATTCCGAAGCGCTCGGTCACCTCGAAGAGATAGGCTAGAAGGCGGCCCATGGAGATGCGCGACGCGTCCATCCCAAAAATCGGCTCGCCCACCGAGCGCAGGGCTTGGGCGAAGAGGTCCACATCCTGATCGGCGGGCACGTAGCCGGCCTCGAAATGGACTTCGGCGACGCGGTGATAATCGCGGCGGATGAACCCCATCAGGATCTCGGCATAGACCCGGCGAGTATATTCGTCGAGCCGCCCCATGATCCCGAAATCCAGGGCCACGATCTCGCCCCCCGGGGCGACCTTGATGTTGCCCTGATGCATGTCTGCGTGGAAGTAGCCGTCGCGCAGCGCGTGGCGCAGGAAGACCGCGATCACCCGTTCGGACAGCGCGGCCCGGTCGTGACCCGCGGCATCCAAGGCGTCCACGTCCGCCATCTGGATCCCCTCGGCCCAATCCAAGGTCATCACGGCGCGGCCGGACAGATCCCATTCCACCTGCGGAACGCTGAACCCCTCATCGCTTGCCGTATTTGCGGCGAATTCGCTGGCGGCGGCGCATTCTGTGCGCATGTCGAGTTCTTGCTGCACGGTCGCATCGAAATGGGCGACCACGTCCATGGGGCGCAGGCGGCGCGCACCGGGGGCCAAGAGTTCGACCATCTGGGCGCCCAAATAGAAGGCGTCGATGTCACGTCGAAAGGCCCGTTCGATGCCCGGACGCAGGACCTTCACGGCCACCTTGCGCCCGTCGGACACCAGGCGCGCCTTATGGACCTGGGCGATGGAGGCGGCGGCGACGGGATCCGAGAATTCGGTGAAGACGCTGGTGACCGACACGCCCAGATCGCGTTCGACCATGGCTTTCGCCTGATCGGTCGGGAAGGGCGGCAGCTTGTCCTGAAGCACCCGAAGCTGACGGGCCAGGTCGCCGCCCACGAAGTCCGGGCGGGTGGACAGGATTTGGCCGAACTTGATGTAGCTGGGGCCCAGCGCGGTGATCGCTCGGATCACCGGCGGCAGGCTGGGGTCGCCTTTCAGGCCGACCCAGCGGAACGGCCAGCCCAGCACGCGCGCCGCGATGCGCAGGGGCTTGGGCGCTTCCATCTGGTCCAGCACGAAATCCATGGCGCCCGTGCGTTCGAACGTGCCGGCGGTCCGGATCAGCCGCCAGATGTTATGGGGTCCGCGCACTTAGAGCTTCCAACCCGAATGCAGCGCCGCGATGCCGAAGGAGAGGTTGCGATACTTAACGTTGCCGAAGCCCGCACCCGCGATCATGGCGGCGAAGCGGTCCTGGTCGGGGAATTGGCGGATGCTTTCGACCAAGTATTGGTAGCTGTCCCGATCACCTGCGATGGCCTGGCCCATGCGGGGGATCACGTTGAAGGAATAGAGGTCGTAGGCCTTCTGCATCAGCGGGTTCGGTAACTGGCTGAATTCCAGCACCATCAGACGGCCGCCGGGGCGCAGGACGCGATAGGCCTCGGACAGGGCGTCGGGGATGCGGGTGACGTTCCGAATGCCGAAACTGATCGTGTAGGCGTCGAAGGTGGCATCCTCGAACGGAAGGGCCATGGCATCGCCGACGACCCAGTCGAGATCCTTGCCCTCGGCCTCGGCGCGCTTGCGGCCCGCCGCCAGCATGTCTTCGGTCATGTCGAGCACGACGGCCGAGGCGTCGGGGGCGCGGTCCAGGAAGCGGAATGCGATGTCGCCGGTGCCGCCAGCCACATCCAGAAGGCGCTGGCCCGGCCGCGGGGCCAGCCAATCCATCATGGCGTCCTTCCAGAGACGGTGGATGCCCGCCGACATCACGTCATTCATGATGTCGTATTTCGACGCCACCGATGAGAACACGCCATGCACCCGCGCGGCCTTCTCGTCCTCCGGGATGTCCTGGTACCCGAAATGCGTGGTCTTGCCGCTCTCTTGCGTCATGGCTTGCGCCCCTTCATCTGTCCGGCTGACTTATAGGGCGCGCTGCCCCGACCGAAAGGCCCCCATGCCCGAACTCCCCGAAGTCGAGACGGTCCGTCGCGGCCTGACCCCCGCTTTGGAGGGCGCGCGGCTGATCCGGGTCGACGTGAACCGACCCGATCTGCGCTGGCCCTTCCCCGAGCGCATGGCCGAGCGGCTGGCGGGGGTGACGATCACGGCGCTGGGGCGGCGATCGAAATACCTGCTGTTGCATCTGGACACCGGCGAGACGTTGATCGTGCATCTAGGCATGTCGGGGCGGATGGTGGTGGACGACCTGCGATTGGGCCAGTTTCACCGAGAGACGGGCTGGCTGCCGCAACACGATCACGTCGTCTTCCACACCGACCGGCATCGGGTGACGTTCAACGACGCCCGCCGGTTCGGGGCCATGGATCTGGCGCGGACAGAGCAGTTGGAGGATCATTGGCTGATCGCGAAACTGGGGCCGGAGCCGTTGGGCAACGCCTTCAGTGAAGCCCATCTGATCGCGGCCTTCGCCACCAAAAACACGCCGGTCAAGGCGGCCCTGTTGGATCAGCGCGTGGTGGCGGGATTGGGAAACATCTATGTCTGCGAGGCCCTGCATAGGGCGGGGATTGCGCCCCTGCGAAAGGCGCGCCGGATTTCGGCGGGGCGTGTGGCGGCGCTGGTGCCGATCATCCGGGATGTCCTGTCGGAGGCCATCGCCGCCGGCGGGTCCAGCTTGCGCGACCACCGCCAGGCCGACGGCACGCTGGGCTACTTCCAGCACGGCTTCCGTGTCTACGACCGCGAAGGCGCGCCGTGCCCCACACCCGATTGCCCCGGGACCATCCGCCGCACCGTCCAATCGGGGCGGTCCAGCTTCCACTGCGTCACCTGCCAGAGATGACTTGAAAGACCCTGCCCCCTGCGGCAGGCATGGACACCTTGAGCAACACGCGGAGCGCAGGATGGGCTACGAGACGCTGAATGTCGACGTGAACGACCACGTCGCCCTCATTCGACTGGACCGACCCGAAGCGCTGAATGCGCTGAACTCGAAACTTCTGACGGAACTGGCCAAGGCGCTGAAGGCGGCGCAGGACAATGACAAGGTCCGCTGCATCGTGTTGACGGGGTCGGACAAGACCTTTGCCGCGGGCGCCGATATCCGCGAGATGTCCGAGAAGAGCTTCGTGGACGTGTTCATGGGTGACCTCTTCGGACCGGAGGTCGGCGTGCTGCTGTCGATCCGCAAGCCGATCATCGCGGCCGTGGCGGGCTATGCCCTGGGCGGGGGGTGCGAATTGGCGATGATGTGCGACTTCATCATTGCCGCAGATACGGCCAAGTTCGGCCAGCCCGAGATCAACCTGGGGGTGATCGCAGGCCTTGGCGGCACCCAGCGGCTGACGCGCGCTGTGGGCAAGGCGAAGTCCATGGACATGCACCTGACGGGCCGCTTCATGGATGCCGAGGAGGCCGAGCGGTCGGGGCTGGTCAGCCGGGTTGTACCGACCAAGAAGTTGGTGGACGAGGCGTTGTCGGCGGCAGGCAAGATCGCCGAGAAATCCATGATCACGGTCGTGGCCGTGAAAGATGCCGTCAATCGCAGCCAAGACCTCAGCCTGTCCGAAGGTCTGATGTACGAGAAGCGCCTGTTCCATTCGCTCTTCGCGACCGAAGATCAGACGGAAGGTATGACCGCCTTCGTCGAGAAGCGCGAACCCCAATTCCGCGATCGCTGACGCCGTGGCGATTGGCCCATTTGTGAGCCGCCAGGATATCCAAGGTTGGACATTTCGCCTGTTGCGATCACGCTCCAGGGGGTCAGACCCCTTGCTTGACGGCCCCACTGCCGACCTATATAGGCCGCGCATCATGCGTGTGAGGCCCGCTTTGGCCGGATTGATCCGCGACGGTCGACGCCGTCTCATCGGGGTTGGCCTTTCGCGTAACGTCACGTCAACCGCTCCGAGACCAGGATTCGATCAAAATGGCAAACTCTCCCCAATCCAAGAAGCGTGCCCGCCAGAACGAGCGCCGATTCGCCGTTAACAAAGCCCGCAGATCCCGCATTCGCACCCATCTGCGTAAAGTCGAAGAGGCCATCGCCTCGGGCGACCAAGCTGCTGCTACGGCGGCGCTAAAAGAGGCTCAGCCCGAATTGATGCGCGGCGTTACCAGGGGCGTTTTTCACAAGAATACAGCCGCTCGGAAGATGTCCCGGCTGGCCGCGCGCGTGAAGGCTATCGGGGCCTAACGCACCACACGGTTTGTGACAAAAATCACAGTCAATAGATTCGGATAGTCCGCCGCGAGGCGGACTTTTTTTGTCTTTAAAGCAACAAACTAGCAGAAATGTGACAGATTCTTTTCAACTTGCGGTCGAGTCAAGGATGAAGAGTCATTGATGCCTTCGCATGCCAACCGATATCCCTCCCTCCAGCGAGTCAGATCGCACGTATGGGGACACGACGATGGGTACGGTTGCGGCGCCAGGTGTTTCTGAGGTGGGGCCTCAGGAAGCATGGCAGATTTTGTCAGACGACACCGCTTCCGTCCTAGTCGATGTTCGGACCCGGCCCGAATGGTCATTCGTGGGTGGGCCCGACCTGTCGGAGCTAGATCGGGACACCGTTCATGTCGAATGGAAGTCCTGGCCCGACATGTCCCAGAACCCGGCTTTCGTCGGGGCGCTGATGTCGGAGGTGGGCGAATTGCCATCCTGCTTCCTGTTCATCTGCCGCTCCGGCGCGCGCTCGATGCAGGCGGCAGAAGCCGTCGCCGCGGCCCTCTCTGCCAAGGGGCGCCCGGTTCGTTGCATCAACGTGGCCGAAGGGTTCGAGGGCGATCTGGACGCTGAAGGGAAACGGGGGGGCCTCAATGGTTGGAAGGCCCGGGGACTGGCTTGGAGGCAGTCCTGAAACCATAAAAAAAGAGGGTAAGGGCCAATAATGACAAACGACACCTGGGCGCAGTTGCAGGGCGAGATTCGGAAGGACATCGGGGAACACAATTTCAAAACCTGGATCGCGCCGCTGACCTTCCGCGATTACGAATCCCGGACCATCGCCCTGTCGTCGCCCACCGAATTCATCGGCACATGGGTCGTTCAGAACTTCCAAGACATCATCCTTCGCCATGCCGACAAGGCCGGTATCGAAGCCACGCGCGTGACCTGCACGGCCACTGGCGCGACCCGCCCGGCGCCGTCGCGCATCACGCCCGACGAGGCCGCGCCGCGCCCGACCCGCGTGGAAAGCACGCTGGATCCGCGATTCACCTTCGACAGCTTCGTGGTCGGCAAGTCCAATGAATTGGCCCATGCCGCCGCACGCCGCGTGGCCAAGGGCGGGACGGTCAGCTTTAACCCGCTGTTTCTCCATGGCCGCGTAGGCCTGGGCAAGACCCATCTGATGCAAGCCATCGCCTGGGAATTGCAGGCGGGGGCCAACAAACGCGTCATGTATCTGACCGCCGAGCAATTCATGTACCGCTTCGTGCAGAGCCTGCGCGACAAGGCCACGATGGACTTCAAGCAATTGTTCCGCAGCGTCGACGTCCTGTTGGTGGATGACGTCCAGTTCATCGCCGGCAAGGACAGCACACAGGAAGAGTTCTTCCACACATTCAATGCCCTGGTCGATCAAGGCAAACAGGTCGTCATTTCGGCTGATCGGTCGCCTGCCGAGATCAGCGATCTGGAGGAACGCATCACCACGCGCCTGCAATCGGGTCTGGTGGTCGATCTGCACCCTGCTGATTACGAGTTGAGGCTGGGCGTTCTTTTGCATCGATATGACGTGTTGCAGAGTCAGCAGCCTGGATTCACCATCGCCGATGGCGTGATGGAATATCTGGCGGGCCGGATCACCACGTCCATCCGCGTTCTGGAAGGTGCCGTCCACCGCTTGGCCGCTTATGCCGATCTGATTGGCCAGCAGGTCACGCTGGAACAGGCCCAAGACGTACTGGCTGACTTGCTGCGCGTAACCGAGAAGCGCCTGACCATCGACGACATCATGAAGAAGACCTGCGAGCATTATAACCTGCGCATGTCGGACATGACCTCGGCCCGCCGGTCGCGATCCGTGGCGCGGCCCCGGCAGATGGCAATGTATCTGGCCAAGAAGCTGACGCCGCGTAGCTACCCCGAGATCGGACGCAAGTTTGGCGGCAAGGACCATACGACAGTTCTATATGCCGTGCGTCGGATCGAAGAGCTGATCGCGGCGGAACCTCAGATCGCCGAGGATGCCCAACTTCTGCAAAAGAAGCTGGAGGGGTAAGCATCGGTTTGGCCCCTGGGGCCGAGGAACGCGCCGCTGCGCCCTGCAAGGTGCGACAGGGCGGCTGCGGCTCTCTCCGGCTCGCTATCCGCGTGGACCGATGACCGGACATTTCGTGCGCAACAACCGCTCCCAAATCTGCTAAATCGACATTGCGTGGCGCCAAAGCGTCGCTATTCTGCCCGTCCCGACAGGCGAGGAAGAAAAGATGAAGTTCTCCATCGAGCGGGCCGCCCTTCTGGACGCGGTCTCCCAGGCGCAGGCGGTTGTCGAGCGTCGGAACACGATCCCGATCCTCGCCAATGTCTTGATGGAAGCCGATGGCAGCGACGTCAGCTTCAAGGCCACCGACCTGGATATCGAGGTCATCGACAAGACCGGGGCCCAGGTCGAGCGGGCGGGCGGCACGACTGTCAGCGCGCTGCTGTTTCACGAGATTGTCCGCAAGCTGCCCGATGGGGCGCTCGTCCAGATCGACGAGGACCAGGCCCAAGGCCGGCTGAACGTCACCGCCGGACGCTCCCATTTCCAACTGGCGACGCTGGCCCGCGAAGACTTCCCCGTCATGGCGTCCTCCGATTATGCCGCGAACTTCTCCTGCCCCGCGCCGGTGCTGCGGCGGCTCTTCGATAAGACCCGTTTCGCCATTTCGACCGAGGAGACGCGGTATTACCTGAACGGCGTCTATCTGCACGTGGCCGACGGCGATGCCGGCAAGGCCCTGCGCGCCGTGGCCACCGATGGCCACCGGCTAGCGCGGGTGGACGCCGACCTGCCTGAAGGCGCGGGTGAGATGCCCGGGGTCATCGTGCCCCGCAAGACGGTGGACCAGGTGCGCAAGCTTCTCTCCGACGACGAGGCGCAGATCGCGGTGTCGGTGTCCGAGACCAAGATCCGCTTCGCGACGCCGCAGATCACCCTGACCTCCAAGGTGATCGACGGGACCTTCCCGGATTATGCGCGCGTCATCCCCGTGGGGAATACGCGGAAATTAGAAGTGGACGCCTCCGACTTCGCCAAGGCGGTCGACCGGGTTGCCACCGTGTCATCGGAACGGTCGCGCGCGGTGAAACTGGCCTTGGATGAGGACCGCCTGACCCTCTCGGTCAACGCCCCGGATTCCGGGAACGCGGAGGAGGAACTGGCCGTCGCCTATGGCGACGAGAAGCTGGAGATCGGCTTCAACGCCAAGTACCTCCAGGAGATCGCGGCCCAGGTCGACCGGGAGAACGCGATCTTCATGTTCAACAATGCCGGCGACCCCACGCTGATGCGCGAGGGCGACGACCAGAGCGCCATCTACGTCGTCATGCCCATGCGTGTCTGAGGCGGGTCGGGTCACGTCGCTGACCCTTTCCCATTTCCGCAGCCACCGCCGAACGCGCTTGGGCTTTCCGCGGGGCATCACCGCAATCCACGGGCCCAACGGCGCGGGCAAGACCAACCTTCTGGAAGCGATCTCGCTGCTCTCCCCCGGCCGCGGCATGCGCCGGGCAGCGGCCGAGGAGATTATCCGGCGGCCCGAGGCCGTGGGATGGCGCGTCGCGGCCGAGATCACCCCGCACCACGACATCGAACTCCGCGCCGAGCCGGACCAGCCACGGACCACGCGGATCGACGACAAGGCGGCGCCCCAGATCGCCCTGGCCCGCCTGCTCCGCGTGCTCTGGCTGGTGCCGTCCATGGATCGGCTCTGGCTGGAAGGCGCCGAGGGGCGACGCCGGTTCCTCGATCGCATGGTGCTCAGCTTCGATCCCGACCACGCCGAGGGTGTGCTGCGCTACGAGAAGGCCATGCGTGACCGAAACCGCCTGCTGAAAGACGGCGTCCAGGATCCCCATTGGTACGGCGCCCTGGAAGCCCAGATGGCCGCCGCGAGCACCGGCATTCAAACCCGCCGACTGACGGCCCTCGACCGCCTGGCGCAGGCCCAACCCACCGACGGCCCCTTCCCCGCCGCCGCCCTGGCCTTGTCCGATGAGGGCGCGCCAGCAACCGAAGAGGCCCTCGCCAATAGCCGTCCCCGCGACATGGCCGCCGGCCGCAGCCTCGTGGGCCCGCACCGCACCGACCTCCTCGGCCGCTATGCCGCCAAGGACATGGAAGCGCGCCTCTGTTCCACCGGCGAGCAAAAGGCTCTCCTCATCTCGCTCATCCTCGCCAATGCCCGCGCCCTCAAAACGACCGAGGGCACGCCCCCCATCCTCCTCCTCGACGAAGTCGCAGCGCATCTGGACGCGCACCGCCGCGCCGCGCTCTACTCGGAGCTACACGCCCTTGGCGCCCAAGCCGTTCTGACCGGTACCGGGCGCGAGCTGTTCGACGACCTGGGCCCAGCCACCCATCTGGCCGTCACCGAGACGAACGGCGAAAGCCACGTGGAGGAAACGTCATGATCCCCAACCGCCTGACCCTGATCACCCTGGGCGTCACCAATCTGTCCGCGTCCCGCGCCTTCTACGACCGCCTGGGCCTCGTGGCCGATGACGGCCCGCCCGGCGTCGCCTTCTACACCATGCGCGGCTTCAAATTCGGCCTTTTCCCCCTGCCCGCGCTGGCCAAGGAACTCGACCGCGACCCTGCCGACCTGGGCACCGGCGCCATGACCCTCGCCGTCAATTGGCCCTCCGAGGCCGCCGTCGACGCCGCCTATGCCAAAGCCGTCGAAGCCGGCGCCAAACGCCTCCACCGTCCCCGCAAGATGGACTGGGGTGGTTATTCCGGCACCTGGACCGACCCCGACCACCATGTCTGGGAATATGCCCACAACCCGTTCTGGCCGCTGGATGAGGATGGCTGGCTGGAATGACCGCCCCCGTCTCCAACCCCATGCGCGCCCGGATCGAGGCGGAGCTCACTCGCATCGAAACCGACGAGAACGCCCGCATCCTGCTCGCCATCGAAAGCGGCAGCCGGGCCTGGGGCTTCCATTCCGGCGACAGCGATTATGACGTCCGCTTCGTCTATGTCCGCCCGGTCGACTGGCACCTGACACTGGCCCCGGGGCGGGACGTGATCGAGCGACCGCTGGACGACGAACTCGACATCTCCGGCTGGGATCTGCGGAAGGCGCTCAACCTCATGCTTTCGGGCAATGCCGTCATCGGCGAATGGATCCGCTCGCCCATCATCTATCGACGCGCCCCAGCCGCGGAGGACCTCGGCGGTCTGGCTACCCGGCTCCTCACCCGCCGACCGGCGACCTGGCACTATCTCCGCCTCCTGCAACGTCAGAAGGAACGACTGGCAGGCCCCGGCGGCGGCATCCGACTCAAGCGGCTGTTCTACACCGTCCGCCCGGCCCTTTCGCTCCGCTGGATGCGTCTCCATGACCGGGCTTTTCCGCCCATGCATATGGACGCGCTGATGGCCGAGACCGACCTGCCTGACGACATCAGGACCGAGATCGACGCGCTCATTACCCTGAAGATGTCGCGCCCGGAATCCGGTGAGATGGACACCCATCCGACCGCGATCCTGGCCTTTATTCAGACCGAGGCAGAGCGGACGGAAGGCTGGCTCGCCACCCCCGGACGGGACGAGATACCGGAAGCCGACCGCATTGCCGCCGAGCGGTTCCATCAGCGTCTGGTCAAGGCCACCTAACCCCACCAAATATGGTGTCATTCGCGTGACATCCCCGGTCCAACCGCATATATATTGGGCAACACGCAGGGGAAAAACACCAATGGCAGAAGCAGCCCCGACGCCCGAAGAGTACGGCGCCGATTCCATCAAAGTTCTCAAAGGCTTGGAAGCCGTCCGTAAGCGGCCCGGCATGTATATCGGCGACACCGACGATGGGTCGGGCCTGCACCATATGGTCTACGAGGTCGTGGACAACGGCATCGACGAGGCTTTGGCTGGTCACGCGACCCAGGTGAGTGTCAAGATCCACGCCGATTCCAGCGTGTCGGTCCGCGACAACGGGCGCGGGATTCCAGTCGGTCTGCACGAGGAAGAAGGCGTGTCAGCCGCCGAGGTCATCATGACCCAGCTCCATGCCGGCGGGAAGTTCGACCAGAACTCCTACAAGGTCTCGGGCGGCCTGCACGGCGTCGGCGTGTCGGTCGTGAACGCGTTGTCGAATTGGCTGGAACTGCGCATTTGGCGCGACGGCAAGGAACACGTGGCCCGTTTTGAGCATGGCGAAACCACCGAAAGCCTGAAGGCCGTGGGTGACACGACCGAAACCGGCACCGAAGTGCGGTTCATGGCGTCGCTCGACACGTTTTCGAACCTGGATTACGTCTTCGCCACGTTGGAAAAGCGCCTGCGCGAACTGGCGTTCCTCAATTCCGGCGTGAAGATCATCCTGGAAGACGAACGTCCAGCCGACCCCCTAAAGACCGAGCTCTTTTATGAAGGCGGCGTGCGGGAATTCGTGAAATATCTCGACCGCTCCAAGACCGCCGTCATGGACGAGCCCGTCTACATGGAGGGCGAGCGCGACGGCATCGGTGTGGAAGTCGCCATGTGGTGGAACGACAGCTATAACGAGATGGTCCTGCCGTTCACCAATAACATCCCCCAGCGCGATGGCGGCACCCACTTGGCGGGCCTGCGCGGGGCGCTGACGCGGACGATCAACCTCTACGCCCAATCCTCCGGTATCGCGAAGAAGGAGAAGGTGAGCTTCACCGGCGACGATGCCCGCGAGGGGCTGACCTGCGTGCTGTCGGTGAAGGTGCCCGATCCGAAATTCTCCAGCCAGACCAAGGACAAGCTGGTCTCCTCTGAAGTTCGGCCGGCGGTTGAGAACCTGGTGAATGAGAAGCTGGCCGAATGGTTCGAGGAAAACCCCCAACAGGCCAAGCAGATCGTCGGCAAGATCATCGAGGCCGCGCTGGCCCGCGAGGCCGCCCGCAAGGCCCGCGAACTGACCCGGCGCAAGACAGCCATGGATGTCGCCTCGCTGCCCGGCAAGCTGGCCGATTGTCAGGAGAAGGACCCGTCCAAGGCGGAACTGTTCCTGGTGGAGGGCGATAGCGCCGGCGGCTCCGCCAAGCAGGGCCGTGCGCGTCAGAACCAAGCGGTTCTGCCGCTGCGCGGCAAGATTCTCAACGTCGAACGCGCCCGCTTCGACCGGATGCTCAGCAGCCAGGAAATCGGCACCCTGATCACCGCCATGGGCACGGGCATCGGTCGGGATGAATTCAACCTCGACAAACTGCGCTACCACAAGATCGTCATCATGACCGATGCCGACGTGGACGGCGCCCATATCCGCACGCTGCTCCTGACGTTCTTCTATCGCCAGATGCCGGACATCATCGAAAGCGGGCACCTCTACATCGCGCAACCGCCACTCTTCAAAGTCGGGCGCGGCAAGTCCGAAGTCTATCTCAAGGACCAGACCGCCCTGGAAGACTACCTCGTCCAACAGGGCATCGACGGCGCCGTCCTCCGCCTGCCCTCGGGCGAAGAAATCGCGGGCCGCGACCTGGACCGCGTCGTGCAGGCGTCCCGCGTCTTCAAGCGCATCCTGGACGCTTTCCCGACCCATTACCCGCGCCACATCCTGGAGCAAGCCGCCCTGGCCGGCGCGTTCGAGGCCGAGAACTTGGCCGACCTGCAAGGCGTCGCCGACCGCGTCGCGCAACGGCTCGACCAAGTCGCCAAGGAATATGAGCGCGGCTGGTCTGGCCGCATCACCCAAAATCACGGCATCCGCCTGGCCCGCGTGCTGCGCGGCGTCGAGGAGGTGCGGACGTTGGACGGCGCCGTCCTCCGCTCCGGCGAGGCCCGCAAGCTAGCTCAAGCGGCGGCGGCCACCGACAACACCTACCGCGACCCTGCCCGCCTGACCCGGAGAGAGCGCGAGACCGCCATCCACGGCCCCACCGACCTGTTAGAAGCCATCCTGGCCGAAGGCGAAAAGGGCCTGTCCCTGCAACGCTACAAGGGCCTGGGCGAGATGAACCCGGATCAGCTTTGGGAGACGA